>CAYGMG010000032.1:0-25709 GCA_964350895.1 uncultured Lysobacter sp.
CCATGGGTCGCGAGTACGCCGACAGCGCGCTGCGCTTCCAGTGGCTGTCGCCGCGGGCCACCGACACCGGATTCAACCCGGCCCCGGTACAGGCCTTGAACCGGCGCCTGTCGACGGCGGTCGACCCGCCGCGGCGGGTCGCCGCCCAGTTGCTGGCCGCAATCGAGTCCGGCACGCGGCGAATGCAGGTCGGCTGGCCGGAAAAACTGTTCGTCCGCCTCAATGGCCTGCTGCCGGAACTGGTCGACCGCGCCCTGCGCAGCAAGCTGGCGGCCATTCGCGATGCCGACGCGCCGGCCCCCGGGCCGGCGGTCGATGTCGCCCCTTCCCCCTGAACATGGAGATCCATCCGATGAGGCTTCCCATCAACGCCCGTTCAGCCGCTCCCGGCATCCTGCTGCTCGGCCTGCTCGCATCCGGCAGCGCGCCTGCCGCCGAATCCGCCGCGCCCGCACCCAGCCTCACACCGACGGCTGCATCGAGCGCGATCACCACCGACCCCCTGCCGGCGATCCAGTCGCGCTGGGCGGAGATCCGCTACGCGACGCCTGAAGCGCAGCGGGTCGCCGCCTATGAGTCCCTGCTGAGCGACCTCGAACGCAGCCGGCGGGCCGCTCCGGATGACCTCCGGCTGCTGGTCTGGGAAGGCATCGTGCTGTCCAGCGAAGCCGGGGCCAAAGGCGGCCTTGGCGCGCTGTCCCTGGTCAAGCGCGCCAAGGCCGATTTCGAGCAGGTGATAGCGCGCAGCCCCGACCTGCTCGATGGCTCGGCCTACACCAGCCTGGGCAGCCTCTACTACCAGGTGCCCGGCTGGCCGCTGGGCTTCGGCGACGACGACCAGGCCCGTGAGCTGCTGCGCAAGGGTCTGGAGATCGCACCCAACGGCATCGATGCGAACTTCTTCTATGCCGACTTCCTCCACCAGCAGGGCGATCACCGCGGCGCCCGGGAACACCTGCAGCGTGCGCTGGCAGCCGGCGACCGCCCGGACCGCGCGCTGGCCGACCGCGGACGCCGCGAGGAAGCGCGCGACCTGCTTGCCAAGGTCGAGGCGCGCCTGCGCTAAGCCGTACACTCGGGGAAGGAGGGAGGCATCCATGCGTCTGCTGCTGGTGGAAGACGACCGACTGCTGGGAGAAGGCGTCCAGCTCGCGCTGCGTCGCGCCGGGCATGCCGTGGACTGGCTGCAGGATGGCGCCAGCGCCCTGCAGGCGCTGAGCAGCAACGAGTTCGATCTGCTGATCCTCGACCTCGGCCTGCCGCGGATCGATGGACAGGCCCTGATCGGCCAGCTGCGCGCCAAGCGGATCCACCTGCCGATCCTCGTGCTGACCGCCCGCGACCGGGTCAGCGACCGGGTCGCCGCGCTGGATGCCGGCGCCGACGACTTTCTCGGCAAGCCCTTCGACCCCGCCGAACTGCTGGCCCGGGTAAGGGCCCTGCTGCGGCGCCGCGAAGGAGTCAGCGCCGCGCCGTCGGCGCTGGGCGACCTGATCCTTTATCCCGAGAGCTTCGAGGCTACGGTCAGCGGGCGGCGGATCGAGCTGCCGCGGCGCGAGTTCGCCCTGCTCCGCATGCTCGCCGACAGCGGCGGCCGGATCGTCACCCGCGAACGGCTGCAGCAGGCGCTGTATGGCTGGGACGAGGATGTCAGCTCGAATGCGCTCGAGGTCCATGTTCATCATCTGCGCCGCAAGCTCGGCGCAGAGCGGATCCGCACCGTGCGCGGAGTAGGCTACGCGCTGAACCTGGTGCCGATCGCGGAGACCTGATGCGCCCATTCGATTCGCTGTTCGGCCGCTTGTTCTGGCTGCTGTTCGGCGTGATCAGCGCCGCCGTGGTGGCGTCCGACTATTTTGCCTATCGCTCGGGCGTGATCGAGGCGGGCGAGCTGTTCGATGCCAAGCTGGCGCACTCGGCGCGTGTTCTGCGCGGACTCGCGGACGGCGCCTTCCATCAGGGCGACGGCAGCGGGACCCCGGTGATCATCGATGTCTGGGCCGGAGTTGCCGGCGGCGAAGGGCTTGAGCTGGCGACCACCAGCGGCCACGCCTACGAGACCAAGCTCGCCTTCCAGGTGTTCTCAGCAGAGGGTGCTCTGCTGCTGGCCTCGGACAACGCCCCGCGCACGCCGCTGGCGGCGTTTGCGCCCGGCTATGCCGATCCGCTGGTCGATGGCCAGCGCTGGCGAAGCTTCGTGCTGCGGTCGGAGAGCGGACGCTGGTACCTCGCCAGTGAACGCTGGGACGTGCGCGCGGACATTGCCGGCGACATCGCCCGCGGCTTGCTGCTTCCGCTGGCGATCGAGCTGCCCCTGGTAGCGGTGCTGGTCTGGCTGGCGATCCGGCTCGCCTCGCGTCGCCTGCGCGCGGTCACCGGTGAACTGGAGCGACGCGCCGCGGACCGCCTGCAGCCGATCAGGGAGAGCGATGCGCCGGTCGAGATCCGCCGCCTGGCGCAGGCGGTCAACCGGCTGCTGGCCGAGCTCGACGCTGCCCTGCAGCGCGAGCGCCGCTTCACCGCCGACGCCGCGCACGAGCTGCGCACGCCGATCGCGGCGCTCCGGGTGCATCTGGAGAACCTGCGCGCCGCGCCGAGCGCCGACGCCCGCGAGCAGTCCACCCTGGCGCTTCAGCGCGGCCTGGCCCGGCTTGAGCGCTTGGTGGAACAGCTGCTCACGCTCAGCCGGCTGGAACCCGGCGCAGTGCTGCCCAGCCTGCAATCGGTGGACCTGCTGGCCGTGTCGCAGCAGGTCGCCAGCGAGTTGCTCGACGCCGGGGTCGGCCAGGGCATCGAGCTGGAACTCGACGGCGAGCGTCCAGTACGGGTGACCGGTGACCCGCTGTCCCTGGGCATCCTGCTGCGCAACCTGCTGGACAACGCGCTGCGCTACACGCCCGCACCGGGCCGCGTTCGGCTGACTGTGTCGGTGATCGATGGCCGTGGCTGCGTGGTCTGCGAGGACTCCGGCCCGGGCATTCCCCCATCGGAACGCGAACGTGCCCTGGCGCGTTTTCATCGCGGCCTCGGCAGCGGCGTCGAGGGCAGCGGGCTGGGTCTGTCGATCGCCGCTCGGGTCGCCGCCCTGCACGGCGGTGAGCTGGAGCTGGAGAACGCCACGTTCGGTGGCCTTGGCGTGCGCCTGTGCCTGCCGCTGGCCGAGCCGGGCACCCGGACCTGACGCGCGCCCCGCCGCCGGGCGACAATCCGCCCATGCAACGCTATCTCGCCGACCACGCTTTCCTCGACGGCCGCTGGCACGCGGCGGTCGCCCTCGATATCGACGCCGCGGGGATGCTCTCTGTGGTGCAGCCCGGTGCCGCGGCGGAAGGCCGCGAGCGCATCGCTGGCTGGGTGCTGCCGGCGATTCCCAACCTGCACTCGCACGCTTTCCAGCGCGCCATGGCCGGGATGGCCGAGCGCCAGGGCGATCCCGAGGACAGCTTCTGGACCTGGCGCGAGCTGATGTACCGCTTCGCCCAGCGCCTGCAGCCGGCGCAGCTGCGCGACATCGCAGCGCAGCTGTATGTAGAGATGCTCGAGGCCGGCTACGGGCATGTCTGCGAGTTCCACTACCTGCACCATGATGTCGACGGCCGGCCGTATGCGCAGCCCGCAGCGATGGCCGAGGCCATCCGCGAGGCGGCCGACGAGGTCGGCATCGGCCTGACCCTGCTGCCTGTGCTCTACCAGACCGGCGGTTTCGATGGCCGCGCGCTGTCCGAGCGGCAGCGTCGTTTCGGCTGCGACACCAGCCAGTACCTCGACTTGCTGGACGGTCTGCGCGGCTCGGGGCACCCGTTGCAGCACAGCGGAATCTGCTTCCACAGCCTGCGTGCCGTCCCCGAGGCGGCGCTGCGCGAGGTGCTGGCTGCGGGACCGAGCGCCTGCCCCGTGCATATCCACATCGCCGAGCAGCAGGCCGAGGTCGAGGAATGCCTTGCCCTGCGCGGCGCGCGCCCGGTGCGCTGGCTGCTCGACCGGATCGGCATCGATCCGCGCTGGACCCTGGTCCACGCCACCCATCTCGATGAAACCGAGTGTTCTGATCTCGCCGCCAGCGGCGCGGTCGCCGGGCTGTGTCCGACCACCGAGGCCAATCTCGGCGACGGCCTGTTCCCGCTGCGCGCCTATCTCGATGCCGGCGGCCGCTGGGGCATCGGCTCGGACAGCCATGTCTCGGTGTCGGCGGTCGAAGAGCTGCGCTGGCTGGAATACGGCCAGCGGCTGCGCGCGCTACGTCGCAACGTGGTCGCCGCGCAGGGTGAAAGTTGCGGCGAAGTGCTGCTGCGCGGGGCACTCGCCGGTGGCGCCCAAGCGTCAGGGGCGCGCATCGGACAGCTCGCCGCGCCCGATGCACAAGGTCCTTGGCGTGCCGACCTGATCGTCCTCGACCCCGCCGCCGTCGCGCTGGCCGGCGCCACCGCGGACGACGTCATCGACCGCTGGCTGTTCGCCAGCAACCGGCCGATGGTCGACGCCGTCATGGTCGCAGGGCAGTGGCAGGTGCGCGGCGGCAGGCATCGTCTCCGCGACAAGACCGAGTCCGACTACCGCAAGGCGCTAGCGCAGCTCGCCTAGCGCGCTAGTCCGCCAGGCCCAGCCGGCCCCGCTCACCTGTAGGAGCCAGCTTGCTGGCGATCTCTCCGTCCGAGGCGCCTTTCGCCAGCAAGCTGGCTCCTACAGCCACACCGCATTCCAATACGGATACGCCCCGATTTCCTCGACCAGTCCCGCCCGCAACGGCTTGGCCACCAGGTACCGCGCTGCTCGCCGGATGTCCTCCGACCTGCGTAGCGCGCGATCATGAAACGCCGGCTGCCAGAACGGCGGTGGCAAATACTCAACACGCTGCACCGCCACCGCGATGCGCGACTTGCCCTGCTGCATCACCCGGGTGAGCGACTGTTCGCCCAATCGCAGCAGTAGGTGCAGGTGATCTGGCATCAGCA
Source organism: uncultured Lysobacter sp. (assembly GCA_964350895.1). Lineage (GTDB taxonomy): Bacteria > Pseudomonadota > Gammaproteobacteria > Xanthomonadales > Xanthomonadaceae > Pseudomarimonas. The sequence goes on from CAYGMG010000032.1 coordinate 4,953, forward strand.
CCCAGGCCAGCAGTTCGGCATCGCCCCATGCCCCAGGCAAGGCGAGGGTGCGTGCCGCTTCGCAGGCGGCGTGGTGACCGCCGAAGCGCCGCATGCAGCCGGCGCAGCAGGTGGTCAGGAATTAGCACTGTCCGGGAATCGAACGGCGGCCGCCGCGCAGGCGGGCATGACCGCAGGGGGGTTACGGGATGCATGGCTCAAGTTGAGCCGTTCTTCGGGGCTCGCGGTATCGGCGACTGACCCGTTGCGACGTAAGGGATTTCTGAATTCCAACGCGTCATGGCAGGACAGGATCGCCAGCAAGCTGGCTCCTACAGTGAAGTCGCTCTCCGGGTCCGAACTGGCGAACCAATCACGGGCCTGATGTAGGAGCCAGCTTGCTGGCGAAAGGCTGGCGAAAGGCGCGTCAAAGCGCCATCCACCAGCGACTCGGCCTGCACGACAGGGGCGCCGACCGCACCCACTTCCCCGGGATCGCCAGCAAGCTGGCGAAAGGCCCCCCATGCCGCCTTCACCACCCGCTCATTCCCCGTGGGTACACTTCTTTCAGAAATTACTGAAAGAACAGACATGGAACTTCCCCCGCTCACTCAGCGTTTTGTCATGCACTTCGGCGAGATGGGCTCGCGCTGGGGCATCAACCGGACCGTGGGGCAGATCTACGCCCTGCTCTTCGTGTCCGCCCAGCCGCTCAATGCCGACGAGATCACCGAGCGCCTGCAGGTCAGCCGCAGCAACGTCAGCATGGGCATCAAGGAACTCGCCAGCTGGCGCTTGGTGCGACTTTCCCACCAGCCGGGCGACCGCCGCGACTACTACTCGGCGCCGGACGATGTCTGGCAGATCTTCAAGACCCTGGCCGAGGAGCGCCAGCGGCGCGAGATCGACCCGACCCTGTCGATGCTGCGCGACGCCATGCTGGAAAACCCGGCCAGCGCCGAAGAGCGCCACGCACAGGAGCGCATGCGGCAGATGCACGAGCTGATCGAACAGCTCACCGACTGGTTCGGCGAAGTGCGCCGGCTGGCGCCGGAAACCCTCGAACAGCTCATGGGCTTGGGCGCCGGCGCGGTGAAACTGCTGGATTTCAAGGACCGCCTGCTGCGCCGTTCGCCGCCGCGGCGACATGACGAGGAGGGTGCGGCATGAACGCCGAGATGGTTGACCCGATCCTGCTGGCGCGCATCCAGTTCGCCGCCAACATCAGCTTCCATATCCTGTTCCCGACGATCACCATCGCGCTCGGCTGGTTCCTGCTGTACTTCAAGCTGCGCTTCGCGCGCAGCGGCGACCAGTCATTCCTCGACGCCTACTTCTTCTGGGTCAAGGTATTCGCCCTGACCTTTGCGCTGGGCGTGGTCAGCGGCATCACCATGAGCTTCCAGTTCGGCACCAACTGGCCGGGCTTCATGGAGACCGTCGGCAATATCGCCGGCCCGCTGCTCGCTTACGAGGTGCTGACCGCGTTTTTTCTCGAAGCCAGCTTCCTCGGCATCATGCTGTTCGGGCGCAAGCGGGTCGGCGAGCGGGTGCACACCTTCGCGACCTTCCTGGTCGCCGCCGGCACCACCGCCTCGGCGTTCTGGATCCTGTCGCTGAACAGCTGGATGCAGACTCCCGTCGGCTTCGAGATGATCAACGGCCAGGCCCATCCGACCGACTGGTGGGCGATCGTCTTCAATCCTTCCTTCCCGTATCGGCTCGCCCACATGCTGCTCGCCTCGGGCCTGACCGCGGCCTTCCTGGTCGCCGGTCTCTCGGCCTACCGCTGGCTGGCCGGCCAGCGCGGCGCCGACGTGCGCCATGCGCTGCGCAGCGGCGTGCTGGTAGCAGCGGTGCTGATCCCGATCCAGATCATCGCCGGCGACCTGCACGGGCTCAACACCCTTGAGCACCAGCCGGCCAAGGTCGCTGCGATGGAAGGCATCTGGGAGGACGAGCGCGGCGCGCCGGCGCTGATCTTCGCCATTCCCAACGAGGAAACCCGCAGCAACGACTACGCCATCGGCATCCCCAAGCTGGCCAGCCTGATCCTCACCCACGAGCTGGACGGCGAGCTCAAGGGCCTGAACAGCTTCCCCGACGCGCATCCGCCGGTGGCGCCGGTGTTCTTCGCCTTCCGGGTCATGGTCGGGGTCGGCATGCTGATGCTGCTCGCCGCCTGGTGGTGTGGCTGGACTCTGTGGCGGAACGGCATGTTGGGAAATTGGCAGCTGCGCCTGCTGGTCGGCATGAGCTTTTCCGGCTGGGCGGCGACCCTGGCCGGCTGGTATGTCAGCGAGATCGGCCGCCAGCCCTATCTGGTCTACGGCGTGCTGCGCACCGCCGACGCCGCCTCGGCGGTGCCGGCCAGCCACATCGGGATGAGCCTTGCCGCCTACCTCGCGCTGTACATCGCCCTGCTCGGCGCCTACATGTCGGTGCTGTTCCTGATGGCGCGCAAGGGTCGCGCGGTGAAGCAGGAGGCGCGCGACCAAGCCGCCGGCCAGCTGCCCGGAGGTGCCTGAGATGCAAGCCCAGCTGCCACTGATCTTCACCGCCCTGATGGGCCTTGCGATGCTGGCCTACGTGATCCTCGACGGGTACGACCTCGGCGTCGGCATGCTGTTGCCGCTGGCCGACGAGGCCGACAAGGACCGCATGATCGGCTCGATCGGCCCGTTCTGGGATGCAAACGAGACCTGGCTGGTGCTCGGCGTCGGCCTGCTGCTGGTGGCCTTCCCGCAGGCCCACGGCATCATCCTCGGCGAGCTGTATCTGCCGGTCACCCTGATGCTGATCGGCCTGATCCTGCGCGGCGTCGCCTTCGACTTCCGGGTCAAGGCGCACGACGAGCACAAGCCGCTGTGGAACGGCGCCTTCTTCGCCGGCTCGCTGATCGCCGCGCTGTCGCAGGGCTGGATGCTCGGCAGCTACATCACCGGCTTTCGCGATGATGCCGCGGGCATCGCCTTCGCGGCCCTGATCGCGGTGTGTCTGGCTGGCGGCTATGTCCTGCTGGGTGCCGGCTGGCTGCTGATGAAGAGCAGCGGCGCGCTGCGCGAGCGGGCCATCCGCTGGGCCTGGCGCGCCCTGTGGCTGACCGGGCTTGGCATTGCCGCGGTGTCGGTGGTGACGCCGCTGGTCTCCGAGCGCATCTTCAGCAAGTGGTTCTCGATGCCGGCGTTTTTCTTCCTGCTCAAGCTGCCCCTGCTCTCGGCCCTGGTTTTCTTCTATGCGGAGTCACGCCTGCGTCGGCTCGGCCGCGGCGTCGGCGCCGACTGGACCCCGTTCGCCAGCAGCATCGCGCTCTTCGTGCTCGCCTTCGCCGGCCTTGCCTACAGCCTGTTCCCCTACCTGGTGGTCGACCGCCTGACCCTCTGGGACGCCGCCGCCGCACCCGGCTCGCTGTGGATCATGCTGATCGGCGCGATGATCACCCTGCCGATGATCATCGGCTACACGATCTTCGCCTACCGCGTCTTCTGGGGCCGCGACAGCGCGCTGAGCTACGAGTAGTCGCTGCCTCGTACGCGAAGACCGAGCCGGCTGGCGGCGCGCTTGCGGCAGAGTGCGCAGGGCTATACTCGTCCCACGACAGGCCTTGCGATGAGCCGCCGTGAGCGATGCGCCCGTTGATCTGACCGGAATGCTGCGGCGCTGGGCTGAAGGCGACCAGGCCTCGGCCAGCCAGCTGATCGACATGCTCTACACCGAGCTCAAGGCGATTGCGTCGCGGCAGTTGGCGCGTGAACGGGCAGGCCATACGCTGCAGCCCACCGCGCTGGTCCACGAGGCCTACCTCAAGCTGCTCGGCTGCGGCCAGGTTGACTGGCAAAGCCGCGGCCATTTCCTGGCGCTTTCCGCAAGGCTGATGCGCCAGCTGCTGATCGACCGCGGCCGCCATCGGCAGGTCGAGGACCGCAAGCTGGGCGAGCGGCTGTCGATCACCCTGGCCGCCGATCTGGCGGTCTCCGCACCGCTCGACCTGCTCGACCTCGATCGCGCGCTGACCCGGCTAGGCGAACTTAACCCTGAGTATGCGCGCCTGATCGAACTGCGCTACTTCGGCGGGCTGACCATCGAAGAGTGCGCAGGCCTGACCGGCGTTTCGGTGAGCAGCGTGAATCGTGCCTGGCGGGCCTCCAACACCTGGCTAAAGCAGGCGATGGACGGGCGCCCATGAGCGGAGAGCGCACGGTGATCGAATCCCGCGCCCTGCAGCTGTACAGCGATAGCCTTGACTTGCCGGCGGACCAGCGCCAGCAGTGGATCGAGGCACGGGCCGCAGATCCGATGCTGCGGGCGGCCGCACTCAGGCTGCTGGCGGCGGATACCGGAGAGGCCGGCCTGCTCGACCGGCATCCGCTGTCGATCGAGTCCACGGACCTCAGCGGCACTCGACTCGGCAGCTACCGCTTGCTTGAACGCATTGCCAGCGGAGGGATGGGAACCGTCTACCGCGGCGAGCGTGCCGACGGCGCCTTCGAGCAGACCGTTGCGATCAAGCTCATCCGCGCTGAACTGGCCGGACCCGACTTGCTCCAGCGTTTCGTCGCCGAGCGACAGATCCTGGCCCGTCTCGAGCATCCCGGCATTGCCCGGCTGATCGATGGCGGTGATGCCCAAGGCATGCCTTTTCTGGTCATGGAATTCGTCGACGGCGTCCCCATCGACCAGTACTGCCGCGAGCACACCCTCGACCTGGTGGCGCGGCTGAAGCTGCTGCTCCGCTTGTGCGACGCTCTGCAGTCGGCCCATGCGCTCGGCGTGGTGCACCGGGACATCAAGCCCGGCAACATCCTGGTCAGCGCAGCAGGCGAACCCAAGCTGCTCGACTTCGGCATCGCCAAGATCATGCAGGGCACAGCATGGGACAGCCGGGCCGATCCGACGCGCACCGGCATGCTGGCGATGACGCCGCGCTATGCCAGCCCCGAGCAGATCCGCGGCGAGGCGGTCGCGGCCAGCAGCGATGTCTACTCGCTGGGCGTCATGGCCTACGAGCTGCTCACCGGAAGCCGCCCCTATCTTCTGGAAGGCATGAGCCCGGCCGCGCTGGAGCAGAGCATCTGCAACTCGGTGCCGGCCAATCCCAGCGCCGTGGTGCGCTTGCACCGGATGGCGCCACCCGCGGGACTGGACTCGCCGCGCGCCCTCAGTCGCCAACTACACGGTGATGTCGACCGCATCGTGATGTCGGCGCTGGCCAAGCAGCCCCACGAGCGCTACGCCAGCGCCTCCGCGATGGCGGCGGACATCGAGCGCTATCTGGCCGGCCTGCCGGTGCTGGCGCGCGGCGCCTCGTGGACGTACCGCATGCGCAAGTTCATTGCCCGCCATCGCGCTGGTGCTGCGGCGGTGTCGTTTGCCTTCGTGGTGTTGCTCGCTGCCGTGCTGGCGCTGGGCTTACAGGCGCGCAAGACCGCGATCCAGCGCGACCTGGCCGAGGCCCAGGCAGCGCGCGCCGAAGCGGCGCGCGCCTATCTTGTCGAGATCATCAGTCATGCCGATCCCTTCGCCGGCGCCGGCGAGGTCACCGTGGCTGGCGCGCTGAAGAAGTCGGTCGCCGGTATAGCAGATCGTTTCGAGGGCCAGCCAGCGCTGGAGGCGGAAATGCGCTTTGCCATCGGTTACGCCCTGCAGAACCTCGGTGAAACCGACGCCGCAGAGGAGCAGCTGCGCGTGGCGCTGCAGTTGCGCAGCGCGGAAGGCAACCAGTTCGAGCAGGCGAAGGTTCTCGACGCGCTGGCCCTGGTCGACTGGTGGCGCAGCGACTTCGCCGCGGGCGAACAGAAGTTCATCGAGGCCTTGGCGCTGACCGACGATCCGGATGATCCGCAGCAGCGTGCGCTGCGAGTGGAGATACTGACCAACTTCAGCGGCATGCTGAGCGAGCCCGGTGACCACCGTCGGGCCATCGAGCATGCCCGGCAGGCCATCGACCTGGCTGACGGGCTCGGTCCCGCGCTGCAGCCGACGCTCGCCACCGCCCACAACAACCTGGCCACCGCGCAAGAGAGTCTGGGCGACTACGAGTCGGCACTGCAGAGTTTCGAGCGTTCGCTGCAGCTGCGTCGTGCCGTCGATGGCGAGATGCATCCCGACTACGCCATCACCCTCAACAACCTTGCCTTTCTGTACTCATCGCTTGATCGCCACGAGCAGGCGGTGGACACCTTCGGGAAAGCGCTCGAGATCGAGTCGCAGCTGCTCTCGCCCGAGCATCCCGAGCTGGCCATCAGCCTGATGAACCTGAGCTGGGCGGAACTTCGCATCGGCCGCCTGGACAGCGCCCTGGCACACGCCGAGCGGGCCTTGGCGATCAGTCTGGCAAGCTACCCCGGCGGGCATCCGCGTACCGCCAAGGTGCATGAGACGCTGGCCTCGGTGCATCTCGCCGGCACACGCCGTGAGCTCGCCGCACAGCATGCCCACAAGGCGCTGTCCATCTACGCCGACCATCCCGACGTTAACCCGGCCTGGATCGCGGCCGCCCGAACGGTGCTCGAACAGGCCGAAAGCGAGCCCACCGAACTCCGCTGACACGAAACGGCGCACTCAATCGCTATTGCCAGAGAACGGGCTATCCATAGCGAGGAGGAGAGCAGCCATGCATGTGCTTCGTGTGTCGCAAGTTGATCAGGAATCCCGTCCAGCGCGGCCAGTCGCGCAGGGGGCGTGGATGCTGTCCGGATTGCTGGCCTTTCTGGCCTGCAGCTTGCCGCTTGCCCTCGCGCAGGCCGGCACCCCGTCGCCGGGCCAGCCGGACCCCAACCTGATCCCCAACGGCAGCCTGCGCGGCAGCTTCGGCGCCATCGGCGAGGTCAATGGCACGGTCAGCGGCGAGGTCCCGACGCTGTGGCGGGCGGTGTCGATCGACGGTGCCGCCATGACCCTGGAACGGCAGATGCTGGCACCCGACACTCTGTTTCCCGGAAGCCCGGCGACCGAAGCGGTCAAGATCACGGTCAGCAGCTTTGGCGTTGAACAGGTGTTCGACCACAGCAACGCCATGTTTCCGGTCGTCCCCGGCCGTAGCTACGGGGCGCGGCTGTACGTGCGAAGCGGTAACGCCGACAACTCGCCCCAGTCATTCGGCTTCAACATGCCGTACTTCGACGCCGCGCTGGACTTCTTCGGACGAGATCCGTCTGCCTTCACGGCCTCCGCCAGCGATGCATGGGCCGCCTTCGACAGCCCCGAGAGCATCGCTCTGGCCGGGGATGCATTCGCGCATATCGCTCTGCGGATGATCGACGATGGCGGCGAGAACTCGATCATCCTCGCCCTGCCACGCGTTCTCGGTCCGCCGGTGGGCAACCTGGCGCCCAACCCCGGCTTCAGCGGCAGCAGCGGCGCCATCGATGGCATGGTCAACGGCAGCGTACCCGATGGCTGGCGCGCCTTTGCGGTGGACGACAACAGCCTGACCACGGCAAGCGTGCCACTGGCTGCCGACACCCTGTACCCGGGCAGTCCACCGACCACGGCCGTGCGCATCGAGGTCAGCGGCGGCGACGGCACCTTCGAAGGCTTCGACCATGAAGGCACCCGCGTTGCTCTGAGCGCGCCTTATCGGCACTGGGGAGAGGTCTACCTGCGCTCGGGCCACGCGGCATCGCAGGGCGTGAACATATCGTTCCCGCTGTTCGATGCGACGGGGACGTTTGCTGGCCAGCAGCCAGGCAGTTTTGTCGCCGAGGTCGGTCCCGAATGGTCGCTGTACGCAGGTCCGGCGTTCTTCGGCGACCCCAGCCTTACCGGCAACCTGGCCTTTCGGCTGCTGCCAAGCGGGGCCGAGAATAGTCTGCTGATCGCGCTGCCGCGGATCGTCGGTCCGGCCGGGCCGCTGGTCTTCCGCGACGGCTTCGAGGTCGACTGAAAGGGCGGCAGCGCATCGCGCTTCTGCGCTGACCTGGCTCAGGGTGAAACAGGTAGGACGCAGATGGTCAGGGTCAGTGGCAGTCGGGGGCGGCGGAGTGCTTGCGGAACGCTCAGGTAAAATCGGAGGTCCGCCGGAGAACCCCACATGACCGACCGCCTGACCCTCACCCGCCCCGACGACTGGCATCTGCACCTGCGCGATGGCGCGGCACTGGTGTCAGTGCTGCCGGATACCGCGCGGCAGTTTGCCCGGGCAATCGTGATGCCCAACCTGAAGCCGCCGGTGACCACCACCGCACTGGCCGCCGAGTACCGGCAGCGCATCCTCGATGCGCTGCCGGCGCACAGCGACTTCCGGCCGCTGATGACCCTGTATCTGACCGACAACACCTCGCCCGATGAGGTCGCGCGGGCCGTCGATTCGGGCTTCGTGCATGCGGTGAAGCTGTATCCGGCCGGGGCCACCACCAACAGCGATGCCGGGGTCACCGACCTGCGCCACTGCTATCCGGCGCTGGAGGCCATGCAGCGGCTGGGCCTGCCGCTGTGCGTGCATGGCGAGGTGACCGATCGCGAGATCGACCTGTTCGACCGCGAGAAGGTGTTCATCGACACCAAGCTGATGCCGCTGCGCCGCGACTTCCCCGCGCTGCGCGTGGTCTTCGAGCACATCACCACCCAGGACGCCGCCGACTACGTGCGCGAGGCCGAGGGCGATATCGCCGCGACGATCACCGCGCACCACCTGCTGTACAACCGCAACGCGATCTTCGACGGCGGCGTGCGCCCCCACTGGTACTGCCTGCCGGTACTCAAGCGCGAACGCCACCGCGAGGCCCTGGTCGCCGCGGCGACTTCCGGCAATCCGCGTTTCTTCCTCGGCACCGACTCCGCCCCGCACGCCAAGGACGACAAGGAATCCGACTGCGGCTGCGCCGGCTGCTACACCGCCCTGCACGCCATGGAGCTGTACGCCACCGCCTTCGATCGGGCCGGCGCGCTGGACAAGCTGGAGGGCTTTGCCAGCCACTTCGGCGCCGACTTCTACCGCCTGCCGCGCAATGCCGGCACCGTCACTCTCGAGCGCGCTGAACAGGTGATTCCCGCGTCATTGCCGTTCGCCGGCCGCGAGCTGGTGCCGCTGGCGGCGGGGCAGACCCTGGGCTGGCGCTTTGCCGGATGAGCCGCAGTCCGCGCGCCGTGGTCCTGACCTGGCACTCGAACAATGTGCTGGGTCACGACTACGCCGAGAACGACCATGTCGCACTGGCCGAGGATCTGCGCGTGCTCGCCGCGGAAGGCTGCAGCGTGCGCCCGCTGGCCGAGGTGGTCGATGCGCTGTTCGACGGGCGCGGCGAACTGCCTGAGCGCTGCGTGGCACTGAGCTTTGATGACGGCTCGTGGTTCGACTGGTACTCGCTGCCGCATCCGACCCTCGGGGTGCAGCCCGGCTTCCGCAGGGTGCTTCACGCCGCGCCGCTGCCTGTTCACGCCACGGCCTTTGTGATCGTCTCACCCGCAGCGCGGGCCGAACTTGACCGTACCTGCCTGATCGGCCAGGGCTGGTGGGGCGATGAGTGGTGGCCCGAGGCCAGCGCTGAAGGCCTGATCACCGTCGAGAATCACAGCTGGGACCATAACCACGATTCACTGTCGGCACGGGTCGCGGCCGATCGCCCTGGCGGCACCTTTGCCAACATCGACAGCCATGCGCTGGCCGATGCGCAGGTCCGTCAGGCTGCCGACTATCTTGATGCGCAGCGCGGCGCGCCGGGCTCGCGGCTGTTCGCCTATCCGTACGGTGAGTACTCCGACTACCTCGCCGGCGAATACTTCCCTCGCTACCGCGCCGAGCACCGGCAGTCGGCAGCCTTCAGCACCGATCCGCGGCCGCTGCAGGCCAGCGACAGCCGCTGGCGTCTGGGCCGCTATGTGTGCGGCCAGCACTGGCGCAGTCCGGATGCGCTAAGCAGCCTGCTGCGCGATGCCTTCGGCTGAGGCGCGACGGCCGCTACCGCCCGCCGCGTCGGCATCCCAGCGGCTCGCTCAGAACGGGCCGATGGCCGCCGCCTTGGCGATCAGCGCGCGCTGCATCACTTCGTGAGTCTGCCGATGGAAGTGCACCAGCAGGTGCGGATGCCCGGTGTGCACGAAACCGGCCGCCAGGTTGACCTCCTCGGCCCGGGCATCGCCGCAGTAGCCGAAGAAGGCCTCGCAGTGGCCGGCGAAGCGACGGAATCCATAGGACAGCAGGTGCAGGTAGAGACCGCCGCAGTGCTTCAGCGCCAGGCGCTCGGGCTCGGGCAGGGCGCGCAGGACCTCGCCATCGGTGCACACGCCGCCGACCAGGAAGATGTCGCCAAACGGCATGAAGTGGGCGTAGCAGGCCGGAGCCAGCTGCTGCGAGGGCAAGCGCACCAGGGCCAGCAGATGATGCGCGGCCGCGGGCGGCTCGCCGTTGAACTTGCGGCGAAACAGCCCGGAGACGAAGAACGGGCCGTCGTCGACTTCGGTGCAGGTCACGAACGGGGGCAGGGTGGCAGTCATCGCTCTCCGCAAGCTCTTGGGCCGCTGCGCGCCGTGTCCTCAGACCGATACGCGCAGCGCACTGCGGGCAAGCATGGCAAGAGCCGGGGGGCTTCACAAGTCGCCCGGCGCGAGCTCGAATGCGCCCCGACCCGGCGCCGCCAAGGATGTGAAGAAAGCCCGATGCAGGCTCTCCGGTTTCTCGGGTAGGCTTCGGTCAACCCATCCGGAGCAGTGCCAACGGTGGCCAAGGCAGGGCAGCGTCTTCATCGCATGCAGGCCGCATCGTGCAGCGCACTGCTGCTCGTCCTGCTGCTTTGCCAGATCTCCCTTGCCCGGGCGGTCGAACTGGAGGGCGTCTGGCGCCCCGCGGCAAGCGGCGAGCAGCTGGCCGATGTCGCCATCGTTGATCCGCGCTGGCAGCCGTTTGCACCCGGCATCCTCAATCGCTTCGTACCCGAGGGCGTGCCGGCCAGCGAGCGACGCAGCTGGCTGATCCTTCGACCTGCAGCGGGGCAGTCCTGGCCCGAGGGTTCACCCACCCTGCGCGTTCAGGGCGCCGTGCTGCAGTGGCTGAGCGTGCAGCTTCCCGGGGAAGCGCCGCGTCGCGCCAGGCTGCTGAACCCCGAAGACACCGGCGAGGTGGCCCACGGGGTCACCGTCTGGCCGCTGCAAGCCATCGCCGGCACCCGAGAGCCGCTGCTGATCGGACTCGACTCCCGCAACGTGCTGCCGGCCACGCTGCGCTTCGAGGTTGTCGATATCAGCGAACACCGCGAGCGCGACGCCCGCTGGCTGGCCTTTGCCAGCGCCATGCTCGCGGTGATGCTGTCGATGGGCCTGATGGCCCTGGTCTTTGCGCTCTATCTGCGCGACGCGACCTTCCTGCACTACGCCGGCTACAACGTCAGCTATGCCGGCATCCTCGCCCTGCAGACCGGCTTCGCTGCCGCGCCGCTGGGCGTGGTGTTTGCGAATGAGGGCGGGCCGATCTCCGGGCGACTGCTGACCGCCGCTTCGATCTGCTTTGCCGTACTCTTCGTCGATCGCTTCGCCGACCTGCGCCGGCATGCGCCCGGCATGCGCTGGCTGCTGGCGGCGCTGGGCGCCGGCGTGATCCTGGCCTCGATGCTGTCCATGGTGCCGCTGCCCTCGTTGGCCGATATCGGCCGGTCGCTGACCAACCCCCTGCTTATCCTCGGCGGGCCGGCGGTGATCGCCGCAGCCATCGTCGCTGCGCTGCGCGGCTCGGGCTATGCCGTCATCTTCCTGATCGGCTGGCTGCCCCTGCTGGCGGTCACGGCCATGGGCAGCCTGCAGCTGTTTGGTCTGCTCAGCAGCTGGCACTGGCTGGCGAGCGCCGGGCTTGCGGCCGGGGCCTTCGAGGCCCTGGTGCTATCGCTCGGCCTTGCCCGGCGCAGCCTCGACCTGCGCCGCGAGCGCGACGCTGTCCGCGCCCTGGCCGACATCGACCCGTTGACCGGCCTGCTAAACCGCCGGGCATGGGCACGGCGAGTCGACCTGTTAAGGCAGAGCGGGCGCGATCCGATCTGTCTGCTGTTCATCGATGTCGATCACTTCAAGACGCTCAACGACCGATTCGGCCATGAGGCCGGCGATAGCGCGCTCAATCGCCTCGCCGGCCAGCTCAAGGCCGAGCTGCGCAACGAAGACGTGCTGGCACGTCACGGCGGCGAGGAACTGCTCGCCGCCCTGCCCGACTGCTCGCCCGAGCGCGCCGCGATGATCGCCGAGCGCATCCGAACCCAGATCGCCCTGCTCGATTTCTCCCCGCACAACGACCAGCCCCACGAGCCCCTGCACCTGACCGTCAGCATCGGCATCGCCGTCCTGCGCGACGATGAACCGCTCGATCGCTTGGTCGACCGCGCCGATCAGGCGATGTACAGGGCCAAGGCGGCGGGAAGGAATCGGGTGGAGATGATTGCCTGAGATCGCGGGCCAAAGCAGACATTCGTAGGGTGCGCCTTGGGCGCACCGAGCGTACCGTCCGAACGCCCGTATCGGTGCGCCCAAGGCGCACCCTATGAGGATTCGCCAACGCGCGGTGAACGGCAACGATGCGCCCAGACTCAGCGTTCGAGGCCGAACTGCGAGGCCCGTGTCGCGGATACCTGGGGGCGGAGATTTTGTGGGAGCGGATCGCATCCGCGACAGGCAACTCGCACGCTGCCCTCGCCTCATCAGTCTTGCCTGAGCACGCCCCGCCCGGAATACGCAACGCCTCGGCCAAGCTCAGCGTTCGAGGCCGAACTGCGAGGCCCCTGTCGCGGATACGATCCGCTCCCACAATAAGGCTGCGTTTCAGGAGTGCTCTGGTGAGCAAGGTTCAAGCGCCTGCGAAGCCCGGCCATCACTACCGAGGTCTCTGAGCTCAGCAAGGCTCTGCCCACGCGCAATCACAAGCGCACGCGCCAGCATCCTCATTTCCGCAAGCCCCTGTGGGAGCGGATCGTATCCGCGACAGGGGCCTTGCACGGGGCCTCGCCGCTTCGGTACTGGCGAGACGCATCGGCACTGCCAGGGCGCACGTCATCCCATCTGCGCCACCTGCCGCTTCGCCCGCCGCAACGCGCGGAGTGTTGCGAGGCCCCTGTCGCGGATACGATCCGCTCCCACAATAAGGCTGCGTTTCAGGAGTGCTCTGGTGAGCAAGGTTCAAGCGCCTGCGAAGCCCGGCCATCACTACCGAGGTCTCTGAGCTCAGCAAGGCTCTGCCCACGCGCAATCACAAGCGCACGCGCCAGCATCCTCATTTCCGCAAGCCCCTGTGGGAGCGGATCGTATCCGCGACAGGGGCCTTGCACGGGGCCTCGCCGCTTCGGTACTGGCGAGACGCATCGGCACTGCCAGGGCGCACGTCATCCCATCTGCGCCACCTGCCGCTTCGCCCGCCGCAACGCGCGGAGTGTTGCGAGGCCCCTGTCGCGGATACGATCCGCTCCCACAACAAGCACGGTATCGGCAGGCACCCGACTGCGGTGAAAACGTTGCCGGCTGTACTGGGCGGCGGCGAGCGCCTCACTCCACAAGCAAGGGGTCGACTGCGGCAACAATCGTGGCAAACCGACTAGGCTCGGGCTATCCTGCCCTTGCCAAGTCGGTCCCGGGGTTGGGCTTCCTGCCCAACCCGTGATCTGGGCCGCGAAGCGACGTTAGGTCGCTCCACAAGCGCGGGGTGGACTGCGGCAACAATCGCGGCAAACCGACTAGGCTCGGGCTGTCCTGCCCTCGCCAAGTCGGTCCCTGGGTCGGACTTCCTGTCCGACCCGTGATTCGCCGCGTGGAGTGACGTTAAGTCACTCCACAAGCGCGGGGTGGACTGCGGCAACAATCGTGGCAAACCGACTAGGCTCGGGCAGTCCTGCCCTCGCCGAGTCGGTCCCTGGGTCGGACTTCCTGTCCGACCCGTGATTCGCCGCGTGGAGTGACGTTAAGTCACTCCACAAGCGCGGCGAATCACCCCCTCTCAAGCAGCTTGCGGAGGTCGATGACGGCGGCGTTGGCGCGGGAGATGTAGTTGGCCATGACCAGGGAATGGTTGGCGAAGAAGCCGTAGGGCGAGCCGTTGAGCACGATCGGGCTGAACAGCGGGGTCTGTGACTCTTCCAGCTCGCGGATGATCTGGCGCAGGGAGACCAGGGCATTCTTGTCGCGCAGCACCGGCTCGAAGTCATGCTCGACCGCGCGCAGGAAGTGCAGCAGGGCCCAGGTTGAGCCGCGCGCTTCGTAGAACACGTCATCGACCTTCAGCCAGGGCGTGCGCACGGATTGCGTCTCCGGCGCGGGGGTCGACTGGCGGGCGTCCTTGTCTCCGCCCAGATCGGTATCGACGCGGAGTTGGCCGACGCTGGCCGAGAGCCGCTGCGAGAGCGAGCCCAGGCGCTTCTCGACCACGGCCAGCCAGTCGGCGAGGTTGTCGGCGCGGGCATAGAACTGGGCGTTGAACTCATCATCGTCGGTCAGCCGGACCAGATAGGCATCGACGTGGCCGATGGCCTTGCGGTACTGGCCTTCCGAAGCCGGCAGCAGCCAGCGATCCGAGGGCGAGGAGAACAGCGGATCGGCCTCCAGCAGGTCGATGTCCTCGGTGCTCTGCGTCTGCGAGCGGGAGAACTCGTTGCGGAACGCCTTGGCCAGGTCACGCACCTGGACCAGGGCACCAAACTCCCAGTTGGGTACGTTGTCCATCCACACGCCGGGCGGCGCGTAATCGTTCGACAGATAGCCGCCCCGCTTGTCGAGCAGGCCCTCGGTGACGTGCATCAGGGTCGCGGTGGTGACGCTGCCGACCACCATCGGCTGGCCGTGCCTTGCTGCGCGCTCCTGCGCCGCCTTGACCACGTCGAAGGGCCGCGGCTCGTAGTCCCACCACCACCAGAGCGCGCAAACCACCAGCAGCCAGACGGCCGCCAAGGCGCTGACGATGCGGATCCACAGGTGGCGTTTCTCTTTCGGAGTCATGCGGGTGGAGATGGACATGGCGGTTCCTCGGTTCGACGCAGTGCCGGCGACAGCTTTCGCCAGCCAGTCTTCACATTATCAGCTTGCCTGTGGACGGGCAGTGGCCGGCGGTCGTGACAACAGGGAAGTGACTGAGGTGGCGCGAAGGCCATGCAAGGCGCACACCTGCCGTACATAGGGTGCGGCTTGGCCGCACCGGGCGTACCGTCCGAATGCTCGTATCGGTGCGCCCAAGGCGCACCCTACAAGGGCTCGGCAAGGCACGCGAATGCCCGACTGGCGCCCCACACCGCTGCGCAGGGCGCGACTCGTCCCGATGAAAACGCGATGCCGCAACTTGCAGGTTGCCTGGAGGATGGCGGGTCAATGCCCGCCTTGCCGACACGCAAGCGCTACTCCGCAGCCCGCGACAACGGCGAAATTCGCCCTGGGAGGGGCTACCGCACGGCTCAGCCGTCGATCGGGCTGATCAGCTTCAGATCCTGGCGCAGGCGGGCGCCGTCGGCGGCCAGGGCCACGCCTTTGCCGGCATTTGCCAGCATCCACGGCTCGGCATCGAATGCGACCGCCGCCGCCGGCTGCCAGCGTGCGGTATCGACCCGACCGGAATCCTCGCTGATCGCATACTGAAACGGCACGTAGACCAGATCCTGGCCGGGCTCTGGCGGCGCGAAACGCCAGCTCTGCACGGCCTTGAGCGAGGCATCGACGAACCGGGCCATGTACTTCGCCTGCCGATGCTCCTCGACGTCACGGCCCACCAGCCAGCCCTGTGTCGGTGCTGCCCTCAGCACCGCGCCGTCCGGGCCTAGCGCTACGGCGAGTTCTACCCGGGCGCCGAGGCGCCTTTGGATCATCTCGCGTGGGTAGCTTGGCGGGCTACGGCTGACCATGCCGTCCCAGGCAGCCGCTTCCTGCGCCGGCGGATCGACGAAGTCGACATCGGCGATGCTGACCGCCAGCGATTCACTCTCCTTGTCCATTCGCGCACGCAGCAGGAAGCGCATATGGGCCAGCGCCTTGACCGGCTGGCCGTCCTGGCTGACCGGCTCGAAACGCCAGCGAGCCATCTTCGCGCCGACCGCGGCATTGATCGCCTTTCCGTGCTGGCTCTCGAGGTTCACCGCCTCGACCCGTCCTACCTCATCGATGGCCAGCGTGCCGTGTCCGTCGGCGATGAATTCGCCGGCATGGGCGGACGGCGCACCAGCAAGCAGCAGCACAGCAAGCAGGCAAATCACGGCATGGCGCATCGAGGATCGACTCCAACGGGTCAGGAGCTCGATCCTAACCCGCGGTTACCGCGCCCCACAACGCAGAAATTGCGCGAAGCCGTCCCTTTGTGAACGGCTCCGACAATTGGCCGCGGCCCTACTCCGGCTGGTACACCTCGGCGCCCTTCTCGCGGAACTCGGCGGCCTTCTGCGCCATACCTTTCTCGATCGCCTCCTGCTCGGAGATGCCTTGCTCTGCGGCGAAGTCGCGGACGTCCTGGGTGATCTTCATCGAGCAGAAGTTCGGCCCGCACATGGAGCAGAAGTGGGCCTGCTTGTGGGCGTCCTTGGGCAGGGTCTCGTCGTGGAATTCTTTGGCCTTCTCCGGATCGAGGCCGAGGTTGAACTGGTCGCTCCAGCGGAACTCGAAGCGCGCCTTGGACAGCGCGTTGTCGCGGGCCTGGGCGCTGGGGTGTCCCTTGGCCAGATCAGCCGCGTGGGCGGCGATCTTGTAGGTGATGATGCCGTCGCGCACGTCCTGCTTGTTGGGCAGGCCAAGGTGCTCCTTGGGGGTCACGTAGCAGAGCATGGCGGTGCCGTACCAGCCGATCATCGCCGCGCCGATCGCGCTGGTGATGTGGTCGTAGCCGGGGGCGATGTCGGTGGTCAGCGGGCCGAGCGTATAGAACGGCGCCTCGCCGCACTCGCGCAGCTGCTTGTCCATGTTCTCCTTGATCAGCTGCATCGGCACGTGGCCGGGGCCTTCGATCATGGTCTGCACGTCGTGCTTCCAGGCGATCTTGGTCAGCTCGCCGAGGGTCTCCAGCTCACCGAACTGGGCGGCGTCGTTGGCATCGGCAATCGAACCCGGGCGCAGGCCGTCACCCAGCGAGAAGGCGACGTCATAGGCCTTCATGATTTCGCAGATCTCTTCGAAGTGCGTGTACAGGAAGGATTCCTTGTGATGCGCAAGGCACCACTTGGCCATGATCGAGCCGCCGCGCGAGACGATGCCGGTGACCCGCTTGGCGGTCAGCGGGATATAGGCCAGGCGCACGCCGGCGTGGATGGTGAAGTAGTCCACGCCCTGCTCGGCCTGCTCGATCAGGGTGTCGCGGAACATCTCCCAGGTCAGCTCCTCGGCGCGGCCGTCGACCTTCTCCAGCGCCTGGTAGATCGGCACCGTGCCGATCGGCACCGGCGAGTTGCGCAGGATCCACTCGCGGGTCTCGTGGATGTGCTTGCCGGTGGACAGGTCCATGACCGTATCGGCGCCCCAGCGGATCGCCCAGACCATCTTCTCGACCTCCTCGGCGATCGAGCTGGTCACGGCGGAATTGCCGATGTTCGCGTTGATCTTCACCAGGAAGTTGCGACCGATGATCATCGGTTCGGATTCCGGGTGGTTGATGTTGTTGGGGATGATCGCGCGGCCGCGGGCGACTTCATCGCGAACGAACTCGGGGGTGATCAGCCCGGGCAGGGCGGCGCCGAAGGACTCGCCCGGGTGCTGGCGCAGCAGGTGCGCCTCGCGGATCGCTTCCAGCTTCTGGTTCTCGCGGATGGCGATGTATTCCATCTCCGGCGTCACGATGCCGCGCTTGGCGTAGTGCATCTGGCTGACGTTGGCGCCGGCCCTGGCGCGCAGCGGGCGGTGGGTGGCGGGAAAGCGCACCGGCGCCAGCTTCGGGTCGCTGGCGCGCTGCAGGCCATAGCTGGAGGACAGGCCCGGCAGCTGCTCGACATCGCCGCGCTCACCGATCCATTCGGCGCGCAGCGGGGCAAGGCCGGCGGTCAGGTCGATGCGCGCCTCGGGGTCGGTGTAGGGGCCGGAGGTGTCGTAGACGGTGAACGGCGCATTCTTCTCCGCGCCGAACATCTTCGGCGTGTCGGACAGGGCGATCTCGCGCATGGGCACCTGCAGGTCCGGGCGCGAGCCCTGAACATGCACCTTGCGCGAACCAGGTATCGGCCGGGTGACGTCGGCAGACAGTTCGGAAGTGCGGCGGATCAGGTCGGCAGGCAGGGCATTCATGGCATCGGCTCTCGGCAACGGCGGGAAACGAAGCGAGCGCGTCGGCCGGGGCCGGCGAAGACTCCCTCGCCGGCGGCAGGCCGGCCAGGTTCCAAGGGTCTGATCTCAGCCCGGGTCGCACCCGGACACCCCCGCTTCCAGAGCGCCATTCAACCACGAACCGCGCCCGCGGGCGATGGGAGCGATGGGATACTGGTGGCGGTTGGCCAATCGGGAGCATCCCATGCTGCGCTGTGTCTGGATCACCCTGCTCGTACTGGGCAGCAGTTCGCTGGCCGCGGCGCAGGGCCTGCCGGTCAGCGAGGGCCGCCAGGCGGTGGGCTGGCACAGCGGCGAGGCCTGGGCGATGCGCTATGCCGCCGCGCCCAGCATCCCCACCGGCTTCGGCGCGCTGCCCGATCTGGCTCCGGGCGCCTGGGCGCTGGCCGCCGACCTCGGGCACATCCCGCGTCTGGACGAGGCACAGCAGCGCGTCGGCCTGGGTGGCAGCAAGCAGGAGGACCTCAACAAGTCGCCGCTGTTCGGCCGTCTGCGCGGCTACCTGGGGTTGCCCGGCGGGCTGATCGCCGAACTGGGCTGGACGCCGGGCCTGGAGCTCGACGGCGTGCGGGCGCACGACCTGTTCAGCGCCGGCCTTGGCCGCAGCTGGAAACTGGGCGAGCGGCAGGCCCTGGTCGGTCGGCTGTTCGGTCAGCATGGCCGGGTGCAGGGCGACATCACCTGCCCGGCGCAGGTGGTGGGTGCGCCGCCGCTGGACAATCCGTTCGCCTGCTCGCGGCGCTCCGCAGACCGCCTGGCCCTCAACCTCTACGGCGCCGAGGCGCAGTGGCTGTGGCAGCTGGCCAGCGGCACGCTGCACGCGGGCAGCGCGTGGATGCGCTACGAGGCCGAAGTGCAGGTCGACGCCGAACTGACCCAGTACATCGAGCGCATCCAGCTGGTCGCCAATGGGCCGCTGCGCAGCTTCACGCTCGGCTGGCGTCAGCCGCTCGGCTCCCGACTCGATGCAGCAGTGGAACTGATGGTGGTGCCGCTCAGCGTCCGTCGCGAGCCCGAGCGCCGCAAGGAGCGCGATGACTTCGTCGGTCTGCGGCTGCAGATTCGCTGGCAGCCGGACTGAGCCGACAGGGCGCCGCAGCGAGGCATCGCTCACGGCGGGACACGGCACAATAGGCGCCTTGCGGCCCTGTCCGCCGCCTCCGGCAAGCACCCATGTCCGCTCCTGAACTCGACCGCCGCGGCCTGCTGGCCGCGCTCAGCGCCTACGCCCTGTGGGGCGTGTTCCCACTGTACTGGGCGCTGTTGGCGACCGTCCCCGCGCTGCAGATCATCGCCCACCGGGTGCTCTGGTGCGTGGTCTTCGTCCTGCTCTACCTCAGCCTGCGCGGCCTGCTGCCCAAGCTGCGCGAGGCTTTTGCCGACCGCCGGCTGATTCGCCTGCTGCTGCTCAGCGCCACCCTGATCGGCCTGAACTGGGCGGTCTATATCTGGGCGGTCACCCACGAGCGGGTGGTCGAGGCCAGCCTTGGCTACTTCATCAATCCGCTGGTCAGCGTGGTGCTGGCCGTGCTGGTGGTCGGCGAGCGTCTGCGCCGGGTGCAGTGGGCGGCCGTGGCGCTCGCGGCGCTGGGTGTGATCTGGCTCAGCACGCGGCACGAAGGCGTGCCGTGGATTGCCCTGGTGCTTGCCTTCAGTTTCGGCTTCTACGGCTTGGTACGGCGCTACGCGGTGATCGACGCGATTCCCGGCCTGGCGGTGGAGAACCTGCTGCTGCTGCCGCTGGCCGTGGGCTGGCTGCTCTGGGCGCAGCTGGCGGGCGATGCCGCCTTCCTGCAGCAGCCGCTGTGGAAGGACGGCCTGCTGGTATTCGGCGGTGCGCTCACCGCCCTGCCCCTGATCGGCTTTGCCTACGGTGCGCGGCGCATCCCGCTGTCCCTGATCGGACTGCTGCAGTACGTCGCGCCAACCCTGCAGCTGCTCTGCGGCGTCCTGCTGCTCGGCGAGGCCTTCGTCGCCGACCAGGCCATGGGTTTCGGCATGATCTGGATTGGCCTTGCCATCTACGCCGCCGACGGCTGGCGCCACGCCCAGCTTGGTCGTGCTGCACGTCGACGGGCGGGAGTGGGCTGAGCAAGACGCGCTTTGCCCGGCCTCAACCAAGAATCTCGCCCACCAATTCGCGCAAGCTTACCGTTGTGCATGCCCGCCACCTGCGAATGGCCTGCATCGCTTGGAAGCCCCTGTGGGAGCGGATCGTATCCGCGACATGCGCCTTGCACGGCGGCCTTGCCGCATCCGTACTGCCGAAACGCATCCACACTGCCAGAGCGCAGGTCATTCCATCTGCGCCACCAGCCGCTTCACCCACCGCAACGCGTGGAGTGTTGCGACGCCCCTGTCGCGGATGCGATCCGCTCCCACAATAGGGCTGGGTTTCAGAGGTGCTCTGGTGAGCAAGGTTCAAGCGCCCGCGAAGCCCGGCCACCACTACCGAGTTCTCTGAGCTCCGCAAGGCCCTGCCCACGCGCAAACACGAGCGCACGCGCTCGCGCTCGCGCCAGCAGCCTCATTCCCGCAAGCCCCTGTGGGAGCGGATCGTATCCGCGACATGCGCCTTGCACGGCGGCCTTG
>CAYGMG010000032.1:25809-26066 GCA_964350895.1 uncultured Lysobacter sp.
CTCCCACAATAGGGCTGGGTTTCAGAGGTGCTCTGGTGAGCAAGGTTCAAGCGCCTGCGAAGCAAGACAACCACCACCGAGGTTTCTTCGCTTCGTAGGGCCCGGCCACTCGCCCTGCATGGCGAGTGGCGTTCGCCCGCGCGTGAACCTTTCGGTTCGCGCATGTCTCATCGAGTTAGGAGAGCGAGCGGATTCGCCGCTCCGTAGGGCCCGGCCACTCGCCCTGCATGGCGAGTGGCGTTCGCCCGCGCGTGAAC
>CAYGMG010000032.1:26166-32884 GCA_964350895.1 uncultured Lysobacter sp.
CTTTCGGTTCACAAGCGCGCGGGCTCACCCCATCGGAAACCCGCCCGGGCCCTGGCGGCCTAGCATCCCGCGCATACCGCGCATCATTCCCTTCATGCCGCCGCCGCTGAGCTTGGACATCATCTTTTCCATCTGCTGGAACTGCTTGAGCAGGCGGTTGACGTCGGCCGGGGTGGTGCCGGAGCCGCGGGCGATGCGGGCGCGGCGGGAGCCGTTCAAGGTCGCCGGGAAGCGGCGCTCCTTCTTGGTCATCGAGCTGATGATCGCGATCGAACGCAGCATGTCGCGGTCGTTGACCTTGTCCTTGAGGTGCTGTGGCACCTGACCAATGCCGGGCAGCTTGTCGAGCAGGCTGCTCAGTCCGCCCATGCTCTGCATCTGCTCGAGCTGGTCACGCATGTCGTTGAGATCGAACTTCTTGCCCTTGACCACCTTCTCGGCCAGCTTGGCGGCCTTTTCCTGATCGACCTTGCGCTCGACTTCCTCGACCAGAGACAGCACGTCGCCCATGTCGAGGATGCGGCTGGCGATGCGGTCCGGATGGAACACATCGAGGCCGTCCATCTTTTCCGCGGTGCCGATGAACTTGATCGGCCGCCCAGTGACGTAGCGCACGGACAGCGCCGCGCCGCCTCTGGCATCACCATCGGTCTTGGTCAGCACCACGCCGGTGAGCGGCAGGGCGTCGGCGAAGGCGCGTGCGGTCGCGGCGGCATCCTGGCCGGTCATCGCGTCGACCACGAACAGGGTCTCGACCGGATTGATCGCGGCGTGCAGGGCCTTGATCTCGTCCATCATTGCTTCATCGACGGTGGTGCGGCCGGCGGTATCAACCAGCAGCACGTCGACGAAATTCTTCCGCGCGGCCTCAATCGCGCCGCGGGCGATGTCGGCCGGCGACTGGTCGGGACTGCTCGGATGGAACAGCACCTCGACCTGGCCGGCCAGGGTTTCCAGCTGGGCGATGGCCGCCGGACGATAGACGTCGCAGCTGACCACCATCACCTTCTTCTTGCGCCGCTCGCGCAGCAGCTTGGCCAGCTTGCCGACCGTGGTCGTCTTGCCCGCACCTTGCAGACCGGCCATCAGCACGACCGCCGGCGCCGGCACGTTGAGATTCAGCTCGCTGGCCGCCGAGCCCATCAGGGTGGTCAGCTCATCACGGACAACTTTGACCAGGGCCTGGCCCGGGGTCAGGCTCTTCATCACCTCCTGGCCCACAGCGCGGACCTTGATCCGCTCGATCAGCGCCTTGACCACCGGCAGGGCGACGTCCGCCTCCAGCAGGGCCACGCGCACGTCACGCAGCGCCTCGCGGATGTTCTCGTCGGTCAACCGGCCGCGGCCGCGCAGGCGCTGGACGGTAGTGGAAAGGCGCTGGCTTAGGGACTCGAACATGGCGTTGGGACACTGGAAACCGGGCGCAAAGTATAGCCCAGGCTGGCAAACGGACCGGTGCACTGGACTTGGCTGCTATGCGACACTCCGCGCCAATGACTCTTCTGCTGCCAGCCATCGCCGCGATTGCCCTGTATTGCCTGGCGTCGTGGCGGCTCGGGCGGGCTGGCCAAGCGCATCCTTCGACCTCGCCCCTGCTCTGGGGATTTGCCGCGGTGCTGGTTCATGCCCTGGTCCACGCCACCGACGCCGCACGGAGCGAGTCGCTGCCCCTGCACTTCTTCTCCGCGCTGTCCTGGGTGGCGCTTGGGATGGCCGCGCTGAGTACCGGTGTGGCCTGGAACCGCCGCTTCGATGCGTTGGGAAGGCTGGTTTATCCGATCGCGGCGCTGTGCCTGCTCGGCTTCATCGTGTTTCCCAGCGACCAGCCCGCCGACTCGCTCGACTGGCCGCTGCGCCTGCACGCCCTGCTCGCCCTGCTCGCCTATGCCACCCTGGCCCTGGGCGCGGCGCTGGCCCTGCTGCTCGCGGCGCAGGAAAGCCTGCTCCGCGCGCGTCGCCTCGATCATCCCCTGCTCCGCCTGCTCCCGCCGCTGACCGAGCTGGAGTCACTGCTGTTCCGCACCCTGGGCGCCGGTTTCGTCCTGCTTACCCTTGCCTTGACCATCGGCGCGGTGTTCGTCGAAAACCTGTTCGCCCAGCACCTGGTGCACAAGACCGTGCTCAGCGCGCTGGCCTGGGGCATCTTCGGCGCCCTGCTGTTCGGACGCCTGCGCTACGGCTGGCGCGGGCGCCGAGCGGTGCGCCTGACCCTGGCCGCGATGCTCCTGCTGCTGCTCGCCTTCTTTGGCAGCAAGTTCGTACTTGAGCTGGTGCTGGGGCGCGGCGTATGAACGGCAACGGCAACGAGCGACGACGCTTCCGCCGCTTTCCGATCGCCGGCAGCGTACGCCTGTATTCGGGCACCCAGATGTGGCAGACCGAGCTGATCGACCTGTCCCTGCGCGGCGTCCTGGTCACCATTCCGGAAGGCTGGAACGGCCAGCCCGGAAGCCGCTACCGGCTCGACGTGCGGATGGAAGGCGGCCTGATGATCGGCATGGGCGTGGAGCTGGTTCGCGTCCGCGCGCATGATCTGGCCTTCTCCTGCCAGAAGATCGACCTCGACAGCTTCACCCGGCTCAAGCGGCTGGTGGAACTGAATGTTGGGAACGTCGACGTACTGAATCGCGAGCTGTCGGTCCTGCTCTCGCGCTAGGGAAGTTCTGAACAGGCCTCGTCGTCCCTGCGATGGCGCACTGCTTTCCGGGGAAAAGGTTCGGACCTACGGCGCTCATCCGCGTGGTGCGGGATTTTCAGCGGAATGCGAAGGTCCGAGGACTCGTTTTCGACTGGCACGCCCTGCAACGATCCAAGGTCATCCCCGCGTAGGCGGGGATCCAGCTGTTCGAAGGCATATCGGCGGCTTGCAGAGCAGGAGCTGGCCCCCGCCTTCGCGGGGGTGACGAGGTTGCGAGGGTTTTGACTTTCCCCGGACAGCAATGCGCGATGGCGGGGGTGACGGAATCGAGCATGTGTGGCTTCCCCGGGCAGCAATTCGCCTTCGCGGGCATGACGTCTCACCAGCCAGCAGTTCAGATGCTCCCGAGGCCAAACGGAATCCGGCGCGCGACAAGCGCTTTGACAGAAGCACGACACCCCCTGAGTTCACATAGCTGAACACTTCTAGGGGGTTCGCCCATGAACAAGCTGATCTCGATGCTCGCAGCGGTGTCGCTCGCGCTCGCCGCCACCTCCGGCTCGCTGCGCGCTGACGATGACTACCGCACCTTCGACAAGGCTTCGCAGGCCGCCACCACCCCGGCTCAGGCACTGGCCATGCTCAAGCAGGGCAACCAGCGCTTCGTCGCCGGCGAATCCTTCGAGCGCGACTATGAGGACCAGCGGGAGGCCACCGCCAAGGGCCAGTTTCCGTTTGCCTCGGTGATCTCCTGCCTCGACTCGCGCGCCGCGCCCGAGCTGCTTTTCGACCAGGGCATCGGTGATCTGTTCGTCGGCCGCGTTGCCGGCAACATCGTCAATGACGACCTGCTCGGCAGCCTGGAGTTCGCCAGCAAGGTCGCCGGCGCCAAGCTGATCGTGATTCTTGGCCACACCGAGTGCGGTGCGGTAAAGGGCGCCTGCGACAACGTCGAGCTGGGCAACCTGACCGGCCTGCTGGACAAGATCGAGCCGGCGGTGACCAAGGTGTCTGGCCACGAGGGCGAGCGCAATTCGAAGAACGCTGCCTTCGTGCGCGAAGTCACCGACATCAACGTCAGCATTGCCGTCGCCCAAGTCACCGAGCGCAGCCCGGTGCTGGCCGAGATGGTCAAGAACGGCGAGCTGATGGTCGTCGGCGCGGTCTATGACATCGCCACCGGCGAAGTCATCTGGATGGATTGACCGACCGCAGCGTGGAGGCTGCCCTATTCCGAGGCAGCCTCCAGCGCCTCATCGATACGGCTGACCGCGATCACCTCCAACCCTTTCGGCACGCCCGACTTGCCGGCATTGCCACGCGGCACGATGGCGCGCTCGAAGCCATGCGTCGCCGCTTCCTTGAGCCGGTCCTCGCCGTTCGGCACCGGACGGATCTCGCCGGACAGGCCGACCTCGCCAAAACACACCGTTTTGCTGGCCAGCGCGCGATCGCGCAGCGAGGACACCACAGCCAGCAGCACCGGCAGGTCGGAGGCTGTCTCCTGCACGCGGATACCGCCGACCACGTTGCAGAACACATCCTGGTCGAACACCCCGACTCCGCCGTGGCGGTGCAGCACCGCCAGCAGCATCGCCAGCCGGTTCGACTCCAGCCCCAGGGTGACCCGGCGCGGATTGGACAGCGGGCTCTGGTCAACCAGGGCCTGGACCTCGACCAGCAGCGGGCGGGTGCCTTCGCGGGTCACCATGATTGCACTGCCCGGTCCGTGGCTGGAGCCGGACAGGAAGATCGCCGACGGATTGGGCACCTCGCGCAGCCCCTTGTCCGACATCGCAAACACGCCCAGCTCATTCACCGCGCCAAAGCGGTTCTTGAAGGCTCGCAGCACGCGGAACCGGCTGCCCGATTCGCCCTCGAAATAGAGCACCGCGTCAACCATGTGTTCAAGCACGCGCGGCCCGGCGATGCCGCCCTCCTTGGTCACGTGGCCGACCAGGAACACGCTGGTCCCGGTCTCCTTGGCAAAGCGCACCAGTCGCGCCGCGCTTTCGCGCACCTGGCTCACCGAACCGGGCGCAGCCTGCAGCTGCTCGCTCCACAAGGTCTGAATCGAGTCGGCGATGATCACCCGCGGCTTGACCCGTGATGCCTTGTCCAGAATCCGCTCGATGCAGGTTTCGGCCAGCGCCTGCAGTCCATCCAGCGGCAGGCCAAGGCGGGTCGCCCGCCCGGCCACCTGGGCCAGACTCTCCTCGCCGGTGACGTAGAGCCCGGGGCAACGCGTGCCGAGCAGGGCCAGCGCCTGCAGCAGCAGGGTCGACTTGCCAATCCCCGGATCGCCACCGACCAGCACCACCGAGCCCTCGACCAGGCCGCCGCCGAGCACCCGGTCCAGCTCGGCGATGCCAACGCTGATCCGCACTTCGGCGTCCTGCGAGACCGTGGCCAGGGGCGTGACCTCCGCGCTGGAGGCCTTGCCCGCCCAGCCAACGCTGCGCCCGCCCGCACCCGCTGCGGCGCGCTCGGCCGGGGCCTCGACCAGGGTGTTCCAAGCCCCGCACTCAGCGCACTGCCCGCCCCACTTGCTGGCGCTGGCACCGCACTCGCTGCAGAAGAACAGGGTCTTGGCCTTGGCCATGTGGAGGCTCCGATAGATCAGCGCGGCAGTGTAGGCGCTTGCCGCGCCGCCCCCAAGCCTGCGTCCGCAGCCCCGCCGCCTGCCTCGCCCTGCAGTGGTGTGAGCCGCCTCGACCGGGCATGTGCGACCGGCGCAGCGCACGCCCGAGAGAGCATCTCAGGCCCGCCCTCTTAACCAGCAGATAACCTTGGGATAACCGATTGTGCAGGTTCGCCGGTTCATCTTTGGGCCTGGCCTGCGCGAGTGATTCTGCCGGCCTTGGCCCTGTCTTCATCAAAAGAACGAGGAGAAAACCATGCGATCCAGCCTGAAGCACACAGCCATCGCCACCGCCTGCATCATGGGGCTCAGCGCCTGTGCCAACTACGTCAAGAAGGAAGACTACGACCGCACCATCGGCGAGATGCGCAGCGAGCACGCAGCCCTGCGCACCCAGGTCGACGCCAACCGCTCGGCCATCGATGGCCTGCGCCAGACCATGGAGCAGAAACTCGCCGAGCACGACGCCAAACTGATGGAGCTGGCCGGCCGCCTGCATGTCGACATGAACGTCCACTTCGGCTACGACGACGCTACCCTGCGCGACGCCGACAAGCCGGCTCTCGATAGCTTCGCCAAGGTCATCCGCGAGCATCACCCCGAGGCCAACATCACCGCCGAGGGTTTCACCGATGCCGCCGGCAATGCCAGCTACAACACCCAGCTTGGCAAGCGCCGCGCCGAGGCAGTCAAGGACTATCTCATGGCTGCCGGACTTGCCGGCGATCGCCTGCGCGCGGTCAGCTACGGTGAATCCAAGGACCGCCAACTCTCCCCGGGCGCCTGGGGCGATGATGGCCTCGCCAATCGCCGGGTCACCCTGGTCGTCGACCTGCCACCGGCCAGCTAGGCTTCTCCAGGCCAGCTTTACACAACATCCAGCGACGGCCTCATCGGCCGTCGTTGTTGTGTCCAACCTCGCCAAAAGCCGCACTCGGCCTGCGGCCCACGAAGCGGCATCCGCGCAAAGCCACACCCTCGCCCGATCAACGTATCGCGGCTGAAGGCGCCCGGCTTGTAAGTCACAACACCTGGCCTGAGCGCGGCTCAATGCACCCCTCAGCGCAAGAGCAAGAATGGGCGCAAAGTGTGGGTTCGCCCTGGCCGGCGAAGTGGGCCTTTCTTTCAAGCAAAATCAACAGCGTTTCGATCTGCCCTGCGGGCAGCCCGAGTCACTTTCTCTTGAATCGCCAAGAGAAAGTAACCAAAGAGAAGGCGACCCCACTTTCGCGCCGCCACTGCTGCGCAGTGGCGGTGCCCTGCGCTACTCGCCATCTTCGGGCCGGCGTGTTCGAGCGCAAGCGAGACGCAGCTGCGCAGCAGCCGAGCTCGGCCATCCATGGCCTCAAACATGCACGCCTTTCCCCGCCGGCTTCCTGCGCTACTCGGCGCTGCAGACGGGACCCGCAGATCAAGAGCGCGCTTCGATGGTGCGTTGC
>CAYGMG010000033.1:0-28019 GCA_964350895.1 uncultured Lysobacter sp.
CCGCGCGGCCAGACCGAGCGAGCTACTTTCGATTTGTCCGTTACAGTCCACTAGCGTCACCTGCTTGGCCAGCCCTTACGCGCAAGCCAATCAACCATCGCCGCCGCGTGGCCGTCTGCCGCGCGCTCAGGGCAGGGATGCCAGCCACTGGGCCAGATCCTCAGCTTGCCCCGGGGCGAGTGACTGCATGCGCTGGCCACCGCCAGCCGGTGGATGGTGGCGCTCGCCAGCGGCAAACTGCCGCAGCTGCTGGGCCAGATAGCCCGGAGACTGTCCAGCCAGCCGCGGGATGCTGCCGCCGCCGTGCATAGAATGACCATGGCAGGCAACGCAGTCGCGGCCTTCGGCGAGCGCAGCGCCGCGGCGTACCGCGGCGGCGTCGATCCGCTCCGGCGGTGCCGGCCAGTCGCGCTCGGCGAAGGCGCTTGCCAGTTCCGCGATGCGCTCGTCGTCCAGCCCCTGAGCAAGATCCTGCATCGGAAAAGCCGGGCGCATGTGCTCACGGAAGCGGGTCAGCTGGATCTGCAGGTACTCGCGATGCTGGCCATCAAGCTGCGGCGCCAGCCCACCACTGGCCTGACTGCGATGGCAGTCCAGGCAGGGCGCGATCTCGGCAGCGTGGGCGCCGGGCACCAGCAGGGCGAGCCAGAGCAGACAGCGGAGCATGGCAAATCCTTGCGGTTCTCGGGTGTCCAGAATACTCGGCGTCGCACTCTGCTCCTTGCGCCAGATCAACCCTGCAAAGCGCGCAAGGTCACCGCCGGCGGCGCCGAGACCACGCTGCGCGTTGCAAGCAGGCCGGTCACGGTCACCCCCAGCAAGCCAACCAGGGCGCCGATCCCGGCCACCTGCCAGTCGGTTCGCCAGGGAAGGTCGAACACCGCGCTTGCGATGCTGCCGGCAATCACCGTGGCAGCAAGCGCCGCGGTAAGCCCGGCGATCAGACCGATGGCTGCGAACTCGGCAAGGTGCGCACCACGCAGCTGGGCGCGGGTGGCGCCGAACGCGCGCATCACTCCGCCCTCCAGCAGGCGCTCGTCCTGGGTCGCGCTGATCGCCGCGACCAGCACCAGCAATCCGGCACCAAGGGTGAAGTAGAAGACGTACTCGACGGCAACCGCGACCTGATCCGCGGTGCGCCGGACCTGGGCCAGCACGGCGTCGACATCGATGACGCTGATGTTCGGGTGCAGGCGGACCAGCCCGTCGACCTTGGGCTGGCCGTCGGCCGCGACGTGGACCGCGCCGATGTAGCTGGCCGGCTGGCCCTCAAGAGTCGGCGGCGACATCACCACGAAGAAGTTGGGGCGGAAGCTCTCCCAGTCGACCCGACGCAGGCTGCTCACCTTGCCGGTCACCCGGGAGCCGGCAATCTCGAAGCCGACTTCATCGCCGATTTCCCAACCCAGAGATTCAGCGAAGCCCTGCTCCACCGACAGTTCCGCTGCGCTCGTTCCGGGCTGCCAGTAGCTGCCCTCCACCAGGCTGTTGTCATCGCGTTCGAGCGCGTCGGCAAAGGACAGGTTGAACTCCCTGTCGGCCAGGCGCTGTGCGCGACGCCCGCGATCGGCGTAGTCGGCACCGCTGACCTCGATGCCGTTCACGGTAGCCAGCCGGCCGCGGATCATCGGATGCAGCACCGCATCCGCCGCGCCCGCGGCCAGCAGGGCCTTGCGCGCGTCCTCGACCTGGTGCGGCTGGACATTGATCAGGAAGCGGTTCGGCGCGTCGGGCGGCAGGGCCTCGCGCCAGCGCGACAGCAGGTCGGTGCGAACCAGGGTCAGCAGCAGGATCACCATCAGCCCAAGGCCAAGCGCGGAGACCTGGACCACGCTGCCTGCCGAGCGCCGCCCAAGGCTTGCAAGCCCGTAGCGCCAGACCCCGGAAAGATGCCGGCGGGCGCGGCGCAACACGCTGATCAGGATCAGGGCCAGCAAGGCGAGCACCAGCAAGGTCAGGGCGATCCCGCCGAGCACGATGGCGGCCAGGGTGGGGTCGCCGGCTTTCCACCAGAGCAGGGCGCCAAGACCCGCGACGCCGAGCAGCAGGCTCATCCAGGCCGGTGCCGAGCCCGGATCGAGGTCGCGGCGCAGCACGCGCATCGCTGTCACACGGCGCAGCGCAAGCAGGGGCGGCAGGGCGAAGGCAAGCAGCACGGCAAACGCCACGCCCATTCCGTGCACCGCGGGCAGCCAACCGGCAGCGGGTATCGCAAGCCCCAGCTCGGCGGACAGCCAGCCGGCCAGCAGGGCCTGCACCAGCCAGGCAAGCCCGAGACCCAGCGTTGCGCCGATCAGGCCGAGCCAAAGCAGCTCACCGGCATGGATGCCGAGCAGCATGCTCTGACTGGCACCCATGCAGCGCATCACCGCGCAGCCGTCGAGCTGGTGCTCGGCGTGGCGGCGCGCAGCCATGGCAATGGCGATGCCCGCCAGCACGACCGAGACCAGGGCCGCAAGGCCGAGGAAGCGGTCGGCGCGATCCAGGGCGCGGCGGATCTCCGGCCGCGCGTCGGCCGCAGTCTCCAGGCGCTGGCCGCGATCCAGCCCGCCCTTCTGCGCCGCAACCCAACGTTCCACCGAAGCCGGATCTCCGGCGACCACCACCCGATAGGTGATCCGGCTGCCGAACTGCTCAAGCCCGGTGGCCGGGATCTCGTCGATGTGGAAGAACGCCTTGGGCGCGGCATTGAAGTAGTCGACCACCGCGTCCGGCTCGTCCAGAACCAGGGCCGACAGACGCAGGGCGCGCTCACCGACCTGCACCGTGTCGCCGATCCGTGCGCCGAGCTGGCTGGCACCGGCGCGGGTTAGCCAGACCTCGCCGGGACGCGGCGAGGTCTCAGGCGCCACGCCGGGGCCATCGATCTCACGCTGTACCCGGAACGCGCCGCGCAGCGGATAGCCATCGTCCATCGCGCGCAGTTCCGACAAGCGCAGCGCGTCGCCAACCCGCAACATGCTCGGGAAGGTCATCAAGGCGGTATGGGCAAGGCCCGCGTCTTCCGCCTGCTGGCGGACCTCGTCAGGCAGCGGCGCCTCGGCGCGCAGCACCGCGTCGCCGCCGAGCAGGGCGTTGGCCTGCAGATCAAGAGCGCGGCCCGCGCGGTCGGTGACGAAGCCGACGCTGCTGACCGCCATCACCGCCAGCACCAGTGCCGCCAGCAGCACGCGCAGCGCGCCGGAGCGCAGGTCGCGGCGGAGCAGCCGCCAGCCAAGGCGCAGGGCGATCATGCAAGACGTCCGGAAGCCAGGCGGATCTGCCGGGCGCAGCGCGCGGCAAGGCGCTCGTCATGGGTGACCAGGACCAAGGTGGTGCCCTGCTGGCGGTTCAGCTCGAACAGCAGATCGGCCACCTGGCGGCCGGTTTCGGTATCCAGGTTGCCGGTCGGCTCATCGGCAAACAGCAACGACGGCCGCGAGGCAAAGGCCCGGGCCAGGGCCACGCGCTGCTGCTCGCCGCCGGAAAGTTGGCGCGGATAGTGGTCGAGCCGCGCGCCAAGGCCCACCCGGACCAGCAGCTGGCGCGCCTCGGCCTCCGGCTGCTTCTGGCCGGCCAGCTCCAGCGGCAGCATCACGTTCTCCAGCGCGGTCAGCGAGGGCAGCAGCTGGAACGACTGGAACACGAAGCCGACCCGCGCCGCGCGCAGCCGGGCGCGGCCGTCTTCGTCCAGCTGGGAGATCGGCTGCCCGTCGAGCCAGACTTCGCCCTCGCTCGGCTGGTCGAGACCGGCGAGCAAAGCCAGCAAGGTCGACTTGCCCGAACCCGAGGCGCCGACCACGGCCACGGCTTCGCCTCGGGCGATTTCCAGCGACACGTCGTCGAGGATCACCAGACTGCCCGCGGGCAGCTCCACGCGCTTGCCAAGGCCTTCGGTGCGAAGCATGACTGCTGGTTCATCCGCTGCAGGCACGGAGTCGGCGAGAATGGCGGACATGATGGATACCCCGGTGGATGGAATGCGAAAGATTGCCGCACCTTGGCGCAGAGCGACTGAACGATTCGTCATGGCCCTGTCACTTTGCCTCCTGCTGGCCAGCGCCCCGCTGCGCGCCTCGCCGACCCTTCTGGTGATGGGCGATTCGCTGTCCGCCGCCTACGGGCTGTCCGCCGAGCAGGGCTGGGTTGCCCTGCTGGCCAAGCGCCTGTCCGCGCAGCAGCCAGCCTGGAACGTGGTCAATGCCAGCATCAGCGGTGAAACCACCTCGGGCGGCGCCAGCCGCATCGCCCATGCCCTGCGTCAGCATCGGCCGGAACTGGTGCTGATCGAGCTGGGCGCCAATGACGGCCTGCGTGGCCTGCCGCTGGATCTGGCCGAGGCCAACCTGCGCAGCATGATCGAGGCCAGCCAGAAGCTCGGCGCCGAGGTCCTGCTGATCGGCATGCAGATTCCGCCGAACTACGGCCCCGACTACACCCGCGGCTTCATCGCTATGTACAGCAGTCTGGCGCGCGAGACCGGGGCCGCTCTGCTGCCCTTCCTGCTGGAGCCAGTGGCGCGCCGCAACGAGCTGTTCCTGCCCGACCGCCTGCACCCCGGCGCCGAGGCCCAGCCGCTGCTGCTCGAACATGTCTGGCAGGCGCTGCATCCCCTGCTCGACGGGCAAGCATCCGAACAGACTGCGGCCCCTCAGGCGGCGAGCCCGTGAGGTGCCTGCTGATTTGTGCCCTGGCACTCAGCGCAGCCCAGGCCGGCGCGCAAACCGTCGAAGGCTGCCGCTCGATTGCGTCCGACGCCGATCGACTTGCCTGCTACGACGCGGTCGCCGAGCGCCAGGCGCGGGAGCGCAGCGCGCCGGACGCCGGTCGCGACCTGTACCCCTATGAGCCGGTAGGGGGCGCTCCGCGCAATTCGATGCTCGACCGGCGCTGGGAGCTCGATCCCGGCTCCAAGCTCGGCGCCTTCAACCTGCGCGCGCATCGCCCGGTGTACATCCTGCCGGTGTTCTGGAGCAGCTCGCCCAACGACCAGCCGGACAGCCCCAACCCGGCCAACCAGGTCGTTGATGCCTTCAACCTGCGCTCGATCGAGAACAAGTTCCAGCTCAGCTTCAAGACCAAGGTCTGGGAAGGCGTGCTGGGCGACGCCGGCGACCTTTGGTTCGGCTACACCCAGAGTTCGCGCTGGCAGCTCTACGATGACGACGTGTCGCGACCGTTCCGCGAGACCAACTACCAGCCGGAGATCGACCTGGTGTTCGGCCTCGATGCGCCCCTGCTCGGCGACTGGCGAGCGCGGATGTTTGGCGTCGGCTTCGCCCACCAGTCCAACGGCCGCAGCCTGCCGCTCTCACGCAGCTGGGACCGGTTGGTCGCGACAGCCGGCATCGAGAAACCGGGCTGGGCGGTGCTTTTCCGCCCTTGGTACCGACTGCCGGAGAGCTCCCGCGAGGACGACAACCCGGACGCCAGTGACTTTCTCGGCCGCGCCGAACTGCAGGTCGTGCACCAGCGCGGTGCACATGAGTTCGCCCTGCTGGCTCGCCACAGCCTGCGCGCCGGTGAACGCTCGCGCGGCGCGCTGCAGCTCGACTGGACCTTTCCCCTGCATCGCAACCTGCGCGGGCAGATCCAGATCTTTGATGGGTATGGGGAAAGCATGATCGACTACAACCACCGGGCCACCTATATCGGCATCGGTCTGAGCCTGCTGCCTTGGTACTGATTCGCCCGGACTGCTCGGACAAAGGTCAAGCACCGCCCCTCTGCGCTCGGCCACCGCCTGCCGGGAAGTAAGGAAAGTTTACGCCCAAGCCACGAAACTGCGACACGGTTCGCGGTTCACTTAGCCCCGAGATCGGCAACATCGCGGCGCTGCAACATGCAGCCGCATCTTTCATCGGGGTAGTCCATGCGCCGTAATGCCTTTCTGCCGGTCCTCGGCCTTGCCGGCCTGTTCCTCCTGAGCGCCTTTGGCGCGCAGGCCCAGTCCATCTTCCGGGCCAATTTCGAGCAGCCATTCTCGATTCCGGAGAGCGACGCGGAGGCCGCGCGCTTCCTCAACCAGGCGACCTTCGGCGCCACCCAGGTCAGCATCCTGCAGCTCAAGTCTTCGGGCATCGTCGGCTGGATGAACCAGCAGATGGGCATGCAGCAGACGCTGGCGCGGCCGTTCCTGGAGACCCTGACCCCAATCGAGAACGCGGCCGGCAACAGCCTGTCGCAGACCCATCGCGTGCATCGCTGGATGGACACCGCGGTCAATGCGCCCGACCAGCTGCGGCAGAAGGTGGCCTGGGCGCTAGGCCAGATGATCGTGGTCTCGGACCAGGACGGCGGCTTGAGCGGCGAGCCGGTGATGATGGCCGAGTGGAACGATCTGATCGTGCGCAATTCGTTCGGCAATTTCCGCACCCTGCTCGGCCAGGTGGTGCGCTCGCCGATGATGGGGCGCTATCTGACCCATCTGCGCAATCGCAAGTTCGAGATCGAACCGCGCTGCTACGACCAGCGCCCGAACAGCCAGGGTCAGTTCGACAACAGATTGACCAGCAACCCGCCCTACCACAGCTGCACCAGCAGCGATGCCACCAACAACAACACGATGGAGCCACGCATCGCCGCCTACGCCCTGCCGAACAGTGGCCTGGTCGCCCCGGACGAGAACTTCGCCCGCGAGGTGATGCAGCTGTTCACTATCGGGCTGATCGAGCGTAACGCGGACTTCAGCCCGTTCCCGAATTCGACAAACCCGCAGCCGACCTACGACCAGAACACCATCACCACCCTGTCCCGGGTGCTGACCGGGCTTGGCTACAACTGCAGCGGAAATCGCGTGGTCGCCGGGCGGGTGCTCAACCGCAACTGCAACTGCACCGGCACCGACTGCAGCTTCCAGACCGGCAACTTCTTCAGCACGCCGGGTTCGCTGAGCATCAATGACGAGAGCGGTCTGGTGCATCCGGATCGCTACGAGCAGATGATCTGCTACCCGCGCTACCACGACACCGGTCGCGACCGCGCCGGCTTCCAGCTGCCCGGCAGCGAGGGGCAGAACCCGGTCGGGGCGACCATCGACCTCGATGTGGCCAATGGCCAGAGCATCCCGGGCGGCACCCCTGGCCGCGACAAGGTGATCGAACTCGGCGGACAGCCGATGCTGACCCTCAACGAGGTCGCCCAGGGCCAGCCGCGCAGCACGCTGAACTGCGACGGCCTTAACACCAACTCCTCGCAGGCCGACAAGAACGCCTGTCTGAGCTACTGCAACGACAATCTGGAAAGCGCCATCGACCTGCTGTTCCTGGAGCCGAACACCGCCACCATGGTGTCGCGTCATCTGATCCAGCGTTTGGTCAGCGCCAATCCCTCGCCGCAGTACATCGCCCGGGTCGCGGCGGTGTTCGCCAACAACGGCTCTGGCGTGCGCGGTGATCTGGCAGCGGTGGTCCGCGCCGTGCTGCTGGACAGCGAAGCGCGTCAGGCTCCCTCGGACAGCGGCAGCCTGGTCAACCGCGGCAAGCCGCGCGAGCCGCTGCTCAAGCTGGTCCAGCTGTGGCGCAGTATCGGCGCGGTGTCGGGTGACACCCGCGCCGACGGCTACCGGCGCTGGGCGCGCTTTGCCAACGGCTGCAACAGCGGCAGCTGGCCGCAGTGCGCCTACCAGCAGCGTCCGCTGGGCGCGCCGACGGTTTTCAACTTCTTCGAGCCTGACTACCAGGCACCGGGACCGATCAGCGAGGCTGGCCTGTTCTCGCCGGAGTTCCAGATCATCAACGAGGCTACCGCGGTGCTTACCGCCAATGATCTGTACTCGCAGATCTGCGCCGGCTGGAGCAGCAACAACTGCCACGGGCGGATGACCAGCACGCCGACCGGCAATGCCTACTTCCCGGCCAGTGCGCTCGACGCCCTGCCCGGCGGCAACTGCGGCACCAGCTGCACGGCAAGCCAGGACGCCGACCTGATCGAGGCGCTCAACGTGCGCCTGCTCGGCGGCACGATGAGCGGCAATCTGGGCAATCTGTCCAATCCGTCCAGCGCGTCGAACACCGGCACCAAGGGCATCCTGCTGAGATTCCTGCAGCAGGGCATCAGCGGCAGCATGGGCGAGTCCGATCCGCAGAACGCCCGCCGCCGCGAAATCCTGTACCTGCTGCATCTCGTCGCGGTTTCCCCCGACTTCGCCACCCAGCGCTAAGGAGCCTCCCATGTCCCGCAATGCTTCCTCGCGCCGCGACTTCCTCCGTGCCAGCTGCGGCGTGCTCGCCTGCGGCGGCGCCCAGGCGCTGTTTCCGCAGCTCGGCCTGATCCCTGCTGCCATGGCCCAGTCGGCGCCGGGCTACAAGGCCCTGGTCTGCCTGTTCCTTTCCGGCGGCAATGACAGCTGGAACCTGCTGATGCCTGGCGGCGGACCCGCCTGGACCCAGTACCGCGATGCCCGCAACGGCGTCTACGCCACCAACAACACCAGCGGCCTCGGCATCCCTGCTGCCGTCGGCACCGGCTTCGTCAATGGCCAGACCACGCCGGCGGCGCTGGGCATCAATGGCAACGCTTACGGCATCAACCCGTTCTGCCCCGAGCTGCGCACCCTTTACAACGAGGGCAATCTGGCCTTTCTGCCGAATATCGGCTCCCTGGTCGAACCGATCACCCGCGCCACCTACTCCGGCAGCGGCGCCCGCCGCCGCCCGCCGCAGCTTTACTCGCACAATGACCAGACCTCGCTCTGGCATACCGGTGGCAACAGCCTGCAGGCAACCAAGGGCTGGGGCGGCATGATCGCCGGGCGGACCTCCAAGCTCCCCTCGGAGATGGCCGGCCTGCCGCCGGTGATCACCCTGTCCGGGCAGACCCGCTTCCTCAACGGCACCTCGACGATCAACTCGCCGCTGTTCCCGTTCAGCCTGTCGACCAGCAGCAGCAGTCCGGCCGCCTCGCTGATCGAGTACGGAATCAGCGGACGCAGCAGCAACCAGTTCCAGAACGAACGCATGGCAGCGCTGGACGAATTGCTCGGCAATGCCTCGCCGCAGCCGTTCACTGATGAGTACCGCTCCCTGGTGACCCGCTCTATCGAGCTGGCCACCGACGTGATCAACCCGGCCTTTGGCACCATTGCCAGCGATGACCCGGTCAACACGCCGTTCAATGGGCTGTCCGGCAACAATCTCTACAGCCAGCTGCGGCAGATCGCGCGGATGATCAAGGTCAGCACCGATGCCTCGCTGACCAATCCGATCAATGCCAACCGCCAGGTGTTCTTCGTCAGCATCGGCGGTTGGGACACCCACGACAACCAGATCAGCTCGATCAACGCCACCGGCCATCATGGCCGCCTGGCAGTGGTCTCGCGCGCGGTGAACGCGTTCTTCCGCTCGATGCAGGCGATCGGGCAGGCCAACAACGTCACCCTGTTCAGCGCCTCGGAATTCGGCCGCACCATCAACTCCAACGGCAACGGCAGCGACCATGCCTGGGGCGGCGTGCAGTTCGTGGTCGGCGGCGATGTCAATGGCAGCCAGGTGATCGGCCGCTATCCGAGCATCGTGTTGAACAACGCGCTGACCGGCAGCGTCAGCGTCAATGCCAACCAGGGCGAGTGCTTCTCGCGCGGCCAGTTCCTGCCGACCACGGCGATCGATCAGCTCGGCGCCACCCTCGCCCGCTGGATGGGCGTCAGCAACGGCGACCTGCCGACCCTGTTCCCGAACATCGACAACTTCGCCACAGGCCCGTTTGCCAACGCCAGCGCCTCGCCGACCTTCGCCAACTTCGGTCGCACCATCCCGGGGCTGATGAATGGCGTCTAGCTCCTGGTGGATGGCAGCCGCCCTGTTTGCCTGCGCCGGCTCCGCGCAGGCGGCCTGGCCGGCAGGCTGCGATGACCTGTCCGGCGGGCAGATCAATTTCAATGTCGATTGGCAGACCCAGATCAAGCCGATCTTCAACGAAGCGATCTCCTCCGAGGGTCGCTGCACCAGCTGCCACAACGGCGGGCAGCTGGACGGCAACCTCGACCTGACCGATCAGGGAATCGATGCGATCTACAAGATCGTCGGCACCTATGTGATCCCCGGCGATCCGCAGCTGAGCGAGCTGTTCCACAAGCTCAACTGCAGCGACCCGGCGACCGGCGGCACGCGCATGCCGGCCGCCGCGCCGGGGATTCCCGGCGTGCCACTGACTGCTGCCCAGCAAGCCCTGATCTACGACTGGATTGCCCAGGGCGCGCTCGGCGAGCCGCCAGAAGAAGCGCCGATCCCGCGCCAGTTCCTGTTTCGCGACGGCCTGGAATCAACCCGCTGAGTGATCGTTCCGCCGCGCTGCGCCAGCGCGCGGCGGATAGCGCAGGTTGACCAGCACGACCAGGGCCAGAAACGCGCTGTAGACGATGGTGAACGCCCAGGCAGGGGCGTCGACGTAGAGCAGGCGCTCGATCCAGTGGGCGATGAAGTCGCCCTCCCAGCTGGCGCCGCCCGAGCGCCGGCGCAGCTGCTGCTCCCAGATCGTCAGCGGGCACAGCCAGCCGGCCCAGGACTGCAGCACGACTACCGCCAGCACCGCGAGATGGACGATGCGCAGGGTCCAGCCGCGGGCCCAGCCACGGCTCTTGCGCCAGCCCCAGGGCAAGGCCAGCGGCACGCCGATGACGAACAGCACCAGCAGGAAGTGCAGGCTCATCATTGCGTCCGCGGCCAGCGCCCAGCTTGCCGGACTCATCGCAAGACGCCCCACTTCATAGCGCCTCGATGCGCTCGCGGCGCAGCGGGCTGTCGGCGTCGCCGGTGTTGATCGTGCTCGATGGCTCGAACAGCAGGACCGCGACTTCATCCTCGGCCACCGGCCGGTGCTCGACTCCGCGCGGCACCACCAGAAGTTCCCCCGGACCGAGCAGCTCGACGCGATCGCGAAATTCCATGCGCAGCTGTCCTGAGAGAACCAGGAACAGCTCGTCCTCGGCCTCGTGGGCGTGCCAGACGAACTCGCCCTTGAGCCTTGCCAGGCGCACGTCCTGACCATTGAGGCTGGCGATCCGCCGAGGATCCCAGAAGGCCTCGATCTGTCCGAGCTTGTCGGCGATGTTCACTACCATCGGCTCCACTCCTTGCTGTGCTCCGCTGCGACTTCGCCAAGCTCGAAGCCACTGTAGAAGATGCGTAGCGGATCGCCGCGCTCCAGGGCGCCGATATCGGCAGCCGCCATCACCGACTGCCGCACAGCCGCCGCGCCGGGCGCCGGCGCCATCCGCGCTGGCTGGAACGCGGGCAAGGCCAGCAGGTTCGCTGGGTCGTATTCCGGCGGACCACTGGTGACGAGGGTCGCCGAATCAAGTAGGGCGCTGCCGGCCGCCGGGCGTAGATTGAGAAGGGCCAGGTCTTCGAATCCTGGATCGGCCGCGCTAAACCCGCCGCTGAAACCGCCGGGAACGAAGCTCGACCCGGTGTCGACATGGTTGTTGCGGCCGATGATGCGGCTGGCAAAGGTCCAGTCGGCCTCGACCTCGCGCACGATGCGCAGGCCCGACGCACCTTCCCGGTGAAATACGTTGTTGTGGGCGGCCAGCGACTCGATGCCGTCGAACAGCCGGAACACGGTCGGCGTATCGTTGTTCGGGTGGCGGCGGATCACCGTGTTGTGGACGAACCGGTAGCGCCCGCGGCTCTGCCCGGTGCCGTCGCCGCCGAAGCGCAGGATCGCCGAAAAGTCGGCAACGTGGACGATCACGTTGCCGACGATGTCGGAGTCCTCGCGCACCAGCGCCTCGCTCCAACCGGCCGGCGCGCCGCCCGGGTCCGGGCCGATCAGCTCCAGCTCGTGGAAGAAGCCGCCTTCGAGCCAGTTGTGGTAGATCTCATTGCGCTCGGCGCGTGACTTGACCAGGTTGCCGCCGGTCGCGCTGTGCAGGTAGCTGTGCTGCAGCCGGAACACGCTGCCCGGATGGGCGATCTCGTCGGTGGCCATGTAGAGCGTGTGGTGGCGGTCACCCGAGCCCGAGTTCCACAGCTCGCTGTATTCGATGGTCAGCGAGCCGGAGTCCTGGTCGGCGCCGAGCACGCCGTGCTGCGGACAGTCGTGGATCCGCGCATCGCGAATCAGCACGTCGTGGCTGTGGTGGAAAAAGCAGCGGAAGGTCAGCGTCGGCGTCGTCGTACCGCTGATCTCGAAGCCCTCGAAGACCACGTGATCGGCGCGCAGCTCGATGCTGTTGACCCCGCCGATGATGTGCGGGCGCAGGCCGCCGCTGCGCACACCGCGGAGCAGCACGGGATTGCCCGGCGCGCCGCCGTCCTCGGCCGGCATGACGATGCCGCCCGGATAGGTCGCGCCGTCGCCGTCGACCTCCACCACATCACCCGGCTCAAGGTCGACAGCGCTGAACAGCGCGCCAAGGGTCGGGTAGCTGCGCGCCGGGCCGACCTGGTAGGTCGCAGCCTGCAGCGCGGCGCTTGAGCCGAGCATCAGCAGCACACTCGCCGCCTTGCAACGCATGTCCGTCTCCTGTGCAGCACCGTTCCAAGTCTACTCCCGGGGCTCTACAGCCGGCCCCAGTTGGGCTAAGGTTCCGCCCGCCCCTGCTTGCTCCGCCGTCCATGAGTCCGCAAACACGCTCCGTATTCGCTGCCGTTGCCGATGCCATTGCCGAGCGCCCGCAGCGCCTGCTCGCTCTGCTGTGCGCCTGGCACCTGCTGTTCTGGGTGCTGGGACCGGCGCTCGGCTATCGCATGCTGCCGCTGGACACGCTTGAGCTGCTCGGCTGGGGGCAGGCCTGGGAGCTTGGCTATTACAAGCATCCTCCGCTCGGCGCCTGGCTTGGCGAGGGCTTTCTGCAGCTGGCCGGCGGCCGGCTCGACTCGCTCTACCTGCTGGCGCAACTGGGTGTGGTGGTCACCTTCGTCTACGTGTACCGCACCGGCCTGCTGTTCCTGGATCCGCTGCGCGCGGCGCTCGCGGTGGCCCTGCTGGAAGGCTCCTACTTCCACACCTACCTGACCCCGAACTTCAACATGAACAGCCTGCAGCTGCCGCTGTGGGCCGGGGCCAGCTACCACTTCCTGCGCGGCCTTCGCGATGGTGCGAACGTGCACTGGCTGGCTTTCGGCCTGTTTGCGGCGCTCAGCCTGCTGAGCAAGTATTCCGGCCTGCTGCTGCTGGCCAGCTGCGGCGCCCTGCTGCTGCTGACCCCGACAGGGCGCCAGCGACTGCGCCAGCCGGGGCCCTGGCTGGCGGCTGCCAGCTGCCTGCTGCTGATCTCGCCGCATCTGCTCTGGCTTGCCGAACACTGGCAGCTGCCCTGGTCCTATCTGCGCGGTTTCGGCAAGGCGGGCTCGGGCGGCGTCGCGGCCCACCTGATCGAACCGCTGCGTTTTGCGCTGGGCGCGCTAGCCGGACTGCTGTTCA
The DNA here is from genome assembly GCA_964350895.1 of uncultured Lysobacter sp. GTDB lineage: Bacteria > Pseudomonadota > Gammaproteobacteria > Xanthomonadales > Xanthomonadaceae > Pseudomarimonas. The sequence goes on from CAYGMG010000033.1 coordinate 13,345, forward strand.
GCGGCGCGCTGTGGCTCGGCCTGCGCGGCGGCCGCCCGGCACGCCCATCCGCAGGGGTCCTCGAACTTGCCCTGCTGCTCCTGCTGTTCGGCCCGCTGCTGCTTTCGGTCTGCTACGGCGTGGTCAGCGGCAGCCGGCTGAAATCGACCTGGGCGTTTCCGTTCTTCAGCCTGGCCGGCGTCTGGGCAATGCGTTTCATCGACAGCGAGGGCGCCCGGCAGCGCTTGCCGCGTTTCCTTGCGATGCTGGCCTTGATCCTGCTGCTCACTTCAAGCCTGCACTGGCTGTACAAGACGCACTGGGGCGACTCCAAGACCCGCTTCGATGGGCAGGCGCTGGCGCAGACCGCGCAGTCGACCTGGCAGGCGCGGCACGCGCTTGCGCTGCGCATCGTCATCGCCGACCACATCGACAGTGCCATCATTGCCGCCTATGCGCCCAGCCGACCGGACATGCTCATCGAAGGTGACTTCGGAATTTCTCCCTGGCTTACGCCCGAAGACGTCGCGCAGCGCGGCGCACTGTGGGTCTGCCGCGAAGGGCGGCGCTGCCCGGACGACTGGCGGCCTCGTCTGGATGGGCTGCAGACTGAAATGATCGATGGCGTGCGCTTCCAGATCGGCTGGATCAGTCCGCGCGACAAGCCAGCCGGGGAAACCACGCAATGAGCGCGGCATGCGTGGCGCCCGGGCACCAGCGCCGATGACGGTCCAGCCGGCAACCCCCGGGCGTGGCGCCTGGCAGGAGCTGCTGTCTCCTGCCAGGCTGACGGTCTGTGCTGGTCTGGTGCTGCTCTGGACGCTGTGTCTGCTGCCGCTGTGGCGCTCCGAATTGCTGGCCCTGTTCTCGCGCAACGCAGCAGCCGGACTTTCCGCCTGGCTGGTCTGGGCCCTGATCGAACGCTGGCCTGTGTCCAGCGCGGGGACGGAGCGCCGCTGGCCATGGCAGCTGCTGGGAATCAGCCTGAGCATTCCCCTGGTGCTGGCGATTGCCTACCTGATCGACACCGATGCCGGACAGCCGCCGTTGTGGCGCGACGCCGCTCGCCTGACCAGCTACTACGTGATCAGCCTGAGCGGCGTACTGATCGCTCTGGTTGCCGCCCTGCTGGTCCTGCTGCGACGCAGTCTGTCGGCGATCGACGGACTGCAGGCCCTGCACGGCGAAGCGCTGGCCCTGATGGAACGACAGGCGGTGGAGGGCCAGCTGCGCATGCTACGCGGCCAGCTCAAACCGGACTTCCTGCTACGCCTGATCGGCGATGCCCGGGACCTGGCGGCCAAGGATCCCGACGGCTCGATGAAACGACTGGATGAGCTGCTGGGATTCCTGCGTGACAGCCTGCCGCGGCTCGATGCGCCACGCAGCAATCTGGCTGCCGAGCTGAACCTGGCACGCTCGTTTCTTGCCGTCGAGGCGGGCCGCCGACCCCTGCCGCCGCGCCTGCTGGTCGATCTGCCGGAGGAGTGCGAGCAGATCGCCTGCCCGCCCTGCCTGCTGCTTGCCCTGGTCGAGCGCGCCGTGCGTCGTGGCGGTCGCAAGCTCGATCTGTGGGTGCGTCAGGGTCGCGATCGCTGCGTCCTGCGGCTGAGCGCCGAGTTGTCAGGACACCAGCCCGAGCAGCGCGCCGACCCGCTGCCCGCGCTGCGCCGCCGGCTGTCCCTGGCCTGGAGCGAGGAAGTCAGCCTGCAGTGCTGGACCCGGGAAAGCGGCGAGGAAGTCGTCGAAGTCGATTTCCCCGCCGCTGCCGCGGACTGAGCCTGGCGCTGCGTCCGGCCTGATCACCCGGTTCGCCCAGTCCGCTCAGGCTGACTTCTTCCAGCCTGCTCAGCGAGGACGGCGCTGTGCGTCGTGACGGTTGACCGCGATTCGCCGGCTCTGGCGGTCCTGCAGGTGCTCAAGGCGCAGCGCCTCGCGCGGCCCGACGCGACCATCGGCGTGGGCTGCGGCTTGCGCAACATCGACGCGCTGCTGGCCGCGAACCAAGCGGCCCGCTTCACGCGCAGTCAGATCGCCCTGAATGACGCCACGGGCGATGCGCACTTCCTGATGGCGCTCGCGAATTTCGCTGCGCTGGGCCGGCGTGCCAGCGTCGGCGCTGCCGGCAAGGCAAGCCAGGATGAGGCCAGTAGTCAGGGCGATCAGGGGGGTCTTCATCAAGGATCTCCTCAAGGGCGACGGGGGTGTCCCGTCTTGCCCTGACGAAAACGCATGAGCCCGGCAAGCGGTTGACCGCGCGAGGGCGACGGCAAGGCTTCCGTTCAGCAATCCCGCTGGCCAATGCCGGCACAGCGCGGCCCTGTGCTGCGCCACGTGCGCAGGCGGTCTGGCACCCTTCGCCGGCTGCGTCAGCCAGCCACCGCGGCGTCGCGCAGCTGCTCAAGCGAGACCACTCCAAGCGTGTTGAGATGGGTCGCTTCCAGCACCACCTGCGGCGCCACGCCGGCTGCATAGGCCTCCTGCCAACGCCGCGCGCACAGGCACCAGCGATCGCCCGGCTGCAAGCCCGGGAACGCGAACTCCGGCCGCGGCGTGCTGAGGTCATTGCCCGATTGCCGCGAGAAGGCCAGAAACTCCGCCGTCATCAGCGCACACACCCAGTGCATCCCCGCATCCTGCGGATCAGAGCGGCAGCAGCCGTCACGAAACCAGCCGGTCATCGGCTCGGTGCTGCAGGGCTGAAGTGGGGTTCCCAGTACGTTGAGGGCGGACATGATCAGGATCCGGAATGGCGCTGGTGCACATCCTAGCTGGTGGAGGATGCTTGCCAAAGTTCAGCGATCGACCGGACGCTGATACACCTGCCCGCCCGCAGATCTCAGGCTGATCCGGCGACGCTTGCGCTGCGCACTCCTGTCTGCCGATGGTGTTGGGTCAGATGCACTGTCCGACGGAGCCGTGGCAACGCGTTGACGGCAGCCTGACAGGCCACAGCCGAATCTACCTGATATGAACACCAGAGCCTCATCGACCTCGCTGCTGACCCTCGGCCTCTTTGTCCTGCTTGCCTTCTGTGCCGCCGCAGGAGGCGCGCTGTTTCCGCCTGGCGCGGAGTTTGCTGCGCTGACCCGGCCGTCGTTCGCGCCACCGAACTGGTTGTTCGGGCCGGTCTGGACCATTCTCTACCTGCTGATGGCGCTGGCGGCTTGGCTGGTCTGGCGGCGCGGCGGGGGTCTATGGTCGGCGCCGCTGCGTGCCTGGTACCTGCAGCTTGCGCTCAATGCCGTCTGGACGCCGCTGTTCTTCGGCCTCACGTGGCGCGGCGTGGCGCTGATCGAAATGGCCTTGCTGTGGATCATGATCGTGGTCACCGTGCGTCGCTTCGCTGCTGAGTCGCGCTCGGCCGCCTGGTTGCTGGCGCCCTATCTCGCCTGGGTGAGCTTTGCCTTCGTGCTCAATGCGGCGTACTGGTGGCTGAACCGGTGAGCACGAGCACGGGCGCCGATCCGCCGCTTCTTGACTGCCTGATCGTCGGCGCCGGGTTCTCCGGACTTGCCATGGCACGCGCGCTGGTCAGTCAGGGAGCGCAGCGTTTCGTTGTGATCGAAAAGGCCGATTCAGCGGGCGGCACCTGGCGCGACAACCGCTATCCCGGCGCCGCCTGTGATGTGCCTTCGCATCTGTATTCGCTGTCGGATGCCGCGAATCCGCACTGGACCCGGCTATTCCCCAGCCAACCCGAGATCCTCGCCTACCTGAACCAGCTGGCCGCGCCATTCGAGCGGGCGGGACAACTTCGCTACGGACAGCGACTCATCGCAGCGCACTGGGACGAGGAGCGCCAGCTATGGGAGGCATGCACCGAGGCCGGTCAGCGCTTCCTTGCCCGCGACCTGATCATGGCACCGGGCGGCCTGCATCATCCCGCCTGGCCCGACCTTCCCGGTCTGCAGGACTTCTCCGGCAGCCTGCTGCATACCGCCCGCTGGCCCAGGCCGCTTGACCTGCGCGGCAAGCGCGTCGGCGTCATCGGCACCGGCGCCAGCGCCGTGCAGCTGATTCCCGAACTGGCCGGCAAGACAGCGGAACTGCATGTTGCGATGCGCACGCCGCCCTGGGTGCTGCCGCGTCCGGACCTGGGTCTGCCGACATGGCTGCAGGCGCGCTTTGGCGCCTGGCCATGGCTGCGCAAGGCCTTGCGCGGCAGCGTGTTCATCCTGCTGGAATGGCTGGCCAAGGGACTGACCCGGCCACGCTGGGCTTTCTGGGCAAGCTGGCTGGGCAACCGCCTGCGCCGGCGTCAGGTGCGCGATCCGATCCTGCGCCAGGCGTTGCAGCCGGACTATCCGATCGGCTGCAAGCGAGTGCTGTTCAGCAACGATTTCTATCCCTCCCTGATCCGCCACCAGACCACCCTGCACTCCACGCCGATCGCCAGCGTCGAGGCAGACGGATGGCGGCTTGCCGATGGCGCCCTGGTGCGCCTTGACGCGATCGTCTGCGCAACCGGTTTCCAGCCGCTGCGGCTGCGCGACGATGTCGACCTGCGCGGCCGCGGCGGCCTGCGCCTGGCCGAGGCCTGGGCCGATCGTCCGGTGGCCCATCTCGGTATCGGCGTTGCCGGCTTTCCCAACCTGTTCTTCCTGCTTGGCCCGAACACCGCACTCGGCCACAACTCGGTCATCTACATGATCGAAAGCCAGGTCCGGCATATCCAGGCGCTTCGCCGAACCCGCGTCGCGCGTCGCGCCACGGCGGTGGAGCCCCGGTCGGAGACCCAGTCCGCGTTTATCGCCGACCTCGACCAGCGCTTTGCGGGCACGGCCTGGGATGGCGGCTGTACCAGCTGGTATCTGGATGCGCGGGGACGGAACATCGCGCTGTGGATCGGGCCGGCACGCAGCTACCGCCGGCGCACACGACGGGTCGACCCGCAGGAGTACCTCTTCGACGGGGATCTCGACCGAGCACCTGCCTAGTGTCCTGTCCCCGAAGTACAGCGCAGAATTCGCTCGGTCTGCGCCGCCGATGCTGCGTTGCTCGTCGTCGCCATAGCGCTGCTATGCCTCCTTCTCGCGCCTTGCCTCGACGACGCATCCGCGTCGCGACTTCAACAACATACTTCCGGCACAGGACACTAGTGTCCTGTGACGCGCCCGCTTCAATCCGCTCGCCCTGCGAGGCGAGGCGAGCCCAGCGCGCGCCGGGCCGGCAGGCATGCACCGACGCTCACACCGCCAACATTTACCCTGTTCGATCCTTTTGATCGACATAACCGTCTCTCAGCCGACCCGGCTGCCGCCGGTCGCGCTGAATCACCCGGAGAACGCCATGCCCGCAACCGCTGTCCGAAACTTGCTGCTGATTTTTCTGTGCACCCTGCCGGCCATGGCCCTGGCCCAGCGACAGATCGATTTTGCCGAGGCCTCGATCCCCGCCGACGGCGCGCTGGCCTTGCCGGTATCCAAGAGCATTCCGACCGAGGGCAGCTTCGCCCGGCTGGACCCTGGCCTGCAGGAAGCGCTTCGTCGCGCCGCCCAGACTGCCGGCTTCACTGGTGATCGCGGTGTCGTGCTCAATCTTTTCGGCGTCGGCCCTTATCAACAGGTTGCGCTGATCGGCAGCGGCAGCGATCCGCTCGATGCGCGACTGCTGGAGGACATCGGCGGCCTTGCCGGCCAGATCGGCGCAATCAGCAGCGCCCAGCGCGTTTCCCTGCTGCTCGACGGCGCCGCCGCGAACCTCGGAGCGCATGCCGCGCTCGGAGCGGCGCTCGGCCAGCACGCGTTCCGCGAGTACCGCACGCCGGCGCCGGAAGCGCCGCTGCTGGGCCGCGGCGACCTGCACATCCATGTCGCCGACCCCGAGTCCGCGCGCCGCAGCTGGCAGCAGGACTGGCAGCCAGTGGCCGACGGCGTGCGCTTTGCCCGCGACCTGGTCAGCCAGCCGGCCAACGTGATCTATCCGGAGAGCTTCGTTGCGCGCACCCGGGAGGCGTTCAAGGGCATCGACAAGGTCAGCATCGAAGTGCTCGACGAGAAGGCCATGGCTCGCCTGGGCATGGGCTCGATCCTCGCCGTCGGCCAGGGCAGCGTGCGTCCGCCACGCCTGATGCTGATCCGCTACCAGGGCGCGGCAGCCGGAGAGGCACCGCTGGCCTTCGTAGGCAAAGGCATCACCTTTGACACCGGCGGCATCTCGATCAAGGGCCGCGAGAACCTGTGGCGGATGAAGTACGACATGAGCGGCGCAGCGGCGGTCACCGGCGCCGTACTCGGCCTTGCCAAGCGCGGCGCTGCGGTGAATGCGATCGCCGTGGCAGCGCTGGCCGAGAACATGCCCTCCGGCTCCGCCGGGCGTCCGGGCGACGTCATCCGCACTCTGTCCGGCAAGACCTACGAGGTGATGAGCACCGACGCCGAGGGACGCATGGTGCTGGTCGATGCAATCACCTACGTGCTGCAAAAGGACGCACCGCAGCTGCTGATCGACGTGGCCACCCTGACCGGCTCCCAGGTCACCGCGGTCGGCGACGAGTACGCCGGCCTGTTTACCCGCGACGACGCGCTCGCCGAGCAGCTGATCGCCGCCGGCCGGGCCAGCGGCGAGGAGTCCTGGCGGCTGCCCCTGCATCCGAGCTATGCCAAGGACCTCGAGTCGCCGATCGCCGACATGCGCAACGGCGGCAGCAGCGCCAAGGCCGGCGCAGGCGTCGGCGCCTTCTTCATCGGCAACTGGGTACCGGAGAGCCAGCCCTGGGCGCACCTGGACATCGCCTCGATGGCCTGGCGCGACGACGCGCCGCTGCCCACGGTACCCTTGGGCGCCAGCGCCTTCGGCGTGCGCCTGCTCGACCGCTACGTCCGCGACGTGATCGAAGCGACGGCCGACTGATCTGGACCACCCGGACCGCCATCCTGAGCGGTGCCGGCAAGGCCGGCACCGTGTACTTCGAGCAAACTCCATGATCAGACAGCTTGCGCTTGGCGCTCTTACGACCCTGCTGGCCGGCGCTTTCGCGGCCAGCGCCGCGCAGCCGGACACGACTCAGCGGTTCGAGCAGGGACGCCAGATCGCCGATGCCGATGGCTTTGCGGTGCTGGCGCCACGGGCGCGGATTGAGCCGGAAAACCGGATCCTCGCCGAGCGTCTGGATAGCCTGCTGCCGACCCTGATGGCCGAGACCGAGATCGATCTGTGGTTGGTGATCGCCCGCGAGTACAACGAGGATCCGGTCTACTTCAGCCTCGTACCGCAGCCCAGCTTTGCAGCGCGCCGGACCACGATGCTGGTGTTCCACCGCAAGCCCGACGGTAGCGTCGAGCGCCTCTCGGTCAATCGCTATCCGCTCGGCGAGCCCTATACCACCGGCTGGTCGGGCGGCGAGCTCGACGCCCAGTGGGCGGCGCTGGGCAAGCTGATCGCCGAGCGAGATCCGAAGCGCATCGGCATCAATGTGTCGCGCGACTGGGCGGTGGCCGACGGGCTCAGCCACGGCCTGCGCGAGCGTCTGATGCAGGCGCTTCCGGCATCGCTGCATGCGCGCGTCGTGTCGGCGGAACAGCTGGTGGTGCGCTGGCTGGAAACCCGCATCGACGCCGAGCTTGCCCTGTATCCCCAGGTCGTCGGGCTGGCCCGCGGCGTCATCGCCGAGGCGTTCTCCAACCGGGTTATCACCCCCGGCGCCACCCACACCGACGATGTTGCCTGGTACATCCGCGAGCGCTTCGAGCAGCTGGGCCTGCCGATCTGGTTCATGCCCAATGTCAGCCTGCAGCGTGCAGGATTGGAGTGCGCCGCAGACAACGCCTTCTGCGCCGAGCCTGGCATCATCCAGCCCGGCGATGTCCTGCACACCGACGTCGGCATCTGCTATCTCAAGCTGTGCACCGATACCCAGGAAATGGCCTACGTGCTGCGCCCCGGTGAAGACGAGGCGCCAGTCGGCCTGCGCGCTGCGCTGGCCGCCGGCAATCGTTGGCAGGACATCCTCACCGCCCAATTCAAGAGCGGACGCAGCGGCAATGCGGTGCTGGCGGCGACGCGCCGGATGGCCGAGGCCGAGGGCCTGATCAGCAGCACCTACACCCACCCGCTCGGCCTGTTCGGTCACGCCCCCGGCCCCACCATCGGGATGTGGGACAACCAGGGTCCAACACCGGTGCAGGGTGACTGGCCGCTGCATCCCAACACGGGCTATGCGATCGAGGGCAATGTCCGCAGCCGGGTCCCGGAGTGGAACGATCAGTTCGTGCTGGTCAAGCTTGAGCAGAGTGCCGTCTTCGACGGCGAGCAGGTGCGCTACCTGGCCGGCCGCCAGACCCGCTGGCACCTGATCCGCTGATCAGCCGGCCGGCGTCTCGGCCAGCGCGGCGCGCATGTAGGCGCGCGTCTCGTCGGCCAGGTCGTCGTGGTCCAGGGCGAAGCGTATGGTCGCTTCGATCAGCCCGATGCGACTGCCGCAGTCAAAGCGCCGGCCCTCGAACTCGTAGGCCAGCACGCTGCTGTCCTCGGCCAATCGCGCGATGGCGTCGGTCAGCTGGATCTCGCCGCCCTTGCCGGGCCGGGTCTGGCGCAGCAGATCGAACACCCTGGAGGAGAGCACATAGCGGCCGACCACGGCGCGGGTGCTGGGCGCGCTCTCCGGCGCCGGCTTTTCGACCATGCCGTGGATGCGCGCCGGATTGGCCGAGTCGCCGGCCGTGTCGACGATTCCGTAACTTCCGGTTTGCTCGCGCGGCACGTCCTGCACGGCGATCACGCTGGCGTTGCGGGAATGGGCGATGTCGACCATCTGGCCCAAGGCACCGCGCTCCCGGCTCCAGATCAGATCATCAGGCAGGAGCACCGCGAAGGGCTCATTGCCGACCACCGGCTCGGCGCAGAGCACAGCGTGACCCAGGCCCAAGGCTTCGGCCTGGGTGACGAACACCGCACGCACGTGCGGCGGCAGGACCTCGCGGATCATAGCCAGCAGTTCCAGCTTGCCGGCCTTTTCCAGCTTCTGCTCCAGCTCGTAGGCCTTGTCGAAGTAGTCGGCGACGGCGTGCTTGTAGCGGTTGGTGACAAACACCAGAGTGTCGCAACCGGCCTCGATCGCCTCGTCCACCGCGTACTGGATCAGCGGCTTGTCGACGATCGGCAGCATCTCCTTCGGCACCGTCTTGGTCGCCGGCAGGAAGCGGGTCCCCAATCCGGCCACCGGAAACACGGCTTTGCGCACCTTCAGCATGCAACTCTCCAGTGAAACATGGTGTTCATGTGGCCCGACTCAGGCGCTGCGGTGCAGGCTTATCACCTGGCCCTCGAGCTCCGGGCGATACTCCGGCACCCAGTCGGCGAGCAGCCTGCCCAGCTCAGCCTCATCGAAGCGCAGGCTGGCCTGGCGCGCCTGGTGCAGGGCCGCATCCAGCGCTGCCCGCGGCAGCGGGCGGCCCTGGGCGAGCCAGATCTTCGGGTGCCTTGTGCGCTGGTAGCTTTCCTGGGCGTGGAAGATCTCCTCGAACAGCTTCTCGCCAGGGCGCAGCCCGGTATACACGATCGGGATGTCACGATCGGGAACCTTGCCGGTGAGCAGGATCATCTGCTCGGCGAGGTAGCGGATCCGCACCGGCTCGCCCATGTCGAGGGCAAACAGCTCGCCGCCTTCACCCAGGGTCATCGCCTGCAGGATCAGCTGGCAGGCCTCGGGGATGGTCATGAAGTAGCGGGTGATCTCGGGATGAGTCACCGTCACCGGCCCGCCGCGGCGGATCTGCTCGCGGAACAGCGGCACCACCGAGCCGGCGGAGTCCAGCACATTGCCAAAGCGGACCGTCACGAAACGGGTCTCGCCCTCACCCGCCAAGGACTGGCAGACGATCTCCGCCCAACGCTTGCTGGCCCCCATCACGTTGGCCGGGTTGACCGCCTTGTCCGAGGACACCAGCAGAAAACACTCGACCTTGTGCCGCAGGCAGGCCAGGGCCAGGGTCTGGGTGCACAGCACATTGTTGCGCATGGCTTCCCGCACCTGCCCCTGAAGCAGGGGCACATGCTTGAAGGCGGCGGCGTGGAACAGCAGCTGCGGCCGACACAGACCCAGCGCGTGGTCGACCGTGGCGGCATCGCCGGCATCACCGAGCAGGCAGTCGATCAGCACGTCGGGAAAGGCCGCGCGCAGCTCCTGTTCGACCCGATACAGGTTGTACTCGGACAGCTCGACGATGGTCAGCCGCTCCACGCCCAGCCGCGCGACCTGGCGACACAGCTCGGAACCGATCGATCCACCGCCGCCGGTGACCAGCACCCGCTTGCCCGACAAGGCCAGGCGAATTGCCGACCAGTCAAGCTCGACCGGCTCGCGGCCGAGCAGGTCCTCGATGGCGACCTCTTTCAGCTCAGCGAAGGAGCTGCGCCCTTCGACCACGTCGCGCAACCGCGGCACGGTGCGGAACGGCAGGTCGCTGGCCTCGCACAGCTCGACGATGCGTTGCATCTGCTGGTTGCTGGCGCCGGGAATGGCGATCAGCAGCATCTCCGCTGCCACTTCGCGGGCCAGTTCGGCGACCCTGTCGATGGCCCCGAGAACCGGAACGCCGTGGATCCGCGAGCCCCGCAGGGCGCGGTTGTCGTCGAGGAAGCCGACCGGGCGCAGGCGGTTCTCGCGCTTGAGTTCGCGCAGCAATGTCTCGCCGGCGCGACCGGCGCCGAGGATCAGCACCCGGCGCTCACCGCTGCGGCTGGGGCCGCCATAGCGGCTGTCCTTCCAGTATCGATAGATGAGCCGCGGTGCACCGAGCAGGATCAGCAGGATCAGCGGATACAGGAACAGCACGCCGCGCGATACGCCCTCCAGGCGCGAGAACAGGAACAGGCCAAGGGTGATCGCAAGCGTCCCGAAGAGTCCGGCGCGAGCGATGTTCCACAGGTCGGGAAGGCTGGCAAAGCGCCACAGCCCGCGGTACAGCCCGGTCCACCAGAACACCAGCCCCTGAGCCAGCAGGACCACCCAGAACGCCTCGTTCCACCAAGGCACATCACGCGGCTCGCGCAGGCGCGAGGCGATAATCCAGGCCAGCCAGACCATGCCCAGATCATGCAGCACCACCGCCACTCGCGGATGGATCAGTCCTACCCAATGAGCCAAACGTTTCACTGAAGCGCTCTCCTGCGCCGACGCGCCAGCAGATGCCGGCGACAGTGCCACCACAACAACCCACCCGACAGGTACAGCGCCAGCGTGAGGAGGGTATCTCCTTGTGGGCGGAGCACGAAGAACGCGCCCATGATCAGGGTCCACAGCCCGTACATCACGGTGACGGCGGCATGGCTGGCCCCGCTTCTGACCAGCCACTGGTAGAGATGTTCCCGGTGCGCGCGGGCCAGCGGCTTGCCGGCGCGGGCTCGCGCGACAAGGGTCAGCCCGCCATCGATCAGGAACGCCGACGGCAGCAGGGCGAGGGCGGCCAGCCCCGCCGCGCCTTCGCGCCAGGCGATCACGCCGAGCACTGCGACCATCAGACCAAGCGCGCCGCTGCCGACATCGCCGAGAAAGATCCGCGCACGCGGGAAATTGAACGGCAGAAAGCCCAGGCAGGCCAGCGCCATGCCGAAGGCCAGGGTGGCCAGCGCAGGATCAACGAAACGCAGCATGACGCCGAGGAAGGCGGACACCAAGGCCGCCTGCACCGTCGCCATGCCGTTGATGCCGTCCATGAAGTTGCACAGATTGATCGCGACCACTACCGCCGCAGCAGCCAGCAGCCAAAGCCAGGGCGCAGCGCCCGGCAGCAGGATGGGAAGGGCGAACAGAGCAAGCCCGGCATGGGTGGCAAGCCGGACGCCAGCGCCAAGCGGACGATGATCATCGGCCCAGCCGATCGCCGCGACAGCAAACAGGGCGACGCCGACGGCAAGCGCATCGGTGGGAAGGAGGGCCCCGCGCAGGCCCAGTGCCGCGATCACCACCAGCAGGGTGAGCACCGGCGCGATGCCACCTCCGCGCGGCGTCGGCGCGCTGTGCGAGCGACGCTTGCCGGGCACATCGACAAGACCACGGCGACGCCCGTAGTCGACCGCCAGCGCGGTCAGCATCGCCGAACCGCTGGCGCACAGGAGCAGGACGAGCAGCATCGCTTACTCGCCTGCCGGTCCGTGGATCGGCTTGACGCTGCCCCAGGTCTTGCAGCTCGGACACTGCCAGTGGTGGATGCGCGCGCCGAAGCCGCAGCGGCCGCAGCGATAGGCGGCAACGCCAGCCACCAGCTGCTCGCCGAGCTGCTTGAGGACCAGCAGCAGGTCGCGGCTGACCGGCTCGTCCTCGGCGAGGCTAAGGTCGATCAGGGCGCCCTGGCCGCGAACCGACGGTCGCCGGCGCAGCTGCTGGGTCAGAAAGCCGACCGCCTCGCCGTGACCGTCCTCGCGCTCGATCAGCCGGGTCAGGGCGAGCAGCGGTGTTACGCCGGGATTGCGCTCCAGCATCTCGTGCAGGAATGCCCGCGCGCGCTGCGCCTCATCGCGCCGCTGGTAGGCGGCGAGCAGAGGTGGCAGCACCTCGGGCAGCATCTCAGGATCGTGCCGGGCGACTCGTTCGAAGACCCGGATTGCCGCCAGATCATTGCCCTGCGAGGCTTCCATCTGGCCTTCGATCAGGCCGGCGCGCACGCAGTTGGCTTCGGCCGAGTAGGCCTCGTCCAGATGCCTCCGGGCGCGTTGCAGGTCGCCGCGCTGGCGCGCCGACTCGGAGATCTCGCAGTTGAACTGCGCGACCAGCTTGCCCATCGGTTCGCCGGTTCGCGCTTCGAGTCGCTGGGCGTATTCGATCGCCTTTTCCCAGTCGCGCTCCTGCTGGTAGATCGAGATCAGATGGCGCAGCGCCTGCGGCGCCACCGGATCGACTTTCTCCAGATCGCAGAACAGCGTCTCGGCGCGATCGAGCAGGCCGGCGCGCATGTAGTCCTCGCCGAGTTCGAGCACGGCATAGGTCTTTTGCTCGTCCGACAGGCCCGGCCGCGCGATCAGGTTCTGGTGCAGGCGAATCGCCCGGTCGACCTCGCCGCGGCGGCGGAACAAGTGGCCGAGTGCGAAGTGGGTTTCCACCGTGCGCTTGTCGACCTCAGCGATCTCCAGAAAGACTTCGATCGCTTTGTCCGGCTGCTCATTGAGCAGATAGTTCAGTCCGCGGAAGTAATTGGTGGAGAGCTTGCTGACCCGCTGACCGACGGTACGTGCGCCGCCCTTGCGCCCGGCGTACCAGCCCGAGAGCGCCGCCAGCGGCAGCAACAGGAACAGCAGGGTCAGTTCCGTCACGCCCGATCCTGTGCCACGCGACCCTGCTCGACCTGCTCCAGCGCCGAGCCCACACTTTGCTGCTGCTCCTTGCTGGCACGGCGCAGACGGCGCTGCAGCGGCCAGATCACCGCCAGCCACAGGCACAGGCCGGCGCAGAGCGCGCCGAGCAGGGCGGCGGCCAGCAGGGCGGCACCGGTCGACAGGCTCAGCTGCAGGTAGTGCAGGTTGATTGCCAGCTCGGCATCGTTCAGCGCGCCAAAGGCAAGCCCGAGGCCGATCACCAGCAGCACGACGAGTGCACGTATCCAGCGCATCAGCCGCTCCCCGCCGCTCAGCTGCGTGAGCGGTTGACCCGCTCGCGCAGTTCCTTGCCGGGCTTGAAGTGCGGCACGTACTTGCCCGGCAGGGCCACCGAGTCACCGGTCTTCGGATTGCGCCCGACGCGCGGCGGACGGAAGTGCAACGAGAAGCTGCCGAAGCCGCGAATCTCGATCCGGATGCCATTGGCCAGGGAATCGCTCATCTGGTCGAGCAGGGTCTTGACCCCGAGATCGACGTCGTCAGGCTTGAGATGAGGCTGGCGCTGGGCAAGCGTTTCGATGAGTTCAGACTTGGTCATGCGCACTCGAAGATCAGGACGGCGGTTATCGGCCGGGACCACGAATGCTAGCGCAATGCGCCTCGAAATGCGCGCCAAGTCCGTGATTCCCAAAAAAAAAGCGCCGCCCGGAGGCGGCGCCTTGACACACCGGGGGCCGGCCGGAGCCGGCCCTGCGGCTTACTCCGACTTGCCGCCCAGCTGTTCGCGCAGTAGCGCGCCCAGCTTGGTGGTACCGCCGGAGGCACTGCTGTACTCATCAAGGGTATCCCGCAGGTCAGCCTCGTCCTTGGCGCGGATCGACAGCTGCAGGGTGCGGCCCTTGCGATCCATGCCCATGAACTTGGCTTCCACGGCGTCGCCCACCTTCAGATAGGTGGTGGCGTCGTCGACACGCTCCTTGGCGATGTCCGAGGCGCGGATGTAGCCCTCGATGCCCTCTTCCAGCTCGACGGTCGCGCCCTTGGCATCGACTTCCTTCACCGTGCCGTTGAGGATGCTGCCCTTCGGGTTGGCGGCCATGAACTGGCCGAACGGATCCTGCTCGAGCTGCTTGATGCCCAGCGAGATGCGCTCACGCTCCGGATCGACTGCCAGGACCACGGCATCGACATTGTCGCCCTTCTTGAAGTTGCGGACGATGTCGTCGCCAGTAGCGTTCCAGCTGATGTCGGACAGATGCACCAGGCCATCGATGCCGCCATCCAGGCCGACGAAGATGCCGAAGTCGGTGATCGACTTGATCTGGCCGGCAACGCGGTCGCCCTTCTTGAAGTTCTGGGCGAAGGTTTCCCACGGGTTCTGGGTGCACTGCTTGATGCCCAGCGAGATGCGGCGACGCTCTTCATCGACGTCCAGGACCATG
>CAYGMG010000033.1:28119-32001 GCA_964350895.1 uncultured Lysobacter sp.
CTGCTTGATGCCCAGCGAGATGCGGCGACGCTCTTCATCGACGTCCAGGACCATGACCTCGACCTCATCGCCCACCTGGACGACCTTGGACGGGTTGACGTTCTTGTTGGTCCAATCCATCTCGGAGACGTGCACCAGGCCTTCCACGCCCGGCTCGATCTCGACGAAGCAGCCGTAGTCGGTGACGTTGCTGACCTTGCCGAACATGCGGGTCGCATTCGGGTAGCGACGGGCGATGTTGTCCCACGGATCCTCGCCCAGCTGCTTGAGGCCCAGCGACACGCGGTTACGCTCGCGGTCGAACTTGAGCACGCGCACCTGCAGCTCGGCACCGACTTCCACCACCTCGGACGGGTGACGGACGCGCTTCCACGCCATGTCGGTGATGTGCAGCAGACCGTCGATGCCGCCGAGGTCGACAAACGCGCCGTAGTCGGTGAGGTTCTTGACCACACCCGGCAGGATCGCGCCTTCGACCAGGCGCTCCATCAGCTTCTCGCGCTCCTCGGAGTACTCGCTCTCGACAACCGCGCGACGGGAAACGACCACGTTGTTGCGCTTGCGGTCGAGCTTGATGATCTTGAACTCGAGCTCCTTGCCCTCGAGGTAGGCCGGGTCGCGCACCGGGCGCACATCGACCAGCGAACCGGGCAGGAAGGCGCGGACGTCCTTGATGTCGACGGTAAAGCCGCCCTTCACCTTGCCGCTGATGCGGCCGGTGATGGTCTCGCTCTTCTCCATCGCCTCTTCAAGCTCGTCCCACACCATCGCGCGCTTGGCTTTCTCGCGCGACAGCACGGTCTCGCCGAAGCCGTTTTCGAGCGAATCCAGCGCCACCTTGACCTCGTCACCGACGCCAACGTCGATCTCGCCTTCCTCGTTACGGAATTGCTCGATCGGGACGATGCCTTCGGACTTCAGGCCGGCGTTGATGACGACGACGTCATTGCGGACTTCGACGACTACGCCGACGACAATGGCGCCGGGCTTGAGCTTGGAGAGCTTTTCGCTCTGCTCGAACAGTTCGGCAAAACTTTCAGTCATGAGTTGGGTTCCGGTTGAACACACGGGCCACCGTCATGGGCGACCCACCATGTTGTGGTGCCAGAGGGCACCGTCTATGAAAAAAGCCGACGCATCATGCGCCAGCCGCCTGTCCACTGCGCGAGCAGGACTCGTGTCGCGGTGCGAGAGAGATTGCGGCTAGCGGGCGGGGCTGGCCTGGCGCAGGGAATCCGGCAGCAGGGACAGCACACGTTCGACCACCGCGTCGATCGGCACGCCGGTGGAATCGACTGTTACTGCGTCATCGGCAGGTTTCAGCGGGGCCACCGGACGCTGGGCGTCTCGGGCATCGCGCGCGAGAATCTCGCGCAGCAGACTGTCAAGTGTAACCTCGACTCCCTTTTCACTCAACTGCTTATGCCGCCTGCGCGCGCGCTCCTCGGCGCTGGCGGTCAGAAAGACCTTGAACCCGGCATCCGGGAAGATCACCGTGCCCATGTCGCGGCCGTCGGCGACCAGGCCCGGCAGCTGGCGGAATGCGCGCTGGCGCTCTATCAGGACCGAGCGCACCCCGGGGATCGCGGCGATTGCCGAGGCGGCGGCGCCGGCGGTCTCGGTACGCAGTTCGTCGGTGGCATCGACGCCATCGACCAGCACCCGAGGCTCGTTGCCCGGTGCGTCGCGGAAGCCAACCACGGTCCTTTCCGCCAGCCTTTGCAGGGCATCCGGATCGGACAGGTCGACGTCTTCCCAGCCCGCCGCCACGCCCACCGCGCGATACAGCGCACCCGAGTCGAGGAAGTGCCAGCCGAGACGGGCAGCGACCAGGCGACTGATCGTCCCCTTGCCGGAGCCGGAGGGACCATCGATGGTGAGAACCGGGACTGGGACGTTCATGGCGCCGCATTGTAGCCGCATGCGCTTCAGTTTCCGGCACCCGGTGTCGGAGCCCTGCGGCTGTCGACGTAGTAGCTGACCCGCTGCCGGGGATTGAGGTAGGCACGCACTTCGCCGGGCACCGCGGATGGCCGCAGCCCCTCGACAACGCGCAGCCCCTCCTCGGCCTGCAGGTCGAGGATCAGGGCGGCTTCCTGCGGAATGTCCGGATCGTAGACCAGCACCTGCGGGCGCAGGGCCTGCTGCGCGTTGACCGACACCACCATGCCCAATCGCTCGTCGGAGAGGCGTACCAACGTCCCCGGGGGGTACACGCCAAGGGTGCGGATCAGCAGCCGCAGCAGGCGCTCATCGAGGGCCTCGCGCTGCTTGGCGAACAGCTGGGCCAGCGCCTCGTGCGGAGTTACCGCGCGGGCTATATCGGCGGGGTTGCATTGGTTGTCGAAGGCGTTGACCAAGGCCAGGATGCGCCCCAGCAGGCCGATCTGCGCGCCGCCCAAGTGCTTGGGGTAGCCGCTGCCATCGAGTCGCTCATGGTGCTGGGCGATGGCCGCAAGGGCGGGCTTTGACAAGCCCAGTTTCTGGCCGATGGTGACCCCGGCCATGACATGAGTCTCGTACAGCGCTTGCTCGGACCGGTTGAGCGGTTCGCGCTTGCCGAGCAGCGCGCCGGGTAGCTCGCTGTGGCCGATATCGTGGAACAGGCCCGCCATACCCAGCTGGTGCAGCTCATCGCGGCGCAGCTTGAGCGCCTTGCCAAGGGTCAGGGCCAACACTGAAACATTGAGCTGGTGAAAGTAGATGTCCTCGCCCAGCGACTGGCTCATGGCGTGGATCTGCGAGTCGCCATCGGCAAGCAGGGTATCGAGCAGCTCGGTAACCAGGGCGTCGCCTTCTGCCGCGGCTTCCTCGGGCCGTGAATGCATCACCCGGCCGATCTGCCTGAGCTTGTCGGCGGCCCGGGTGAATCGCTGTTCCACTTCGGCGATGCAGGCGCGCAGCCGCCCCAGCCGTTCAACTCGCGCCTGCTTTTCCTGCATCGCCTGCTGAACCTCCGGCGACGGCCGCGGCGGCAGCGGCGCCGCGGCCAGCGCCTGCTGCGCCTCGACCAGGGGCAAAGGTTCGCTGTCGCTGCGCTCCGGGTCGTAGCGGATCTTCTTCAGTCCGAGCCGCTGCAGTGCCTCGATCTGGGCTTGGTTGCGGATCTTGAAGCGGCTGAAGGCAAACGGATGCTCCATCCACGACAGGTCAAGATGCACATACAGGCCAATGCACAGTTGCTCGGGCTGCAGGACGGACAGGTCGGTCATTGTTGGGCGATCGGCTCGCGCAGCACGGTCGACACAAGGATCGGCCCAAGCGCAGCATCCGTCCAGCCTCTCCCGACGCCCCGCAATCCGCGGCACACTGAGCGCAAGCCATGGACGGAGCCCCGCAATGAACCCTGCACAGCCCGTGCTTCTCGACCGCAACGCAGCGCTCGGCGAGCGCTATCTGCCTGAGCCTTCCAAGCGCCTTTCGGGCATGCCCTGGCAGGGGGTGGCCAACGCCTACAGCAGTCCCTGCGGGCGCTTCCACGGCGGCATCTGGGAATCCGAACCCGGGCACTGGCGCATCCACTACACCGAGTTCGAATACTGCGAGATCCTCGCTGGCGAGTCGGTGCTGCATGGCGACGACGGCAGCCGCCTCACCCTGCGTAGCGGCGACCGCTTCGTCATCCCGGCCGGCTTTCGCGGCAGCTGGGAGGTCGTTGAGCGCTGCAGGAAGGTCTACGTAATCTACGAGGAGGGGGCGGCAGCGCAGGCCTAGCGAGGGCGGCCTGCGGCGTTGCCGGGCAACTGCAAGGCCTGCTTCGGGCGCAGATTTGCCGGTCGCGTAGGGCGGGTCTTGGACCCGCCGGATGGGCGCCCCAACGTTCGATACGGGCGTTCGGACGGTACGCCCGGTGCGCCCAAGGCGCACCCTATGGATGTCCGC
>CAYGMG010000034.1:0-31942 GCA_964350895.1 uncultured Lysobacter sp.
TGCTATGCCTCCTTCTCGCGCCTTGCCTCGACGACGCATCCGCGTCGCGACTTCAGCAACCTACTTCTGGGACAGCACACTAGGTACTGATCGGTGGCGGCCGGGTGTCGCTATCCTCGGCGCCGCTGGACAGCACCTCGCGGGCAATCCATAGCGTGGCACCTGCGCTCAGGGCGAGCGCAATGCCGTCGCTCGGACGGCAGTCCATCCAGCGCAGCTTGCCCTTCGCGTCGGCAAGTTCAAGGGCCGCATGGAAGTTGCCTTCCGCGTCCAGTCGATCGACCACCAGGCGCTTCGGGCTCAGCGCGGCCAAGGCCAGAGTGGCTCGCAGCAGCTCATGGGTCTGCGGACGGTTTGGCTGTTCGCCGCTTCCCGCGCGGAGAATGGCGGCGGCTTCGGTCAGGCCAGTGAACATCGGCAGCTGCCGGCCGTCGGCTGCGAGCAGAATGACCGCCAAGTCGGTGCCCGGCAGCGCTTGAACGCCTAGCAACTCGGTCTTGACCAACTGGTCTTCGGGAGCGTGAAGCTTGCGTGGCTCGGCGGCCGGAGCAGGGCCAGCGAACAAGGCCAGCAGCACGAGGGTCAACAGGCAACAGAGCCGGCGCATGGCAAGGATTCCGCGGAAACGACCCGACTACCTTGCCACGAGCCCGTCGCTGTCGCGAGCCGGCAGCTTCAGCGCGGCAAAAGCTGGACTGACCAGCGCTGATCGAGCCGCTTGGCCTGCCGCGCGAGGTCGGCCAGGCTGCCGTCATTGATGATCACGTCGGTGGCAACCCGCCAGCGGGCACGGCGATCTGCCTGCGCTGCGAGAATGGCGCTTGCCTGGGCCGCGTCGATGGCATCGCGCTGCATGACCCGCGTCCGCTGCACGTCCTCGGGCACGTCCACCAGCAGGACCCGGCGCACCCAGGCATAGGCTCCGGTTTCAATCAGCAGCGGCACGGCGACCAGCGCGTAGGGCCCCGGAGCGGACTCGGCGCGCTGCCGCAGAAGCTCGCGAATCCGCGGATGCAGGATGGCTTCGAGATCGCGCCGCGCCGATGCGTCGGCGAACACCCGCTCGCGCAGCTCCCGGCGATCCAGCCTGCCGTCGGCGGCGAGGAGTTCCTGGCCAAAGCGCGAGATGATCTCCTGCAGGGCGGGCTGTCCGGGTTCAACCAGCTCACGCGAGAGCTGGTCGGCATCGATGACGGTCCTGCCCAGGGACTCGAACGCGGCGCAGACGGTCGACTTGCCCGAGGCGATCCCTCCGGTGACCGCGATCACCGGCGTGGTCATCAGCCGATCCACCCGAGATACAGCGCGAACACATCGAAGCCGAGGACGAACTGCAGCCAGCCGGCCACGGCAAGGTAAGGCCCGAACGGGATCGGCGTTGCCCGGTCGCGGCCCTTGATCGCCAGCCACGCCGAGCCGATCACCGCGCCGACCAGGGAGGACAACAAGATGATCGAGATCAGCGCCTCGGCCCCGCACCAGGCTCCCAGCGCGGCGAGTAGCTTGAAGTCGCCAAAGCCCATGCCTTCTTTGCCGGTCAGCAGCTTGAAGCCCCAGTACACCGTCCACAGGCTGAGATAGCCCAGAGCGGCGCCCATGATTGCCTGCCCCGGCGTCACGAACAGCGGCACCAGGCTCAGCAGCAGGCCCAGCCAGAGCAGGGGCAGGGTCAGGCTGTCGGGGAGCAGGGTGGTGCGCAGATCGATCCCCGACGCGGCAACCAGCACGCCGGTGAAGGCGAGCCCTGCGAGCGCTTCGGGACCGACGCCGAAGCGCCAGACCACGACCGCGAACAGAATGCCGGTCGCGAGCTCAACCGCCGGGTATTGCCAGGAGATGCGTTTCCCGCAGCCGCGACAGCGGCCGCGCAGGGCCAGGAAGCTGAGCAGCGGAATGTTTTCCCAGGCAGCCAGGCGATGCCCGCAGCCCGGGCAGTGCGAGCTCTCGACGACGATGCCCGGCGGTCCGGCAGCGGTGACGGGTTCCAGATCGAGGATCTCCCGCGCATCCTGCTCCCACTGCCATTGCATGCGCGCAGGCAGTCGCAGGATCACCACGTTCAGAAAGCTGCCGACCAGCAGGCCAAACACGCCTGCGGCGGCCACGGCCGCCGCAGGGTAGAGCGCCAGAAGCTCCAGCACGCCGGCTTACATCGCCGCCGCGAGCTTGAAGATCGGCAGGTACATGCCGATTACCATGCCGCCGACCACGGTGCCGATAATCAGCATCACGAAGGGCTCGATCAGGCTTGACAGCGCATCGACCGCGTTGTTCACCTCTTGCTCGTAGAACTCGGCGACCTTGAACAGCATGGTGTCCAGCGCGCCGGCCTCTTCGCCGATCGCGGTCATCTGGTTGACCATATGCGGAAACACGCCGGTCTGGCGCATTGCCACGTTGAGCTGGTAGCCCACCGAGACGTCCTCACGGACGCGCTTGACAGCATCGGAGTACACCTGATTGCCGGTGGCGCCGGACACCGTTTCGAGTGCTTCGACCAAGGGCACGCCAGCCTTGAAGGTGGTTGCCAAGGTCCGGGCAAAGCGCGCGATGGCCCCGTTCTTCATGATCTCGCCAATGACAGGGACCTTCAGAACGGCCCTGTCCAGGAAGTGCGCAAAAGCAGGAGACCGCTTCTTGAACTCGATCAGGCCCCAGCCGACTCCCAGGGCGCTGAACAGTACTGCCCACCAGTAACTCTGCATGAACTCGGAAGCGCCGATGATCATCAGCGTGAACGCTGGCAGGTCGGCATTGAAGCTCTTGAACACCTGCTGGAACTGCGGCACGACGAAGATCAGCAGGATGGCACTGACCAGGATCGCTACCGCGATGACGACGATCGGGTAGAACATGGCTTTCTTGATCTTCGCCTTGAGCGCCTCGGAGGCCTCCTTGTAGCTGGCGATCGTGTCGAGCACGGTGTCCAGCACGCCGGCGCCCTCGCCTGCACGAACCAGATTGACGAACAGCTCGTCGAAGTGCACGGGATGTCGCGCCAGCGCTTCAGCCAGAGTGGACCCGCCTTCGATGCTGGCTCGAACATCGTCGAGCATTTCCTTCATTCGAGGGTTGCTCTGCCCCCCCGCAATGATCTCGAACGCGGTGACCATAGGTACTCCCGACTGCATCATGGTCGCGATCTGTCGCGAAAATACGGCGATGTCCTTTGCGGAGATGGACTTGCCGGCCTTGCCGAACAGCGGCTTGGCCTTCTGCTTGACGGTGATCGGGCTGATTCCCTGCTTGCGCAGTTCGGCCTTGAGCAGGTTGGCGTTCTTGGCCAGTGATTCGCCCTTCATCACCTGCCCGCGCTTGTCCTTGCCCTCCCACTGGAAGGGTTGCAGCGGGTTGGGGTTCCGCGGGGCGGCGGGACGGGCCTTCACTGCGGCTTTGCTGGCGGCCATGGCTTAGTCCTTGGTGACGCGATTGATTTCCGCAAGGCTGGTGACGCCATTGCGGGCTTTGAGCAAGGCAGATTGTCGCAGATCGCGAACGCCCGAGATCTTGGCAGCCTCGGCGATCTGCAGGGCATTGCCGCCCTGCAGGACGATCTTCTGGATCTCGTCGGACATCGGCATGACCTGATAGATGCCCGTACGGCCCTTGTAGCCCTCGTTGCAACCGTCGCAGCCGACCGGCTCATAAAGGGTGATCCCTGCCGCTACCTCCGCCTCGCTGAATCCTTCGGCTAGCAGGGCCGCATCAGGGAGCTGAATCGGCTTCTTGCAGTCGTGCAGCCGACGACCCAGGCGCTGGGCGATGACCAAGGTGACCGATGAGGTGATGTTGTAGGGCGCGATGCCCATGTTCATCAGCCGCGAGATGGTCTGCGGGGCATCGTTCGTGTGCAGGGTGGAGAGCACCAGATGGCCGGTCTGGGCAGCCTTGATGGCGATCTCGGCAGTTTCCAGGTCACGGATCTCGCCGACCATGATCACGTCCGGATCCTGGCGCAGGAAAGAACGCAGCGCCACGGCAAAAGTCATGCCGCGCTTGACGTTCATCTGGACCTGATTGATGCCCGCCACCCGGATCTCGACCGGATCCTCGGCGGTGGAAATATTGCGCTCTTCGGTATTGAGGATGTTGAGCCCGGTGTAAAGCGATACCGTCTTGCCAGAGCCGGTCGGCCCGGTGACCAGGATCATTCCGTAAGGCTTGGCCAGCGCGTCCAGATACAGCTGCTTCTGGTCCGCCTCATAGCCGAGCATGTCGATGCCCAGCTTGGCGGCGCTGCCGTCAAGCAAACGGAGCACGATCTTCTCGCCGAACAGGGTCGGACAGGTGCTGACGCGGAAGTCCATCGATTTGTTCTTGGACAGATTCAGCTTGATGCGCCCGTCCTGGGGCACCCGGCGCTCGGCGATGTCCAGCGAGGACATCACCTTCAGGCGCGAAGACAGCCGCGCATTGAGTTTGACCGGGGGCTTTGCCACGCCACGCAGGATGCCGTCCATGCGAAAGCGCACCCGATACTCGCTCTCGTAGGGTTCGAAGTGGATATCCGATGCACCGCGTTTGATCGCATCGACCAGGATCTTGTTGACGAACTTGACCACGGGCGTGTCGTCGCCACGCACATCGACGCCGCCGGAGTCGGCATCGTCGTCCGAGGTGTCGCCGAGCTCGAGATTCTCGAGGCCCTCAGCATCCTCCATATCCTCGCCAAGACTGTCCTGTACCGTCAGCGCGCTTTCGATCGCGCGCTTGAGCTGCTCCTCGTCGACCAGGATCGGCTCGACAGTCAGGTTGGCCTGGAACTTGATCTCATCGAGACCGCGTGTGTTGGTCGGATCAGAAATCCCGACGTAGAGCCGGCTGCCGCGCTTGAACAGCGGCAGGGCGCGATGCTGGTTGAGCAGCTTCTCATCGACCAGGCGAATCGGCGCCTGGGCGAGGTCGAGGCTGGAGACATCGAAAATCGGCACGCCGAACTCGGCCGAGTTCGCAGCGGCGATCTGCGCCGAGGTGATCAATCGCTTTTCGAGCAGGAAGGTGTGGACCGGCTTCTTGTCCTTCGCGGCTTCCTCCATGGCACGCCGCGCATCCGGCTCCGGCAGATGGCCGTCTGCCACCAGCCGGCGCACCAGTCCAGTAATCCCGGCCAGATTGGGCGTGGGCGCTGCATTCATGCGAACTGTCCTCAAGGGTTTTCGCCAACCCCCTGAATCTACACCAAACCAGCGCGCGCCGAAACGCCGCAGATCGAGGCCTGGAGAGCCGAGTCGTAAAGCCGGAACTCCCCGCCAGCAGCGCTTCGGGCAATTGCGGTAATCTCGGCGTCCAGTTCACTACCTGATCATACGGATGCAGATTTCGGTCGTCCTTCCGGCTAAGAACGAGTCAGTCGGTCTTCGCAACACTCTGCCTCGAATCCATGAGTACTGCCCTGGCGCGGAGATCATCGTGGTCGACGACGGGTCGACGGACGATACCGCTGCGCTCGCCCTGAGTCTGGGTGCCCGGGTGATCAGCTCCCCTTACTCCATGGGCAACGGCGCCGCCATAAAGAGAGGGGCGCGAGCTGCCAGAGGCGAGGTGATCGTCTTCATGGACGCCGATGGCCAACATGATCCTGCGGGGATCCCGGATCTGCTCGACACGCTGGCGGCTGGCTACGACATGGTGGTAGGCGCCCGATCATCTTCGGGGCAGGCGAGCATCGGTCGAGGAATGGCGAACGCCCTCTACAACAGGATTGCCAGCTGGATGACGGGTCAACGGGTCTTGGACCTTACTTCAGGATTTCGCGCCGTAAGGGCGAACCGTTTCCGTGAGTTTCTGCACCTCCTGCCGAACGGTTTCAGTTATCCCACGACGATTACCATGGCTTTCTTCAGGAGCGCTTATCCCGTTGCCTATCGGCCGATTCAGGTCGCGCAGCGCGTTGGGCAAGCCAGTCACATCAGACCCCTGAAAGATGGGGTCCGATTTCTGCTGATAATATTCAAGATCGCAACATTGTATTCACCCCTGAAGCTGTTCGTGCCGGCTGGTGCAGGGTTCTTCCTCCTGGGACTCGCCTATTACCTTTATACCCTGGTGACAGTCAATCGCTTCACCAATATGAGTCTGCTGCTGTTTAGTGCCTCGGTGATCGTATTTCTGATCGGGCTCGTCTCGGAGCAGATCGCTGCGCTGCAGTACAAGAGGGATGGTTTCGAGTGAAGCGAGCCATTGTTACTGGTGTGACAGGGCAGGACGGTGCTTACCTTGCCGAATTTCTGCTCGACAAGGGCTACGAAGTTCACGGCATCAAGAGGCGTGCATCATCGTTCAATACAAAACGGATTGATCATCTGTACCGGGACCCCCACGAACCTGGCGTGCGATTTTTTTTGCATCATGGCGACCTTACAGATCCATCGAGCTTGACTCGCGTAGTGCAGCAGACCCGCCCGGACGAGATATACAACCTCGCCGCTCAAAGTCACGTTGCAGTTTCCTTTGAGCAGCCCGAGTACACCGCTGACACCAATGCCTTGGGCACCCTGCGGCTGCTCGAAGCAATAAGAATTCTCGGCATGGAGCACCGAACACGTTTCTACCAAGCGTCCACCTCCGAAATGTTCGGTATGGTGAGGCAGATTCCCCAGACCGAGGACACGCCGTTCTATCCGCGGTCCCCATACGCCGTAGCAAAGTTGTATGCGTACTGGATCACGGTGAACTACCGTGAAGCGCGAGGGATGCACGCGAGCAACGGCATTCTGTTCAATCATGAGTCGCCAGTGCGGGGTGAGAATTTCGTCACCCGGAAAATCACCCGAGGTTTGGCCAGGATCAAGATCGGACTCCAGTCTTGTCTCTATCTTGGCAATCTGAACGCGCTG
This sequence comes from uncultured Lysobacter sp., assembly GCA_964350895.1. GTDB lineage: Bacteria > Pseudomonadota > Gammaproteobacteria > Xanthomonadales > Xanthomonadaceae > Pseudomarimonas. Next base: position 6,837 of record CAYGMG010000034.1, read on the forward strand.
CGCGACTGGGGGCACGCGAAAGACTACGTGGTGGCTCAGTGGTTGATCCTTCAGCAGGACGCGCCCGGTGATTATGTCATCGCCACAGGCCACCAGCACAGCGTAAGGGACTTCGTGGGAGCGGTGGCGCAAGAACTCGAAATCGAGATTTCCTGGCGCGGCAGCGGTCTGGACGAGCAAGGTGTCGACGCAGCAGGCAACGTGATCGTGGCCGTCGACCCTAGGTATTTCCGTCCGTCGGAAGTCGAAACCCTATTGGGAGATGCCTCGAAGGCGAGACGGAAACTCGGATGGCAGCCGACTATTTCCTTCGAGAGCATGGTGAAAGAGATGGCGCAGGCCGATTTGCAGGCAGCCCAGCGCGACGCGTTGATCCGACAGCATGGCTACCGTTCGGATGAGTTCCACGAGTAGCAGGAGTGCGCCTCGCTCGAAACATGGCCGCGGCGATGGTCAACTCGCTGGTGCTGGTTCTGCTGAACCTAATCGCGTTGCCGTTCTACGTTCAGTTCCTGGGCGTAGAGTCGTACGGTCTCATCGGTTTCTATGTGACGCTTCAGGTGGTGCTTCAGGTCCTTGACCTCGGTCTAGCCCCGACGGTGAGCCGCGAGATCGCAACAGGGGCCGCGACCGGATCCGGATTTGAGCGCAGGTCGGCTTCGCTGCTCAGAACTCTCGGCGTCGTCTATCTGGCTGTGGCTTTGTGCATCGCGGCATTCCTCGTCTGCTTCGCTCCAGCGATCGCAGCAGGTTGGCTTCAATCTGAATCCATACCAGCGGCGACTGTGGAGCACGCCGTCGCATTGATGGGAATCACCATTGCATGCCGGTGGCCGATCGGGCTTTACCACGGAGCGCTGTCCGGGGCTCACAGGTTGGCGACATCATCCTTCGTCAGCATTGTCGTGAACGTCTCGGCCGTAGCCGCCACCCTCGCTGTGCTGGCGTGGAAATGGCAAAGCATAGAGGCATTTTTTGTCGTTCAGATCTGCTTCGGAGTCTTGCATCTGCTCATATTGCGGTCTCTAGCGCTGAGCGCTATCGGAGCGCGCTCCGCGCCGTACGACTTCGCGGATCTGCTGAGAGTCTGGAGGTTCTCTGCCTGGATGAGTTGTGTGGCGATCGCCGGGCTGCTCCTCTCCCAAGCAGACAAGCTGGTACTAAGCCGGGTCCTGGATCTTGAGGAGTTTGGCTATTACATGCTCGCCACGCAGTTGTCGATGGGCCTCAGCGTTCTGACCGGCCCTGCCTACGCAGCCCTGTATCCGAAATTTGCTTCGCTCCTGGCGCATGGGCGCATTGCAGAACTTGCGGATCTGTACTCAGCCGGAGCTCGCTTGTTCACCGCCGCCCTTTTCAGCCTTGCTGCTTTTCTGGTCTTCCAGTCTGAATCCTTTCTGACCATCTGGCTGCGTGATCCAGAAGTCGCGGCAACCGTGGCTCCTGTCGCCGCACTGCTTGGACTAGGGACTGCGTTGAACGGCGTGATGTACTTCCCTTACGTGCTCCAGCTTGCAGCAGGGCGGCCGCAGCTCGCGTTCATGGTGGCCGGAGCCCTGCTATTGGCGGCGTTGCCCCTTACCGTGGTGCTCGCCACCCGCTACGGAGGGATGGGCGGCGGCTTGGCTTGGGTTATCCTCGGTGTGGTCTACCTGTTTCTCGGAACTTGGTCTACCGGCAGGTTCGTGCAGTCGTTTGCCGGCCTCCCATGGCTGGCTAGAAGCGTGTTGGTTCCTGCTATCGTAGCGCCGGTTCCTGCGGCCTCGGTTTTTGCGGTCAGCGCGGTGTACGTGTTGTCGCCGATGGTGGAACTGATCTTGGGATTGCTGGCCGTTCCCGTGGGCACCGGGATTGCCGCATTGGTCAGCCTCTCACCTAGTGGAACCCGCAGACTAGTGAAGTTGATCACAAGTCATTTCTAGGTGGATCGACCAGCCTTTGGAGCGTTTCCGGATGTGGCGCAGAGCAGTAGATTACCTCATCGATTACAAGGACAGGCAGCGAATCGCCATTGCTCTGGCCAAGGGGGTAGCGTCCCTACAGTCGCGCCGGGTCGATCCCACCGCGCCCGAAACATGGGAGTTTTCTGGATTCAGTCAGAATGGGGAGGACGGCATCATCGACGTATTGAGAAGCCGGCTGCCCGTTCACAATCGCTGCGTCGTGGAGATCGGCGCGGCCGATGGTACTGAGAACAACAGCAGCTGGCTGTTGCTGACCGAGCGCTACGAAGGGTTGCTCGTGGAAGGGAACCCGCGCCAAGCCGATCGGGCGAGACGGAATGTTTGCCGATACAGCGTGGGCACCAAGTGTTTGGCTGTGTTCGTCTCATTAGAGGTGATTGAAGGGCTCCTGAAGGAAGCCGCGCATCGTTCACCCGACGTGTTCTCGCTGGATATCGACGGTAACGACTATCACATTGCGAAGGCCCTTCTGGATCAAGGATTTCGACCCAAGATCGCGTGTGTAGAATACAACTCGGCTTTTGGACCCTCCAGAAGCGTCAGCTCCGTATACAACGACAAGTTCTGCCGGGCAACTGCGCACCCGTCAGGGCTCTATTATGGTGCCTCCGTGCAGGCGTGGAGGACCTTGTTCGAAAGCTATGGTTATCATTTTGTCACCGTCGACAGTCATGGCGTCAATGCCTTTTTCGTAGACAGAGAGTTGTTCGATTCGGAGTTCCTTTCGGGCATCGCTGGCCTGCAGTTCGCGGAGAACCGATACCAGCTGCGCGCCTTCGCCTGCGACAATGTGGGCCAGTTTTCCCTGATCGATGGACAACCTTTGACTGAGGTATAGGCTCAAGTGACGTCGACCGAGCGCATGCCGAGGCTTTCCATCTGCATCGCGACCCTGAATCGAGCGAACTTCATCGGCGAAACGCTGGATACCATCGTGCCCCAACTCTGCGATGGCGTTGAGGTGCTGATCGTCGATGGCGCGTCCACGGATGCCACCGCTGAAGTCGTCAGTGGGTACGTCGCGCAGCATTCAAGAGTACGAAGCGTTCGGCTCGATAGAGCGTCGGGTGTGGACCAGGATTATGACCATGCGGTTGCCCTGGCCAAGGGAGAGTTCGTCTGGCTGATGACTGATGACGATCTTCTAAAGCCTGGTGCCATTGATCGGGTACTTGCTGCGCTCGATTCAGACGTCGATCTTGTTGTCCTGAACTCGGAAGTTCGAAGCGCCGACTTCAGATCCCAGATAGCGCCCGCCTTGATTGACGGCGACCACGACCGAGCCTTGTCGCCGGATGAGGCGAACAGTTTGCTGGTCATCGCAGCGAACGCATTGAGCTTCATAGGATGCGTGATCATTCGCCGAGAGTTCTGGCGCTGCCGGAACCGAGAAGCATATTACGGATCGCTGTTCGTCCACGTGGGAGTCATCTTCCAAGGCGCAGCGCCGCGGACCAAGATCCTGGCTGAACCATTGATCCTCGTACGCTACGGAAACGCCATGTGGACGCCTAGGGGCTTCGAGATATGGATGTTCAAGTGGCCTTCCTTGGTCTGGTCCTTCGAAAACCTGTCCCCGGCGGCGAAGCGACAGGTTTGCGTTCGGGAGCCGTGGCGACAGCTCCGAAAGCTTTGGCTGTATCGAAGTATCGGTGGCTATGGCGCGTCGGAGTATCGGAGGTTCATACGAGACCAAGCAATGCCTCTTCCCAGTCGGGTCGCTTCGTGGGCAATTTCGAAAGTGCCGACCAGATTGGCGAACTCGATCGCAAGCCTTTGGTGCGGCGTGCTAGCGCCACACGCGCGAATGAATATTTACGATCTCGCGCGTAGCGTGCATGCCACGGCGCTCTCCCGCTTCGTTGCTCGGCGCAGTGGTTTCTGACCTTGGCGACTTGGCTGGTCAGCGGCGCTAGCGGACAGGACGGATCGTACCTTTCAGAGCAGGCGCGTGAACTGGGTCACGACGTGGTTGGTCTTTGTCTACCATCGCGCGCCCCGATCATGCAGGCTCAAGGACTGCGAGTTGCGGCTTGGGATTTCAAGGACCCTTCCGTGATCAGGGATGTGCTGAACGACATTCGGCCCGAACGCTTCTTCAACCTTGCGGCCTATTCCACGGGCTCCGGCATGTTCGAAGACCCGGTGAAGGTCGGCGACCTCAATGGACTGGCCGTGGCCCGAATGCTTGAGGCTATTGCGGATGTTGACCCGGGTATCCGATTTTGTCAGGCGTCAAGTAGCGAGATGTACGGCGATCCGATCGAATCTCCCCTGCGGGAGGATTCGGGCTTTCTACCGCGAAGTCCGTATGCGGCCGCCAAGCTCTTCGCTCATTCTGTGGTGGGTGCGTTCCGCGATCGACAAGGGCTGTTCGCCTGCTCGGCGATTCTATTCAATCATGAGAGTCCCCGACGACCACCCGCATTCGTGACGCGCAAGATCTGCGATGCAGTAGCGAGAATCCGCGCAGGGCTCCAGCAAGAGCTGCAGCTGCAGGCTCTCGATGCGCAGCGAGATTGGGGATACGCCCCCGACTTCGTCAGGGCGATGCGTTTGATGTTGGAGCACGGTTCGCCTGACGACTTTGTCATCGCTACCGGAGAACTGCATTCTGTCCGCGATCTTTGCGAGATTGCGTTCTCTCATGCAGGATTGGACTGGCGCGATTGGGTCCTGTGTGAGTCATTGGACCCTCGCAAAGATGCGCGTCGCGCGCGGGTAGGGGACCCGAATCGCGCCCGGGAAGTGCTTGGTTGGGCTCCTAGCATTGGTTTCAAAGACTTGGTCGAACTCATGGTGGATGCCTCCATCGCCCGAATCTCATCGATAGTAGGCCGCGAATGATCAAGAGGATCTCTCATTGCCGAGTGTGTCAAGGCCGTGTTCTGGCTCCCGTTCTCGATCTTGGTGAGCAGGTACTGACGGGTGTGTTTCCGCGTTCACTCGACGCCAAAGTCACCTCGGGCCCCCTTCGCTTGGTGAAGTGCCTGGCCGACGGAGGCTGCGGGCTTGTGCAGCTGGAGCACACGTATGATCTTGGTGAGATGTACGGTGAGAACTACGGATATCGCTCCGGACTGAATCCGAGCATGGAGCGGCACTTGCGGTTCAAGGTTTCGCAAGTTCTGAAGCGAATATCACTGCAGCCGGGAGATCTGGTTGTGGATGTGGGCTCAAACGACGGCACGACGCTAGGCGGCTATCCTGATTCGCTCAAGCTGGATCTGCTTGGAATCGATCCCACCGCGGGCAAGTTCAGGGAGTTCTACCGAGCAGATATCGACTTGTGCCCGGATTTCTTCAGCGCGGATTTGTTGAGGTCGATTCGACCCGGCAAGCCAGTGCGAGTCCTGACTTCGTTTTCGATGTTCTACGATCTTGACGATCCCATGGCGTTCATGCAGGAAGCCTACGACGTGCTGAGCGAGGATGGCATTTGGGTTCTTGAGCAGAGTTACCTGCCGGCCATGCTAGAAGCAGTGTCTTATGACACGGTCTGTCACGAGCACCTCGAGTACTACGCCCTGGGTCAGATCAAGTGGATGGCTGATCGTGTTGGATTCCGGATCATCAATGTGGAATTCAACGAGGTTAACGGTGGCAGTTTTTCGCTGACGCTTGCGAAATCTGGCAATGCCCGGCCTGCTTCCGGTCAAGTGGAACGAGTCCTCGCGCATGAGGCAGCGCTCGGTCTGAACGATTTGAGTCCGTTCAGGCGCTTTGCGTCCCTGGTCGCGGAGTCCAGGGCAGGGCTGAGATCCTTCCTTGACTCGGCCAGAAGGGAAGGGCGGTCGATTGCGGCCCTAGGGGCTTCGACCAAGGGGAATGTCATACTGCAATACTGCGCAGTCACTAGCAGTGAAGTCGCCGAGGTCGGCGAGATTAACCGCGACAAGTTTGGTGCTTTCACGCCAGGGACGAACTTGCCAATCGTGCCGGAGGACGAGGCGTTGGCCAATGGCCACAGCTACTACTTGGTGCTCCCTTGGCACTTTCGGAGCCATTTCCTGGCGAATCCAGCGTATGCCGGCCGCAGCCTCGTGTTTCCGCTTCCACAGCTTGAGATTGTGGAGTTGGCGAGGTCATCCAGTAGATGAGTTCGTTCTTCGAGTCGGCGGGCCCGGCCGCCCGTGCGATTGCCTTCTATCTTCCCCAGTTTCATCCGGTTGCGGAGAACAACCTGTGGTGGGGGAAGGGCTTCACAGAGTGGGCAAACGTCGTGGTGGGGCGGCCTCGTTTCCCCGGACACTACCAGCCGCATCTGCCAGCAGATCTTGGTTTCTACGATCTGCGAGTGCCAGAGACGCGCCAGGATCAAGCGGATCTGGCTCGAGATCATGGGATCGAAGCGTTCTGCTACTACCATTATTGGTTCAACGGAAGGCGATTGCTGAACCGACCTTTGGACGATGTCATGGCATCGGGCTCTCCCAACTTCCCGTTTTGCCTTTGCTGGGCGAATCAGACTTGGTCGCGGGCGTGGAGCGGACAAGAGCATGATGTCCTCATCCGGCAGGAGTACGGCTCTGAAGATCATGCAAGGCACATCGAATGGCTTTGTGCGGCTTTCTTGGATCAGCGATACCTGCTTGTCGAAGGCCGGCCGCTCTTCCTTATTTATCTCCCGGAGTCGATTCCGGAAGTTTCATCGGTGCTGGAAACATGGTCCGAGGCTTGTCTTCGACGCATAGGAGTCCGTCCGTGGTTTTGCGCCACGAGGACCGGCTTCTCGACCGGAGATTGCAATAAGTTCATCTCGCTTGGTTTCGATGGCGTTGTCGAGTTCGAACCGAACAGAGACCACTTTCCGTCCGCGAGCAATTCTATCGGGCGCGCTGTTTCGTTCCTCCGAACGGTCATGCCCCGGCGCTGGTACGATGTTCTGCGGTCTAGCCGACTGCTGGGCGCCACTGAGATGAACACGATCGTAAGCTATTCGGACTATGTCGATAAGATGTGTTCGCGTCCGCCGATCTCCGACACCACATATCCAGTGGTATTTCCGAGTTGGGACAATTCAGTGCGGCGTTCGTCAGCCACCATCATCCAAAACGATGATCCGGCTCAGTATGAGCGATATCTCCGAGACGCTGTTTCCCGCGTTGGCATGCGGAAGGATGATCATCGCCTTGTTTTCATCAACGCTTGGAACGAATGGGCAGAGGGCTGTCATCTCGAGCCGGATCAGAGGTACGGAACGGCTTTTCTCAAAGCCACCGCATCGGCGCTGGGCATCAGCAGCCCATGAGCTACGGCCCCGTCGACCCTTACGCTCACGCGAATCCGTATTTCATCCGGGCTGTAAAGTCGTTTGGTCGGCCAGCCAGCGTGCTCGATGTCGGTTGCTGGAGCGGAAGCCTGGGGCGAGTACTGATTGCCGAGACCGGGTCCACCGTGGATGGTGTCGAGCGCGACGTCGCGCAAGCGGATGCGGCGCGCTTGGCGGGCTACCGCAAGGTGATGGTCATTGATCTCGACCGGAGCATGCCGCCCGACGATGAACGATACGATTTCGTGATCTTCGGTGACATCCTTGAGCACCTGGTAGATTCTGAGGCGGTGCTGTGCACGCTCGCAAAGCGAGCGAAGCAAGGAGGACGCGTCTTAGTGTCGCTGCCGAACATCGGTTTCGTGGTCAATCGACTCACCCATCTCCTGGGGCGCTGGGAGTATCGTGACTATGGAATCCTTGACCGGACTCACTTGCGTTTCTTCACCCGGAAGTCGATGGTCGCGCTGCTTGAGGCGGCGGGTCTCAAGGTGCTGCGCATAGATGGTTACGTTGGTCTACACCGTTATCACTGGATCGTGCGGGAACCGTTACGCGTGTTGGGTAGGCTGTGGCCAAGCCTTTTCGCGATTCAGATAGTGCTGGAAGCACAAAGGGAGGTTGAATCGCCCTGAACAAGTCACCCTTGGCTCGCGAACCAGAAGCGCTCGTTGCGCCAGCACGGGGCGACTCAATTCCCGCCTCCGCTGGGTACCCTTTCCGATCCTCGCTAGCGAATCAACGGCACGCCGTGTTTTGCAAGCATCACGATCTTGCGGAGTTGCCACGCTACCGTTCGAAACCACCAGCAAGCGCTGGTGGTTCGCGACCCTTGCACTGATCGCCGGCGGGAGCGGAGTGTCCCGAACTCAAGAAACGGAATGGCAAGAGCCGGAGCATAGATTGTTCTGAACAGTTCGAATCGACGCAGCAGCAATGCAATCGCCAGACCTTCAGTCAACAGCGCGCCCATATGCAACGCAAGAAGGGGCCACATCAACGGGCTTGGCACGAGCACCATCATGGCACGCGTCTTGTTCTTCTCGCTCAGGGATCTTCGCCTCACCGTTGAGTCAAGCCTGCCCTCGGCCCGGTTTCCCCCGAAGCTAGCGCCCTGTCTGTGTTTATAGTGGCTTTCCCTCAGCGCGCGAACTGGGTAGCCCCGCAGGCGAGCCAGTCCGCAAAGGTATAGGTCCTCTCCGATCGATTCCATCCACTCCGGGAATCCGCCCAGCTCATCCCATAGCGTCTTTGGCAGCCATAGACAAGCGCCGACAACGTAGGCGACTTCATCCCGGGAAGAGTCCAGATTGGGAACCGGGTTGAGGAACGGGTCGAGAAGGCAGCCTCGGTCCACCAGACGTCCGGTTTCCCAATCAAGTTGGGGAAGCGTAAGTATGCCGGGAACATCGATAGATTCTGCAGTACGCAGCAGGGTCGCCATTGCATTCGGGTCGAGAGCCGCGTCGTTGTTTAGTAGTAACAGGTATTTCCCACGGGAGATCCTTGCCATGCGATTGTTGGCTGTGCAGAAACCAACATTGCTTTCGCTGATAAGAAGCTCTACGCCTGGATAGCGGCTCTTGATGAGATCAACTGAACCATCTGTTGAGGCATCGTCGTGGACGATCACCTCGATATCGAAGGCTGCTGCTTGATTGAGCAAGGAATCCAGGCAGTCGATCAGAAGTTTTTCGCCGTTGTAGTTGGCGATGCAGACTGAGCAAACTGGTCGCTTGGATCGATTCAGCGCGGCGAAATAGACCATTGCCATGTTCTGGCCAATCCTTCATCAAGTCCAATGGTGGCCTTCCAGCTATAGCGACCTAGTGCGCGTTCTGAGCTTGGAACGATACAACTCACGTCTCCGGGTCGCGCTGGCAGGTACACCCGCGACACTGGCCGCCCGACCGTTCGCTCCACGCTTTCCAGGAGTTCGTTCACGCTGACCCCTTCTTCCCGAGATGCGTTGAAGACCTCCAGCCCTGGGCCACTTGGCTCGAGAAGCATGCGTTGCACGAGGTCGATCAGGTCGTCAACGTACAGGTAGTCGCGTATAGCGCTCCCATCACCCCAGATGCTCATTTGAAGCCGACGGGCGCAATGGTCAAGGGTAGTGGGTATCAGGCCGAACCCGGGTTTCGGCAGCTGCCCGGGGCCGTAGACGTTGGAAGGACGAAGAATGATGGCGCTTCCGTTGAACTGCGACACCCAGGCCTGAATAAAGTGTTCGGCGCTAGCCTTGCCCGCGCCGTGATAGGAGCGGGGACGAAGAGGGGTATTCTCCTGTGCCGGCGCATGGCAGTCCCCGTAAAGGTTTCCGCCCGACGAAAGATAGATCAGCCTGATATCGGAGTTGACCTGCATCGCCTCGATCAGCGCAAGCGTGGTCCCAAGATCGCCGCTGATCTCACGCCGGGCTTTCGAACTGCCGGGTGTCGTAGAACTCGCAGCGTGGATGATGGCGTCACAGCGGTCCATGAGGAGCTTGAAGTCCTCGGGCCGGTCGTATGCCGAAACGAGCGACTCCGCTCCTTGAATAGGAGGCAATGGCGCAGTGCGTGTCGCAGCGATGACCCCGAATCCAAGGGAGGAAAGTCGTTGGACCAGATGCCTGCCTATGAAGCCTGCGGCGCCAAGCACGGCAACTTGCCGGGTCATGCCGTTGCTTCCAGAAGCTCCCGGTAGCAGCGAGCGTATCTTTCGGCGCAATCATCCCAAGTGCCTGCTATCGCCTTCGCGTGGGCGCGAGCCTTTTGCCCATGACATGCGTTCGTCTCGGGAGTCTCCAACTGTACGATCGCTTCAGCCAGCTCTCCCGGCGAGCGGCAGATTCGTCCCGAACCACTTTGGGTAAGCAACTCGTTGTGAGCAGAAAGCGGCGAGGCAATTATGGGTAAGCCGGAGGCCATTGCTTCCAGCATGACTTGGGGGAGTCCTTCTGCATGCTTGCTCAGCGTGATCAGTCCCTGGGCTCTACTAAACCAGTCCTTCTCCAAAGACTCCGGGGTAACCGGGCCATGGTAGTGAACCCAGCTGGGAACGACGATTTGCTCTTGCAAAGGGCCGAAAAGGTGCAGCTGCCGCGCAGTGCCGCTGAATAGTGGCTCCGCCCACGCGAACAGCGGTCCGAGTTTGTTGCGGGTGAGTCTTGAAACCACCAGCCAAGGCAGATTGGTCCCGTCGGGCTTCCGAGGTACTTGAAACCATCTCGGATCGATTCCGAACGGCACATGCCTGATTCTGGAGATATCCCCGAATGCGGCCTCCAGCGGAGCGACCATCCACTTGGCATTCGGACAGATCAAGGTGCGTCGTGCTCGAAATGCACGCCTGAGCATGTGGCGCATTCCAGGAATCTTCAGGAGTCGAAAGTCCGTTCCCAGCGCCGCTATCAGCTGAGGGGTCGCCGCGGAGCGGGGCACTGCTAGTGCTGACTGCAGCCAGTTTAGGTGCAGAATTTCTGCATTGCTGCCTGCAATCGCCCTTCGCATTCGGGCCAAGAGCGAGAACGCTGCGTGGCATCCCATGAGAGGGTGAGTCCGCAGTTGATGCGCGATGCCACCCTGGTCCATCAGTTGGTCAAGCCATTGCCGGTCCTGTCCAGTCAAAATGACGTTTGCTCGGTCGGGTACCGGCCCGGGTGGTGCCCAAAGGTCCAGCTTCAGGTCTTGGCGTGCGGAGAGAGACTCGATGATTCGTCGGATGAACAGCCCCTTCCAGTCGGTATCGGAGGAGGGGTAGGACGTGCTTGTTAGGAGAACCCTCATCTCGCTCCGAATTCCAGACAGCGCGCAACGCCTGCGCCACAACGACACTGCCAATGTTATAGGAATCTTGAGTAGCGCATCGGTGCGGCTGTCAAAGGACGTCGTTCTACCTGACCTCCGCCGAGATCCGAGAAAGCCATAGTCATTTCCGAGTCCACTGCCGGCACCATCTCCAAGCCTCAGGCGAAGGTCAGGCGTTCAACCACCCGTTAGCTGCGGGTTTTCTACCGAGATCTCGAGTTGGGGGGGCAGTGGGGGTTCAGCGAGCGCTGCCGGACCGTGGGACGATCTGGGAATTGAAGTTTTCGGTAAGCCGGTGACGGGTGGTTTGTTCACACTCAAGCGCCAAGTAGCGAAGAGCTGGTACATCTGCGCTGCGCAGTCAGGGCGCAAGGCGCCGTCAACCTGGTTTTCTGAGCTGATCCGGAGAAGCCAAGGGCTCGTCCAACGAGCGCTCAAGCTCCTCCAAGTGAGATTCAACCTCTTCTATCCGATAGCTGATCCGTAGCCGATAGGCATCTTGTCGTCGCCAAAGCTCATTGAGCGCCTTGCGTACCTCCTCAGGCTGGCCCTGATTGAGGTGCATGTAGGCAGCGTCGAATAGCGGTTCGACGGCGTTGGGAAAGGCGTTGGTCGTCCGCCAGAACCAGTAGCTAGCCTTGTCGGTCTTGCCCTCGTGTCGATTGAGCCAGGCGATCAGGGAGCCGCTCACCGCAGCGCTCGCATGGTCGTCGCCGTAGAGTCCTCTGTAGTAAGTCTGGATAAGGACCTGTTCAAACTCGTCGAGATCTAGCCCTGGGCAGCCTCCCTTGAAAACCTGATCCTGAACCGCTCTGGCGTAGTCCACAAAACGCCCCAGGCTTTCGGCCTGCCGGATCGAGCTTCTCACCTCGCCCCAGTTTGCTTCGATTTCGCTTGACTCACACTGCCTTCCTGCGAGCATCAGCTTGACCCAGGGCTCCTCTCCTCGTCTGTCGAGAATTTCTTGCTCCAGGTGGTCGGCGACTTCCGGGAAGGCGCCGGTTTGCTTCAAGCGATCATAAAATCCGAGCAGGGCTCTGAACGAATGTGGGTGGTGGCGGAACTCGGCTGCGTAGAAGTTTTCCGGCGTGGACCAGTCAACAGACCTACTAAAGGTCATGCTCGCTAGCAAAACCAACGGAATGGCGCACACTTGCAGCAGCCCGACGCGAAAGCGCTCGCTGGCTCGTGCCAACAGCCAGGCAATCAGGACCGCGAAACCGAGCAGCCCTGTGTAGTTGCGATGCTCGTAGATCATCTCCAGTGGCAGCGCGGTAGATTCCATCAGGTGCGATGCCGCAAACCAGAGTATGGCCCAGCTCCAGACCGCGTGACGCCTCACGCCAACGACGGCAACCGCCATTGCCAGCAGCAGTCCTGCGCCAGCGATCAGAGCGATCAGATCTCCCGACTGGTAGGTTGTTACGTCGTGGTAAAGGCCCATGGTGCTGGGCATTGGCACGAAGATCAGTTTCAGATACAGCCAAAGCACCACGGACTGTGTCCAAAGTCGATCGGGCAGTGTCCAAGGGCGATCAAGGTACCCCGCAAGTACCAAATCGGGCCGGGCTGCCAGAATGGCGATCGCTGCCAACGAAGGAAGCAGGACGCAGAGGTAGATGGCTGGACGGTAGCGATGCAATGCTGGCGCCGCTGCCCCAGTTCGAGGGGCCAGGTTCGACAGCAACACAAACCATGTCGCGCCGGCCAAAGCGACCGTGAGCAACCCGTTCTCCTTGGAAGCGGTTGCCAACACAGTGGCGGCAAAAAAGCCGATACAAATCCGAAGGTTTCGCGGGCGCTGGAGTTCTTCGGACAGCCTGGTCTCGCGCGCGATCCAAGCGATAGCAACAAAGCAGAACAGCGTCGCCAGCTGCGCCATTCTCTGCACGATGTAGAGCGCAGTGCTGACCTGAAGCGGATGCAGGAGCCAGATGGCCGCAGCGATCAACGCGAGAACTCTGGCTCTTGGCAGGGGCAGCGCACCGAAAGCGCGTGCCCTGAAGAGTTCCAGGCAAAGCCAATATGCCGCTAATCCGGTCAAGCCGTGGATCAGAAGGTTGCCAGCCTTGAATCCGGGCGAATAGTGGATTCCGTGGATCCAATAATTGATGGCCAGCAAGACATTCGACAGCGGCCTTCTCAGGGGCCCGCTTTCATTTCTGAAAGCCACCTCGATGAGTGCCTCCCATCTGAAGGGGCCGACCACGAGGCTTGGCAAGTTGCTCAGGTCGTCATGCTGAAAGGGGCCGGATAGGCCTGGCACGAAGGGGATCAGGCAGCCGAGAACCGCCATCGTCACCACAAGCCCCCAGAAACGCGCAGGCCCCCTTCCACTGAAGGGGGCCTGGCGATGACGCGATGTGCCTAACGTGGTCAATTCGCTTACGCGAAAGATCTAGCTTAGCGGCACGAACCCGGAAGGAACTTGTTGTTCGCGTTGCTTGCGGTAGTCGGCTTGCAGGTCCACGTCACATCCTGCTGACCGGAGCGGACGGTACCCGACAGCTGCACGGAGATAGCCCCCGAAGCCAAGCCGTTGCCGATCGCGGCGCTGTTGGTGATCTGGATCACGCCAGCGGAGGGCACGGTCGGCGCTACGCACCACTGGGATGCAGTCGCGTCGCCCAGCTGAGCGATGGTGGTGGGGAAGGTGCGGGCATTGGAGTTGAGACGCACTTCGGAGGCCGCCAGCTTGAGCGGGGCCAGTTTGCCAATGCACTCGGAGAAGCGCGCACGGACGGTGTAGTCCTGGTAGGCGGGGATGGCGATGGCCATCAGGATGCCGAGGATCGCGATGACGATCATCAGCTCGATGAGGGTAAAACCTTGCATCTTCTTCATGGGAACTCCCCAGTGGGTTGGTTGCGGGTTAGCTAGCTTTGCCTACGTCGGCACAGAGGCTCGCGGCCTTGCTCCGTGGCCTTGCAGCCAATGACGACGCTTGCGGTAGCAGCTAAAGCATAACCCGTGCCAGCTGTCTGCGCAATGCGAGTGCCCGATGCAAGTCCATGAGGCGATTGGAAAAATTCCTTGGCGGGAAGCGGCAATCCCGTGCCAGAAAATGGCCTTCACGGTCTGGTGTGCGGTGGTTCGCTGTGGGCCACAACGGGAATGGGTCGTAATTGGGCGGAAAGTGACGTAATGCGTCTGTCGCGTCACCTGGGGTCCAGTGGAAATACCTGTGCGGGCCGACCGTTGGCCGGATTGAGAAACAGGACTGCCGTTCCGCGGGAGGAGGCAATGGGCACCCAACGCGCATCCTCGCCGAATGCTTCCTTGAGTTGGCGGTGCAGCGCCTCGCGTTGCGCAGAGGGCAGCTGGCCACCCAGAGAGCCGATGCCATCCGCGCCGGCCAGCAGCTCTTCGGCGAGTTCATCGAACGGGCGGTAGTGCTTGGGAAAGACAGGCAGGTCACGACCTGCGAGCAGCTCGTCGATCAGGCGCTGGCGGGCTTGCAGGTCGGCGGGCGGCCGCGCACCGACCAGCTCCGGGCCAAACCACGGCACGTGCGTACGCGGCAGGGCGCCTTCGGTGACTGGCAGGACGTCGTCATCGATCTCGTTGGCGAACACCAGCTGGACACGTTCAGGCAGGGCCACCAGGAAGGCGGGGCGGGAGACCCAGACCACGCTGAGGCCATAGGCAAGGAAGGCGACCTGGGCAAGGCCGATCAGGCTGAGGTCGAGCTTCAGCCCCTTCTTTCCGGCGCGGTAGACCAGCAGGGTCAGCAGTGGTCCGACCGTGACGTCGATGCCGCCTACCAGCAGCAGGAGCTTGTCGGCCTGGGCGAAATGGAACAGGCCCTTGGCGTACCAGGTGCTGAGCATCAGCGCGGCCAGCGCGCCGACGACAATCAGGCTGAGGACGAGATGGATGCCAGCGGCTTTCCAGCGGCTCATGAAGGATCTCCATGCAAAGGCGTTAGGTAGTGGGCGCTACGCCGGGCGCCGACCTGTCTGCGGGGCGCTTCGCCGGCGAGGCTTGTGGCCCCCAGGGCGATCCAACTGCGCAGCGGCAGTCCCATCGCTGAGCGGCAATTTTTCCCAGCCGGCGGCTGGGTTGCAAGCCCCGGAGCCGGGTCAATCGATGCCCAGCTTCTTGAGCTTGTAGCGCATGGCGCGAAAGGTGATGCCGAGCTTGGCGGCGGCCTTGGTCTTGTTGTACTTGCACTCGATCAGAGCCTTTTGGATGGCCTCGCGCTCCAGCGATTCGATGAAGTCTGGCAGGTCGCCGGGAATCCGCCCCGGAAGCATCTCCCCGGCGCTGGCGCCCGCGGTCTCGACTGTCTGTGGCGACAATGTCGGCTCGCGGCCGGCGGCCGGCGGCATGCCGCTGCCAGCTGCCGGCAAGCGCAAATCATCGGCGTGGATAACCCCGCCATCGCAGAGGGCGACAGCGCGTTCAAGGATGTTCTCCAGCTCGCGGACATTGCCGGGAAAGGCGTAGTCGTCCAGCGATTGACGGGCGTCGTCGGCCAGCTCGTAGCCGGGATCGCCGTTTTCCGCAGCCAGCCGCTTGAGCAGGGCTTCGGCGAGCAGGGGAATGTCCTCGGTGCGTTCGCGCAGCGGCGGAACCTGTAGCTCGATGACATTGATCCGGTAGTACAGGTCGTGGCGGAAGCGCCCTTCGCCGACCCGGGCGGATAGATCGGTGTGGGTGGCCGAAAGAATGCGCACATCGACCGGCTGTTCGTTGTTGGCGCCGACCGGACGCACCGACTTTTCCTGGATCACCCGCAGCAGCTTGACCTGCATGTGCAAGGGCAGCTCGGCGACCTCGTCGAGAAACAGGGTGCCACCCTGCGCCGCCTGGAATAGTCCTTCTTTATCCGCCACGGCGCCGGTGAAGCTGCCCTTCTTGTGGCCGAAGAACTCGCTTTCCATAAGCTCGGTGGGGATGGCGCCGCAGTTCACCGGGACGAAGGGCCCACTCGCGCGCGGGCCCTGCTCGTGGATCAGCCGGGCGACCAGCTCCTTGCCGACGCCGGACTCGCCGCTGATGAACACCGGCGCCTGGCTGCGCGCCACCTTGGCGATGGTCGCGCGCAGGCTGTTGATCGGCGGCGAGTCGCCGAGCAGCTTGTTGTTGCTGAGCTGGGCCTGGGCGCGCCGCTGCTCGCCGAGCTGGAGCGCGTTCTGCACCATCCGGCGCAGCACATGCAGGTCGACCGGTTTGCTGACGAAGTCGAAGGCGCCGGCCTTGAGCGCATTGACCGCAGCGTCGACATTGCCATGCGCGGTGATCATGGCCACCGGCGTATCCGGATATCGGCTGCTGATCAGTTCGATGATCGACTGGCCCGAGCCGTCAGGCAGGCGCATATCGGTAAAGCAAAGGTCATAGGGCTGGCCGGCCAGCTTGCGCTGCGCGGCGGCAATGTCCTCGGCGGTATCCACCTGCAGGCCCATCCGGCTGAGCGTGATCGACAGCAGTTCGCGGATATCGCGTTCGTCATCAACAACCAGGGCGCAGCGGGTCGGCAGCATGGGCGTGCCCGGTGGGAGATCGGCGATGATTATGCCGTGATGGCGGCAGCGGATGAAATGCGTTGGCGCCGATCAGGCAATCGGCAGCGGCTTGGAAAGGACGATCCGGAAGCAGCTGCCGCCTTCCGTGTTGGGATGATATTCCAGCACCGCCTGGTTCGCTTCGCAGATCTGTCGGGCGATGTAGAGCCCCAGCCCGCTGCCCATGTCATGGGTAGTGTAGAAAGGTTCGAAGACCTTGCTGACGATGTCAGCGGGGATGCCGGGGCCACGGTCGCTGACCTCGACCAGGGGCGTGGCGCGGTCCTCGGCCAGCCGGCTGCGCAGGGTGACCTCGGCCGGCTCAGCGCCGCGCCGGCCGTACTTCAAGGCATTGCTGAGCAGCGCGGTCAGCACCTGGTGCAGCTGCTGCGGGTCGAACACCGCGGTGATCGGCCCGTGCTCGGCTCGCGCGTGGATGGCTTGATCCTGCAGAAAATGCTCGTGGCGATACAGCTCCACGAACTGCTCCAGCCATTCGCTGATTTCCAGCACCTCGGGCCGCGCCGCTTCACGGCGGGACAGTGCGAGAACATTGTTGATGATCCCGTTTACCCGCTGGCTCTGGGTGAGGATGATCCGCAGCAGTTGGCGGTCGGCTTCGGCCAGGTCCTCGGACTCCTCCAGCAGTTGGGCGGCGTGGCTGATCGCGCCTAGCGGGTTGCGTACCTCGTGGGCGATCCCTGCCGACAGCCGGCCAAGGGTGCTCAAGGTCAGCTGTTCGGCGCGCCGGGAGACCAGCTCGCTGTCATCGAGGAAGACCAGCAGCAGGTTCTCCGAGGTGCCAAGGCGGACGATGCGCGGCACAACGTCGGGGCGATCGCTGCGCAATTGCAGCGGCTGGGGTTCGCGCTGCGGGTCATCGCGCCACTCGTCGAGGCGCTGGCGCAGCAGCGGGCTGAGCGCGTCGAGTCGCTTTTCTCCTGGGGTGGGTTCGCCGAGCAGGGCCCAGGCGGTCTCGTTGAGCAGGCGCACCTGATTGCCGTGGTCGACCACGATGACCCCTGAGCGCAACCGTCGGATGATCAGGTCATTGATCTGCGACAGGCTGGCGGCCTCTTCGCCGCGGCGCGCTGCGAGCTGGGTGCTCTCGCGCAGGTTGGCGCCGAGAATGTTGCACAGCGCGGCCACGCCCAGGTAGGTGATGGCCAGCATGCCGGTTTCCGAGGCATTGGTGGCGCCAAGGCCGAGAAAGGACGTGGCGAGGAACTCGACCACCGTGCCGACGCTGGCCAGGGTCGCGAACAGGAACCCCCAGCGGAAGGCCAGCAGCAGGGCGCCAGCGCCGACATTCACGATCAGCAGCAAGGCCAGGCCGAGGTCGACGCCCTCGAGTGCTGCCCGCATCAGCAAGGTGACCAGGATGTCGGCACCCAGCCCGATCAGCACCTGACGGGTGACGCTGGTTCGGGAGCGTGTTGCGACCAGCAGAAGAATCGCGCTGAGCACCAGGTAGACAAGGCAGGCGACCTGGGCCAGCCTTGGCTGGATCAGCTCGGCCACCGTCGGGCCGACCGGGCTGAACACCACCAGGGCGATCAGGGCCGCCTGGAAGCAGCGATACAGGGTAAAGAAGTACAGCTCGCGCTGCAGGGCATCGCGATCGAATCGACGGTCGTGGCGACGGGAGGAGGTGAGCCGCATGGCCGCACATTAGCCCAAGCCGGGCCCTGTGTTGCGTCGCGCAAGTTGCGCTGCACGGATCCGGCTTTGCCTTTGCCTCCCCGCTTCGCCACAATACCGCGGCCTCGGCCGGCGCCGCACCGGGCAGCGCTTCGCGCCCCACGCCGTCGACCGGCCCTCCTTTTCCGATCCCAGGTGCAGCATGAACTTTCACGAGTATCAGGCCAAAGAACTGTTCGCCGAGTACGGCATTCCGGTTCCGGCAGGCCGCGTCGCGCAGACCCCCGAGCAGGCCGTCGAAGCGGCCAAGTCCATCGGTGGCGAACACTGGGTGGTCAAGGCGCAGATCCATGCCGGCGGCCGCGGCAAGGCCGGCGGCGTCAAGCTGGTCAAGACCCTCGACGGGGTGCGCGATGCAGCAGCCGGCATGCTCGGCAAGGGCATGGCGACCTACCAGTCGGGCGGCCGCGAGCTGCCGGTCGACTGCGTGCTGGTCACCGAGGCCTCGGACATTGGCAAGGAGCTGTACCTTTCGGTGCTGGTCGATCGCGCCTCGAAGTCGATCTCCTACATTGTCTCGGCCGAAGGCGGCGTCGAGATCGAGAAGGTCGCCGAGGAGAATCCGGACGCGATCCACACCGTGCAGGTGCAGTTTGTCCAGGGTCTGCAGGCCTTCCAGTGCCGTCAGGTCGGTTTCTCGATGGGCCTGAATGCCAAGCAGACCAACCAGCTGACCAAGATCATGATGGGCCTGTTCAGGCTGTTCAACGAGAAGGACCTGTCCCTGGTCGAGCTCAACCCGCTGGCGATCACCAGCGCCGGTGACCTGATCGCGCTGGACGGCAAGATCAACTCCGACGACAACGCCGGCTTCCGCCAGGCCAAGCTGGTCGCCATGCGTGACAAGGCGCAGGAAGACGCACAGGAGGCCGAGGCCGCCGAGCACGACCTCAACTACGTCACCATGGACGGCAATATCGGCTGCATGGTCAACGGCGCCGGTCTGGCCATGGCGACCATGGATGTGATCAAGCTCAACGGCGCCGAGCCGGCCAACTTCCTCGACGTCGGTGGCGGCGCCACCAAGGAGCGGGTGACCGAGGCGTTCAAGCTGATCCTTGCCTCGGACAAGGTCAAAGCAATCCTGGTCAACATTTTCGGCGGCATCGTCCGCTGCGACATGATCGCCGAGGGCATCATCGCGGCGGTCAAGGAAGTGGGCGTCAAGGTGCCGGTCGTGGTTCGCCTGGAAGGTACCAATGTCGAGAAGGGCAAGGAGCTGCTGAAGACCAGCGGGCTGGCCTTGATCCCTGCCGATGACCTCAACGACGCGGCCAAGAAGGCCGTGGCCGCAGTGGCCTGAACGAGAACCGGGAATTAGACATGAGCGTATTGGTCAACAAGAACACCAAGGTTATCGTCCAGGGCTTCACCGGCCAGCAGGGCACCTTCCATGCCGAGCAGATGCTCGAGTACGGCACCAAGGTCATGGGTGGCGTCACCCCGGGCAAGGGTGGCAAGGAGCATATCGGTCTGCCCGTTTATGACACCGTGCAGGACGCGATCGACGACACCGGCGCCGACGCGTCGGTGATCTATGTGCCGCCGCCGTTCGCCGCCGATGCCATTCTCGAAGCGGCCGATGCCGGTATTCGGGTCATCGTCTGCATCACCGAAGGCATTCCGGTGCTCGACATGCTGCGGGTCAAGCACGCGCTTGCGCACTACGACGAATGCTGGCTGATCGGCCCCAACTGCCCGGGCATCATTACTCCGGGCGAGTGCAAGATCGGCATCATGCCCGGGCACATCCACCAGCCAGGCAAGGTGGGTATCGTCTCGCGCTCCGGCACGCTGACGTACGAAGCGGTCAAGCAGACCACCGACGCCGGCCTCGGACAGTCGACCTGCATCGGCATCGGCGGCGACCCGATCCAGGGCATGAACTTCATCGACTGCCTGCAGATGTTCCAGGATGATCCGCAGACCGAGGGCATCATCATGGTCGGCGAGATCGGCGGAAGCGCCGAAGAAGAGGCGGCCGAATTCATCACCGAGTACGTGACCAAGCCAGTGGTCGGCTTCATCGCCGGCGCCTCTGCTCCTCCGGGCAAGCGCATGGGCCACGCCGGCGCCATCGCGTCCGGCGGCAAGGGCACCGCGGCCGGCAAGTTCGCCGCTCTGGAACAGGCCGGCGTCACCACGGTCCGCTCACCGGCGGACCTGGGTCACGCGCTGGTGGAGCGGATGAAGAAAAAGTAGGCTGCATAGATCGCGGCGCGCGCTGCGCGCCGCGACCGTCCAGTGCGATCGAGGAAATGCCGGGATGCGCGTCGCACTAGCCCAGCAGGATTTTGTTGTCGGCCATCTGGACAAGAATCAGCAGCGGATTCTGGCGACCATTGGCGCTGCCCGTGACCAGCATGCTGCCGACCTCGTCCTGTTCCCCGAGCTGGCGCTCTCTGGATACTCTCCGGAAGACCTGCTGCTCCGGCCGAGCTTTCTTGCCGCCTGTCATCAAGCGCTGCTGCGAATCGCCGAGCAGGTCCACGGCATCGTTGTCGTGGTTGGCCATCCCGAGGCCGCTGGGAGCGCTGTCTACAACGCGCTGAGCGTGCTTCGCGACGGCCGCATCGAAGCTACATACCGCAAGCGCGAGCTGCCCAACTATGCCGTCTTCGACGAGCGTCGATACTTCTCCAAGGGCAGCGCGCCCTTGGTGGTGGAGGTCGCCGGCTGCAGGGTTGGCCTGCTGATTTGCGAGGATTTCTGGTTTGCGCGGCCGCTGCGTGAGACGGTCGAAGCCGGCGCCGAGCTGGTGCTCGTGGCCAACGCGTCGCCCTACGAAGAGAGCAAGCCGGACGAGCGCGATGCGGTCATTGCGAGGCGCCACGCCGAGTGTGCCGTGCCTCTGGCCTATCTCAACACCGTAGGTGGCCAGGACGAACTGGTTTTCGACGGCTGCTCGGTGCTGGCCGGCGGCGATGGCAGCCTGCATCCCGCGGCAGCCGATTTCGAGGAGGCCCTGCTGATCGCCGACCTCGACCTTTCCAGCCGTCGCTGGCAGCCACGGATCTGGCCTGAAGCGGGCGACGAATCGCGGCTCGCCCTGACCTGGGGCGCGCTGGTGCGCGGGACAGGCGACTATCTGCGCAAGAACGGATTCCGCTCCGCTCTGGTCGGGCTTTCCGGAGGGATCGATTCGGCCCTGGTGCTGGCGATCGCTGTCGATGCCCTGGGGCCTGAGAACGTTGTCGCCGTGCGCCTGCCATCGCGCTACACCTCAGACCTCAGCAATGATCTGGCGGCGGTCCAGGCTCAGACAATGGGCGTGCGTCTGGAGACCCTGCCGATCGAGCCTGCCTTCCTCGGATTCCTGGACTCCCTGGCGCCCCTGTTCAGTGGGACGGCCAGCGACGTGACCGAGGAAAACCTGCAGTCACGCTGCCGCGGTGCCCTGCTGATGGCGCTGTCAAACAAGTTCCGACATTTGCTGCTCACCACCGGCAACAAGAGCGAGTACGCGGTCGGCTACGCGACCATCTATGGGGACATGTGCGGCGGCTACGCCCCGCTCAAGGATGTCTACAAGACCGAAGCGTTCGAGCTGGCGCGCTGGCGCAACCGCAATGGCGAAGTCATCCCGCAGGCGGTGATCGACCGGCCGCCCAGCGCGGAGCTGCGCGAGGACCAGAAGGACGAGGATTCCCTGCCGCCGTATCCGGTTCTGGATGCGATCCTGTACCGCTTCATTGATCGCGAGATGTCCAGAGCCGAAATCATCGCCGAGGGTTTCGACGAAGCCACGGTGCTGCGCGTCGCCCGGCTGGTTTTCATCAACGAGTGGAAGCGCCGCCAGTCGGCGCCAGGGCCGAAGGTGTCGCGTCGGGCCTTCGGCCGAGAGCGGCGCTATCCCATCACTTCAGGCTGGGGGAGCTGAAGCTCCTCCCGCTGCTGCTGAGTCCTAGTGTCCTGTCCCAGAAGTAGGTTGCTGAAGTCGCGGCGCAGACCGAGCGAATTCTGCGATGTACTTCCGGGACAGGACACTAGCTGCTCCGCTCATCCCCGAACGGCACCAGCTTGCGCCACCAGCCGCCCGCATTGGGCCAGCCGCCGCTCAGATAGGGGTGGTCCGGGTCGTTGGTCTTGAGTACGCGAAGCGCATCATCGGCGAGGGCGTCCTGGCCGAGCTTGCGATAGCTCTCGGCCATGATCGCCAGGGCATCGGCCTGGTAGCGTGACTGCGGGTAGACCTCGATCAGGTACTGGCCACGCTTTAGCGCAGCGATCCAGGCCTCGCGGCGCAGGTAGTACTGGGCGACATTGATCTCGTAGCGGGCCAGCCGGTTGCGCAGGTAGACCATGCGCTGGCGCGCGTCGGCCGCGTAGCGGGTGTCGGGGAAGCGCCGGATAACCTCGGCAAAGTCATTGAAACTCTGCACGTTGAAGGCCTGATCGCGCTGGGTGGAATCGATGCCGACCAGCCGGTCAAGAGCGCTCTTGCCGCGCTCGAAATTGATCACTGCCTTCAGGTAGAAGGCATAGGCGACTTTTTCGTGCGCGGGATAGGTACGGATGAAGCGGTTGATCGTCGACAGTGCATCTTCGGGCTGGCTGTTGCGGTGCTGCGCGTAGGCCAGCTCGAGCTGCGCCTGCTCGGTGTAGCGGCCGTAGGGAAAGCGCGCGATCAGTCGCTGGTAGTAGCGTGTGGCCCGGCCGAGGTTGCCGACCTTGAGCGCATCCTTGGCCCCGGCGTACATCTCTTCGACCGGCAGGGTCTCCAGCGGATCCTCGCGCTGCAGCCAGCTGCCGCAGCCGGCGAGCATGCCGGTGAGCAGCAAGAGCAGCGCGGCACGGGCCAGCGAGGGCGAGAAACTGCGCGAAGCTGGGCGAAGCAAGGCTGGATAGTGGATCATGTTCTACCGAATCAATGAGCGCCGGTCGCGGCTCGAAGCGGGCGATGATAGCCCAAAGCCGCCAGGGGCCTCCATTAAGCATGTCTGATGTGAACCATGACCGAACTGCAGCCGCGGCTGCTGAGCTTACCGTCAACGCAGAAGCGCGCGTTGGCGCAGCGCAGGCGGGACTGCGCCTCGACCAGGCCGTCGCCGAGCTGTTTCCCGAGCATTCCAGATCGCGGCTGGCGGGCTGGATCAAGTCTGGCGAGCTGACTGTCGACGGCCAGGTTGCCAAGCCCAAGACGCTGGTCGCCGAAGGCGCGGCAGTCAAACTCAGCGCCAGCGTGGCCAAGGCCACGCGAGACCGCTCGCAGCCGATCGCGCTCGACCTGCTGTATGAGGACGAGCACCTGCTGATCATCAACAAGCGGGCCGGTCTGGTGGTGCATCCGGGGGCCGGCAATCCCGATGGCACCCTGGTCAATGCGCTGCTGCACCACGATCCGCGACTGGAGATCCTGCCTCGGGCGGGCATCGTGCATCGCCTCGACAAGGAGACCAGCGGCGCCTTGCTGGTGGCCCGCACGCTGACTGCGCACACCGCCCTGGTCGCCCTGCTTGCTGAGCGCGGCATCCAGCGCCAGTACGAAGCGGTAGTCAATGGCGCCATGGTCGCGGGCGGCACCGTTGACGCACCGCTCGACCGCCATCGCAGCGATCGGCTGCGGCGCGTGGTCAGCGAGTCCGGACGGCCGGCGGTCACCCACTACCGGGTGCGTGAACGCTTTCGCGCCCACACCCTGGTCGAGTGCCGGCTGGAGACCGGGCGCACGCATCAGATCCGGGTACATATGCAGCACATCCGCTTCCCGCTGGTGGGCGACCCGCTCTATGGCGGCAACCTTCGCTTGCCGCGCCAGGCCACGGAGCGGCTGGACGGCAGCCTGCGCGGGTTCCGTCGCCAGGCCTTGCATGCAGAGCGGCTGGGTTTTGCGCATCCGTTCGGCGGGGCCCAGGTGCTGGCCGAAGCGCCGCGGCCGGCCGATCTGGTCGAGTTGATCGGCGCCTTGCGCGATGACGCCAAGGCACATGCCTGAGCAGCTCAGCGTGCCGCTGGGGCGCATGCTTGATCGGCAGGTGCGCGAGTCGGTACTGCTGCGTGCTGATTGGCCCGCGCCGCCCGGGGTTCATGCCCTGACCACCCTGCGCCGGGGGCTCAATGTCGGCCAGTCGCAGCCGCCCTTCGACAGCTTCAACCTTGGCGACCGCTGCGGCGACGAGCCGGGGGCGGTGGCCCACAATCGGGAAGCGCTGGGCTGGGTCGCCGAGCTGCCGGCCGAACCTCGCTGGCTGCGCCAGGTGCACGGGACGCGGGTATGGCGTTTCGGCTCGGCCGACGCCGTGCAGGAAATTGAGGCCGATGCAGCGGTTACCTCGGCCCCGGGGGAAGTCCTGGCGGTGCTGACCGCCGACTGCCTGCCGGTGCTGCTTTGTACGCGTCGCGGCGACGAGGTGGCAGCGGTGCATGCTGGCTGGCGTGGCCTGGCCGCAGGGGTCATCGAGAACACACTGCGCGCCATGCGCACTCCGCCTAGCGAGATCCTCGTCTGGATCGGGCCCAGCGCCGGCCCGCTGCGCTATGAAGTGGGCGTTGAAGTCCGTGAGGCCTTCGTTTCGTCGCACCAAGCCGACGCCCGGTGCTTCGTTGTCACCCGGCCCGGCCACTGGCTTTGCGACCTGCCGCAACTGGCCCGCGCGCGGCTGTCGCGGGCGGGCGTTCGGACTGTCCACGACGGCCAGCACTGCACGCTGTCCAATCCGCAGCGCTACTACTCGCACCGACGCGATGGCCGCAGCGGCAGAATGGCTTCGCTGATCTGGTTCGGCCCTCAGGCAAAGCCGCGATGAGCGCTGTGGCGAAGTTCGATGCGCTACGTTGCGACCAAAACTTAGAATGCTCATGGTCGGAGCTACCCTAAGGAAGGTCTGAATAAGTACCTAGCAAGGCCGATCAGCTTGCGAGCTATGCT
>CAYGMG010000035.1:0-30885 GCA_964350895.1 uncultured Lysobacter sp.
GCCGCCGCAGTCGAAGAAGGCCAGGGTGCCGAAGGTGAACAGGTGCGGTAGTCCGAGGACGTCACGAAACCAGCTTTCTGCTGCTGGCGTGTCGCTGACGGTGCGGGCGATCTGTCCGATCGGCCCCAAGCTCGTTTGCGTGGTCATCGTTGCAACTCCTTGGTTTCGTGCCCGTAGCGCGCCGCGCCGTGGTACCCCATCCCATTGCCGCAGCGCCCGACGGTCAGCAAGGCCGAGTTTTTGCAGCGCATTGCCGACGTGATACTTCACCGCGTCAACGCTCACCCCCTGCCCCCGCGCAATCTGCGGATTGCTCAACCCATGCCTTACCGCATCCGCCACCCGCCACTCGGCAGGCGTCAGCAGATCATCGGCAGGCGGGCGACCACGGCGGGGCATGACTGCAGTGTGCGCCGGCGGCCGATGAATTTCCCTACCCGGATTCTCCTGCGCGCTGATCTCCGGCCGCGGGCGCTGCGCCGAAGGGGGTGATCCGGCCAGGGGCAATGCGCAGGGTGGGCGCGAAGCTGCCGTTGGCAGGGCAGTTCGGCGAGCTGTTGTGGGAGCGGATCGTATCCGCGACCGCGGAGCTTCGATCTAACCGCAGTCAGTGGCAAGCCTGTCGCGCTGCGGTCGCGGATACGATCCGCTCCCACAGAAAGCCGGCGCAATTGAGGGACCTCGACGAACGGCGAATTCGCGCCCTTGCCACCTCTTCAGTTGCGCACACGTCGCGTGATCTGGCGACGCGGTGAGGGCAGGGCGATGACTTCGCCCTCGACGCAGGCGAAGCAGGCGCCGGCGCTGCGGTGGTCGATCAGCAGGCCGCCGGTGAGCAGGGAGAAGGCAGGTAACTGGAGGCCCTGCTCGGTCAGCACGAAGGCGGGCCAGCGTCGGGGCAGGCCGGGCAGGCGGACGCATGGGTGCAGATGGCCGCAGACGAAGGGCGCAGGCGCGGCCGGCGGCGGCTCGTGGCAGAGGTGCAGGCCGTCGAGGTCGGCGGCGCCGTGTACCCCATCGAGGCCGAGGATGTCGGCGCGCAGGGCGCGGTCATGGTTGCCGGCGATGACCCGGATGGCGCGCTGCGCGTGCGCGGCGCGGAACTGCCGCCAGCGTTCCAGCCAGGGCGCATCGAGCAGCGGGCCGTGCAGCAGGTCACCGAGGATCCACAGCGTCCGCGGGCGATGCTCGGCGATGAGCTGCTGCAGACGCTCAAGGTCGGCGCTGGTGCTGCCGCGCGGGGCGAGGATGCCGGCGCGGCGCAGAACGTCGGCCTTGCCAAGGTGCAGGTCGGCGATCAGCAGGGCCTGCTGTGCCGGCCAGAACACGGCGCGCTCCCCGAGCAGCTGCAGGCGCGCATCCCCAAGCGAAACGATATGTTCATCTGCCAAGGCCGCGCTCCAGTTTCTCGGCGGCGCGGCGCACCCGGCTGCGCCAGTCCTCGGTGCTGAGCTGGCCGCGCTGGCTTTCGGCCCAGAGCGGAAAGGCCAAGGGGCTGAGCGAGGACAGGACCACTTCGTCGCGCGGCTGGGCGACCAGGATATCGAGCAGCTCGCACAGCTCGCTCTCGCGCAGCTGCTGCTGGCGCACCTCATGCTCGGCCTGGGCCAGCAGGAGGTGACCCGGGTCGTGCCGACTGAGCACGTCGAACAGCAAGGCGCTGCTGGTCTGCAGGGCGCGTAGCGAGCGCGGCGCGCGACCGGGCAGGGAAGGCGGCAGCAGGCCGGCGACCCGGGCCACTTCGCGGAACTGCCGGCGCGCCAGTTCGGCCAGATTGAGACAGGCCTTCAGGTCCTCGGTGAGGCCCTCGCTGCTGAGCAGGCCGTTCCACCTCCCAGCATCGAGTTCGGGCAGAACATCGGCACTGAGCATCAGCCCGTAGTCGCTGCAGCTGAAGGTATAGGTGCCCGGCGCGATTCGCGCCAGCCGAAAGGCCCACAGCGCGGCCAGTCCGTCATGCAGCTGGCGGCCGGCGAACGGGTAGACGAACAGGTGCTCGCCCTCGCGCGAGCGGCCGCGCTCTATCAGCAGGGCGCCCGGCCGCGGCAGGCGCGAGCGTGCCGACTGGGCACGGCGCAGCGGCGCCAGCGCGCTCGCCTCGGCAGCGCCTTCCGGGTCGGCCAGCACCGCGGCCAGCCGCGCGCCTACCGCATTCGACAGAGGCAGCTGACCGCCCTGCCAGCGCGGCACGCGGCCGTCGTGCTTGGCCGCGAGCTTGACCATGGCGACCATGTTCTCGACCCGCACCAGCTGCAGCGCGCGGCCGGCGAACAGAAACCGATCGCCCGGTGCGAGCTGGCCGACGAAGCGTTCCTCGACGTGGCCCAGGGTCTTGCCGCGCAGCAGCTTGACCGCCAGCGCGCCGTCGCTGCTGATGGTGCCGATCGACAACCGATGGCGGAGGGCGATGCGGCGGTCGTCGAGCACGTAGCGGCCGTCGTCCTGGCGACGCACCCGACGGTAGTCCGGATAGTGGGCGAGCGCCTCGCCGCCGACTTCGATGAAGCGCAGCATGGCGTCGAAGCGCTCGCGCTCGAGTTCGGCGTAGGCATGACTGCTGCGCACCTCGGCGTACAGCGCATCGGCCTCGAAGCCACCGCCGAGCGCCAGGGTGACTGCGTGCTGGGCAAGCACGTCGAGACAGCCGGTCAGCGGCCGCCGTGCCTCCATCTCATGGCGTTCCACCGCACGGCGCACCGCGGCGTACTCGGCAAGCTCAAGGGCGTGGGTGGGGACGCCGATGATCGCGCCGCACTCGCCGGGGCGATGGCGGGCGCGGCCGGCGCGCTGCAGCAGGCGCGCAACGCCCTTGGGACTGCCGATCTGCAGGACCTGGTCGACCGGCGGAAAGTCGACGCCCAAGTCGAGGCTGCTGGTGGCGACCACGGCGCGCAGATCGCCAGCAGCCAGCGCCTGCTCGACGGCGCGGCGCTGCGCCGGGTCGATCGAGCCGTGATGCAGGGCCAGCGTAGAGGGCGATTCCGGCCAGACCGCGGACAGCGCCTGATGCCAGAGTTCGGCCTGGGCCCGGGTGTTGGTGAACAGCAGGGAGCTGCGCGCGGCGAGCAGCCGCCCCAAAACCAGAGCAAGCTGGGACAGTCCCAGGTGCCCGGCATACGGGAAACGCCCAGGATCGTCCGGCAGCAGGCATTCGACCTTGGTGCGCCGGAGCGTCGCGGCGCCGATGCGCAGCGGCGCGTCCTCGGCGGGCAGCAGCACCCGTGCCGCCTCATCGAGATTGCCAAGGGTGGCCGACAGGCCCCAGCAGCGCAGCCTGGGCGCCAGGCGACGCAGCCGGGCCAGGGCCAACTCAAGCAGCACCCCGCGCTTGCTGCCCAGCAGCTCATGCCATTCGTCGACTACCACCGCACGCAAGCCGCCGAGGCTGGCCTGAGTGTCGGCATAGGAGAGCAGCAGGGACAACGACTCGGGCGTCGTGACCACCACCTCGCGTTTCCCCGAGCGCGCCAGGCGCTTGTCGCGGGCGCTGGCATCGCCGCTGCGCAGTACCACCTGCCAGCCAAGGCCGACGCCGTCGATCGCCCGCTGCAGGGCGCCCGCGGTGTCACTGGCCAGCGCGCGCAGCGGAGTGATCCAGAGCAGTCTTGGCGCGCCGCCGCGGTCGCCGTCGCGCAACGCTTCGATCAGGGGGCCGCCGGCGACGGCCAAGGTCTTGCCGCTGCCGGTGGGGGTGTGCAGCAGGCCGCTGCGACCCTCGAGGTAGGCGCTCCACACCTCGCGCTGGTGCACCAGTGGCGCATGGCCGCGGCCGGCGAACCAGGCTTCAAGGCAGGCCTGCGCCGCGTCCTGCGCGCTGTCCGAGCGCCGCGCATTCATCGGGCGAATGCTGCCAGCTGATCGATCCGGTCCGCCTCGGCCGCCGGCTTGTCCTCGCGCCAGCGCAGGATGCGCGGAAAGCGCACGGCGATGCCCGACTTGTGCCGCGGGCTGCGGTTGACGCCTTCGAAGGCCAGCTCGAAGACCTGCAGTGGCTGCACCGCGCGCACCGGGCCGAAGCGCTCGGTGGTGTGGGCGCGAATCCAGCGGTCCAACCGGCCGATCTCGGCATCGGAAAGGCCCGAGTAAGCCTTGGCCACCGGTACCAGGGCATCGCCGTCCCACAGCGCGAAGGTGTAGTCGGTGTACAGGTTGCTGCGTCGGCCGTGGCCGGCTTGCGCATAGATCAGCACGGCATCGATGGTGAGCGGGTCGATCTTCCACTTCCACCAGTCACCGCGTTTGCGGCCGGCCTGATAGAGCGAGTCCCGACGCTTGATCATCAGGCCCTCGACGCCGCGCTCGCGGGCGCTCTCGCGGAGCATGGCGGCTGCCCGCCAGTCGACAGCCTCGACCGTCGGCGATAGACCGATGCACGGTGAAGCGATCTGCTCAAGCCGCGACGCGAGCTTGGCTCTGCGGGCTTCGAGCAGCGTTTCGCGCAGGTCGTGTCCGTCGGCCTCAAGCAAGTCGTAGGCAAGCAATCGCACCGGGGCCTCGCGCAGCGACTTGGCGCCTGGCTTGCGCCGCTGGATCCGCGTCTGCAGCGCCGAAAACGGCAGCGGCAGCGGATCGCCCGCACGCCAGGCAAGCAGCTCGCCGTCCAGCACGGTGCCGTCGGGGAGGGCCTCGGCGGCCTGCTCGATCTCCGGGAAGCGGCCATCCAGGCGCTCCTCGCCGCGCGACCAAAGGGCCGTTTCTCCGTCGCGGCGGATCAGCTGCAGGCGGATGCCGTCCCACTTCCACTCCAGCAGCCAGTCGCTGATTTCGCCCAGCGTCGCCACTTCACGTTCCAGCGGAGAGGCAAGGAAGAACGGATACGGCGTGCTGGCGTCGCCGGGCTGGACGTCCGGCGAGAGCAGGCGGGCATGAAAGGCGGCCGAGGGCGTCCAGTCGCCGAGCAGGCGCTGGGCGATGGTCGCCACCGGCAGCCCTGAGCGCTGGGCCAGAACCTTCTGTACCAGGCCCTGGGCGACGCCGATCCGCAGCGCGCCGGTAAGCAGCTTGGTAAAGACCAGGCGCTGGAAGAGCGGCAGCGTGCGCCAGGCCTCGATCACCCGATTCCGGCGTAGCCCTTCGTCGGCGCCCCGCAGCGGCAGCAGCTCATCCTCGATCCACTCCTGCAGACTGCGCGATGGAGCCGCGTGTTCAGGATCCGCCAGCAGCAGGCAGCAGGTCTCGGCCAGATCGCCAACGTGGCTGTAGCTTTCCTCGACCAGCCAGTCGGGCAATCCGCTGGCCTTGGCGACCCAGGCGCGCAGCTCGCCGCTGCGGGCCAGGCCACGCAGCCGCCCGCCGCAGAGCAGCCAGATCGCCCAACTTGCCGAGCCGGGATCGGTGACATCGAGAAAGTCGGCAATCGCCGCCTGCTTGTCGCGGGTGGCGGTGCTGCGGTCAAGGCGCTGGTAGAGGGCGGCGAAGCTGTCCATCAGTCGCCGCTGTCGAAGGGCGTGTTGAAGATGTCGGCCTGAACGCCCCGCTCGCGCAGGACGCGGATCAGCGCGGTCGGATCGCCGTGGGTGGCGATCACTCGGCGCGCGCCACAGTCCTCGACGGTCTGCAGCAGGGCCGGCCAGTCGGCATGGTCGCTGACCACGAAGCCACGCTCATAGCCGCGCCGGCGACGGTTGCCGCGCACCCGCATCCAGCCCGAGGCGAAGCCGAGCTCGGCGCCGCGGAAGCGCTTGATCCAGGGCGTGCCGGCGGCCGAGGGCGGGGCAAAGACCAGGGCGCCGGCCGTGTCCTCGCCCTTGTCCAGATCACTCACCGGGCGGGTCGCGGGCAGGGCCACGCCCGCTGCGCGATAGACCTCGACGCCGGCGACCATGGCCCCATGCAGCCACAGTTTCTGCGCGCCCAGCCGACCCAGTTCGGCGAGCAGCCGCTGCGCCTTGCCCAGCGCATAACACAGCAGTACCGCGGCCACCCCGCGTGCCGCGCACTCGGCCTGCCAGTCGAGGATCTCCCGAGCGACCTGCGCGGTGTCGTCCCAGCGGTAGACCGGCAGCGCAAAGGTCGCCTCGGTGATAAAGGTGTCGCAGGCCACCGCCTCGAAGGGCGCGCAGGTCGGATCCGGCTGGCGCTTGTAGTCACCGCTGGCCACCCAGACCCGCTCGCCGTCCTCGATCCGCACCTGGGCCGAGCCCAGCACGTGTCCTGCCGAGTGCAGTGATACACGCACGCCACCGAGGTCGAAGGCCTCGCCATAGCCATGCTCGACCAGCGGCACCTCCGCGCCCAGCCGCCAGCGCAGGATGCCCGCGCCGTCAGTCACGGCGTGGTACTCGCCGGAGCCTCCCCGCGCATGGTCGCTGTGCCCATGCGTGATCACCGCCCGCCGCACCGGCCGCCAGGGGTCGATGTGGAAATCCCCGGCCGGGCAGTACAGGCCCTCGGGGCGGAGTTCGATCAGGTCGGCTAGTGGCATCAAACCAGACTATTTCGGCGGCCGTGGTGACCGCGGCAAGGCCGGCCGACTCTCAGTCGGCGCGCTCTGCTGGTGTGGCGCGCGCGTCCGCTGCCTGCTCCGGACGCGCTAGCGTCGGCGGCCGGGCCAGGGCGCTGCCCGCGAGCACCAGCAGGGACACGTAGTACGACCAGGCCATCAGCAGAACGATCGCGCTGGCTGGTCCGTAGGCGCTGCCGACTTCGGCACGGGTGAAGTACAGCCCAAGCGCCCACTTGCCGGCCTGGAACAGCAGCGCCGTGGCCAGCCCGGCGAGCAGGCAGCGGGTCAGCGCCGGGCGAACGTAGGGTACGAAATGGAACATCAGCCCGAAGGCCAGGGCGATCAGCCCGGTCGCAACAGCCTCGCTGGACGCGGTGACCAGGGGCGAGTTGTCGGTGAACAGGGCGGCGATCGCGCTGCTGGCAACGAAGGTGGTGAGCAGCAGCATGCCCATGCCGACCAGCATGCCGAAGGAGACCAGGCGATCGCGCAGCCAGCCGCGCCAGCCGCCGCGGCCCTCGTCATCCAGGCCCCAAAGGCGGTTGATCGATTTCTGCAGCTGGCCGAACACTGCGCTGGCCGAGAAGGCGATAGCGCCAAGAGCCACCCAGTCGGACACGCCCTGCAGCCCCGTCTCGCCCACGCGTGCCAGCACCAGGCGCGCGGCTTCCGCGACCTGCGGACCGAGGATGCTTGCCAGTTCGGCGACAAAGCGCGCCTCGCGCTCCGGTCCGAGGGCGGACAGGAGTTTGACCGCGAAAGTCAGCAGGGGCGCGAACGACAGCGAGGTATAGAAGGCGATCGAGGCGGCCAGGGTGAGCGGGTCCCGCGACCAGAATGCGGTTACGCCATTCCAGGCAATGCGCCACAGCGGCGTGTCGGTCTTTGCGCTGGGCGCTGCGTTCGTTTCGCGGTCGGCGGGCATGGCTTCCTGCTTGGGCTGGATACGTGGAGGCCAGGCGTGGCTGTCGGCAAGGGCCCGCCGGCAAATTCAGCGCCGCCGAGCAAGGCTGGCCTTCCGCTGCCTGTCGTCGCAGCTTGCTGGTCTGCTCCCTGCGCTTCAAGTCGCAGCGCCGTTTGCGCGGGTCCGCGCCTTGTCAGCGGGGAGGCTGCAGACGAGGCCGGCTTTCCGAATCAGCCCAGCGCGACCGCTGTCAACCCGTTGCCATCCCGCCCAAGGCGAGGACAATCGCCCTCCCCCTGGTAGAGGAATGCCACCGCCCATGTCGCAGGACGCCATTGTCGCCGCCCGCATCGCCCGTCGCATCGCCGAGGACATCGCCGCCAGGCCCGCCCAGGTGGTGGCTGCGGTGGAACTGCTGGACGGGGGCGCGACGGTGCCCTTCATTGCCCGCTATCGCAAGGAAGTCACCGAGGGCCTGGACGACACCCAGCTGCGCACCCTGGAAGAGCGCTTGACCTATCTGCGCGAGCTGGAGGACCGGCGCGTGGCAATCCTGGCCTCGATCGAGGAACAGGGCAAGCTGAACGACGCCCTGCGCGGCGAGATCGAGAATGCCGACAGCAAGGCCCGACTGGAGGATCTCTACCTGCCCTACAAGCAGAAGCGTCGGACCCGCGCGCAGATCGCCCGCGAGGCCGGGCTGGAGCCTCTCGCCGATGCGCTGCTGGCCGACCCGTCGCTGCAACCCGATGTGGTGGCGGCCGGTTATGTCGATGAGACCAAGGGTGTAGCCGACAACAAGGCCGCGCTGGACGGCGCCCGCGCCATCCTGCTCGAGCGCTGGAGCGAGGACGCCAGCCTGGTCGGCGAGCTGCGCAGCTGGCTTGCCGCCAGCGGCGTCGCACGGGCCAAGGTGATCGAGGGCAAGCAGCAGGAAGGCGCCAAGTACAGCGACTACTTCGACCACGCCGAGCCGCTGGCGCAGATTCCCTCGCACCGCATGCTGGCCCTGCTGCGCGCCCGCCGCGAGGAGATCATCAGCCTCGACCTCGAGCCCGGCAGCGATGCCGAGGCCGGCCATGCCCAGGCCGAGGGCCGGGTGGCCCAGCATGTCGGCGTGTTCGATCAGGGGCGCCCGGGCGACCGCTGGCTGCGCGATTCGGTGCGTCTGTGCTGGAAGGCGCGGCTGCACATGAGCCTGTCACTGGACCTGATCGGCGCCGCGCGCGAGAAGGCCGAGGCCGAGGCGATCGCCGTGTTCGGCGACAACCTCAAGGATCTGCTGCTGTCGGCACCGGCCGGGCAGCGCGCGGTGCTCGGGCTCGACCCGGGGCTGCGCACCGGGGTCAAGGTCGCGGTGGTCGACGGCACCGGCAAGCTGGTCGCCACCGAGACCATCTATCCGCACGAGCCGCGCCGGCAATGGGATGCTGCACTGGCCGTCCTGGGCCGGCTCTGCGCTGAACATGCCGTTGAGCTGATCGCCATCGGCAACGGCACCGCCTCACGCGAGACCGACAAGCTGGCCGGCGAGCTGATCAAGAAGTACCCCGCGCTCAAGATGCAGAAGATCGTGGTCAGCGAGGCCGGCGCCTCGGTGTATTCAGCCTCTGCACTGGCCGCCCAGGAGTTTCCCAATCTCGATGTCTCCCTGCGCGGCGCGGTATCCATCGCCCGGCGGCTGCAGGATCCGCTCGCCGAGCTGGTCAAGATCGAGCCCAAGGCAATCGGCGTCGGCCAATACCAGCATGATGTGAACCCGTTCGCCCTGGCGCGTGCCCTGGACGCACGCGTTGAGGACTGCGTGAACGCGGTCGGCGTCGAGGTGAATACTGCCTCCAGCGCCCTGCTGGCACGGGTCGCCGGACTGTCGGCGACGGTCGCCGAGAACATCGTTGCCCATCGTGATGCGCACGGACCGTTCCGCTCGCGTCGCGCCCTGCTCAAGGTGCCGCGGCTGGGCGAGAAGACCTTCGAGCAGTGCGCCGGCTTCCTCCGCGTGCGCGATGGCGAGGAGCCGCTGGACGCGTCCTCGGTGCATCCCGAGGCCTATCCGCTGGTCGAGCGCATGCTCCGCGACTGCGGCAAGCCGGTGCAGGCGATCATCGGCGACGCCGCCAGCCTGCGCGCGCTCAAGGCCGAGCGCTACACCGACGAGCGCTTCGGCCTGCCGACCGTGCGCGACATCCTGAAAGAGCTGGAGAAGCCCGGCCGCGATCCGCGCCCGGCCTTCCAGGCGGCGCGCTTCGCCGACGGCGTCGAGGACATGAAGGACCTGCGCGAGGGCATGGTGTTGGAAGGCGTGGTCACCAATGTCGCCGCCTTCGGCGCCTTCGTCGACATCGGCGTCCACCAGGATGGCCTGGTGCATATCTCGGCGCTGGCCGACCGCTTCGTCAAGGACCCGCGCGAGGTGGTCAAGGTCGGCGACATCGTCAAGGTGAAAGTGCTGGAGGTGGACCTGCCACGCAAGCGCATCGCTCTGACCCGGCGGCTGGACGACAGCGAGCCCGCGCCGCGTCGCGGCGGCGGTGACGCTCAGAAGGCCGGTCCGCGCAATGACCGGGGGACGCGCGGCGCACCGCCGCGCGGCGGCCCGGCACGGCCCGCAAGCCAGCCCGCCCCCGCCGACAACGCCCTCGCAGCGGCCTTCGCGCGGGCCAAGGGGAGCTGAGTCCGCGCCCGGCGATCGTGGTGGGAGAGCGTCCTCATTGGGTGCAAACCGGAGATCCATAGGGTGCGCCTTGGGCGCACCGGGCGTACCGTCCGAACGCCCGTATCGAACGTTGGGGCGCCCATCTGTTGTGGGCGCGGATCGTATCCGCGACCGCAGCGCTACAGGCTTGCCACTGACTGCGGTTAGATCGAAGCTCCGCGGTCGCGGATACGATCCGCTCCCACAACAGCTCGCCGACCTGATCCGCGAATGGCAAATCCGCGCCCGAACGCGACGATGGAGAAGCGCCACGCCACCGCCACGCTTGGCCAATCACGAGCG
This sequence comes from uncultured Lysobacter sp., assembly GCA_964350895.1. GTDB lineage: Bacteria > Pseudomonadota > Gammaproteobacteria > Xanthomonadales > Xanthomonadaceae > Pseudomarimonas. The sequence goes on from CAYGMG010000035.1 coordinate 10,348, forward strand.
CGCCGGCATGCTTGCCAGTCCCCCAGAACCATCCGCCCCCATGAGCCAGCCCTGCAACATCGCCGCCGCCCTCAGCGAGGCGGCGGCCCGCCAGCCTGACGCTATCGCGATCCGCTGCCCGAGCGGACGGCGGGCGGATGGGCGGACGGCCTGGGACACCGCGCTGAGCTACCGCGAGCTGGATGCGCGCAGCGACGCCATGGCTCGCGGCTTGCTGGCCTCGGGCTTCGCGCGCGGCGAGCGCTGTGCGCTGATGGTGCGTCCCTCGCCGGAACTGTTCCTGCTGATGTTTGCCCTGTTCAAGGCCGGCATCGTGCCGGTACTGATCGATCCGGGGATCAGCAAGCGCGCGCTCAAGCAGTGCCTGGACGAGGCCGCGCCGAGTGGCTTCATCGGCATTCCGCTGGCGCATGTCGCCCGGTTGCTGCTGGGCTGGGCGCGGGGCAGCCTGAGGCGCACGGTCACCGTTGGCCGCTTCGCCCCTTGGGGCGGCCTGCGCCTGTCGACCGTCGAGGCGCGCGGGCAGGGCCGCGATGAGTCGCTCTGCGCCACCGGCGCCGATGACCTGGCCGCGATCCTCTTCACATCGGGTTCCACCGGTGTTCCGAAAGGCGTGTGCTACCGGCAGCGGCACTTTGTCGCCCAGGTCGAGATGCTGCGCCAGGCCTTCGGCATCGCGCCGGGCGGGGTCGATCTGCCGACCTTTCCGCCGTTCGCCCTGTTCGACCCGGCGCTCGGCCTGACCTCGATCATTCCCGACATGGACCCGACGCGCCCGGCCAAGGCCGATCCGGCGAAACTGGTGCAGGCAATCCAGGAGTTCTCGGTAACCCAGATGTTCGGCTCGCCGGCGCTGATCGACGTGCTCAGTCGCTACGGGGTGGAGCAGGGCATCAAGCTCGGCACGCTCAGACAGGTCACCTCGGCCGGCGCCCCGGTGCCGCCCGAAGTGGTGGCGCGAATGCAGCGTTTGCTGCCGGCCGACGCCGAGATCTGGACGCCCTACGGCGCCACCGAGTGCCTGCCGGTCGCGGTGATCGAGGGCCGTGAGCTGCGCGAGACGCGAATCGCCACCGAGGCCGGCGCCGGCACCTGCATCGGCCGGCCGGTGGCTGGCAATGAAGTGCGCCTGATCGCGATCACCGACGAGGCGATCGCCGATTGGACGCAGACTGCACCGGTGGCGCCCGGCGCGGTGGGGGAGATCACCGTCGCCGGGCCGTCCGCCACCGACAGCTACCATGCCCGGCCTGAGGCCACGGCCAAGGCCAAGATCGGTGAGCGCCTGGCCGTTGGCAGCGAGCGCATCGTGCACCGGATGGGCGATCTGGGCTGGTTCGACGACCATGGCCGGTTGTGGTTTTGCGGGCGCAAATCGCAGCGCGTCGAGACCGCCGACGGGCCGCTGTACACCGAGCAGGTCGAGCCGGTGTTCAACCAGCATCCCGAAGTCCGGCGCAGCGCTCTGGTCGGAGTGGGCGACTATCCGGCGCAGCGGCCGGTGCTGGTGGTGGAGCTGCATGCGAAGGCGGATGCGGCAGACCGCGAGCGCATCCGCGCGGCGCTGGCCGAGCTTGGCGCCCACCATGCGCATACCCGACGCGTGACGACCTTCCTGTTCCATCGCGGCTTCCCGGTTGATATCCGCCACAACGCCAAGATCGGCCGCGAGCTGCTGTCGCGCTGGGCTGCGGGGAAGCTTGGAGGATGAGCCATCCCCTGCTTGAGGCCTTTCTGGCCACCACCTACCGCATCCATCTCGACGACCGCTGGGTCGATACCCGAATCGGTACAGCCAGCGCCGAGCTGGCGCTCTGGATGAAGCGCCGACGCTGTGCGCGGGCCTCACTGGTCAGTGCCTGCAATCCGTTGGGCGAGCTTCTCGCGCCTCTGCTCAACGAAGTGCGGGACGAGGAACTGCGTATTGAGCTGGCCGACAAAGGCTTTCGCATGTGGCTGGCCGAGGGCGTGTCCGCGGACGGCAGCTGGCACGAGCCGAGCCTGTTCGTGCCCCGCCTTCACGGCGCTGAGTGTCGGGACATCATGCAAGGCTTCGACCAGCTGGCCTGGGTTGAGTACGATGCCGCAGGGCTGGCGCGCTTGTGCTGGTCGGATGACCCGCCGTAGCGGGTTGCTGGCGCGGCACTGAACACGGCAAGACAAGGCTGAGCGAATGCAGATTGCGGTCACTGGCGGCGGTGGTTTCCTGGGCCAGGCGCTGTGCCGCGCGCTGGCCGAGCGCGGGCTCAAGGTGCGCAGTCTGTCACGCAACACCTACCGCCCGCTGGCGGCAATCGGGGTCAGCCAGGTGCAGGTTGACGTTGGCGATTTCAGCGGCCTGACCGATGCCCTGCGCGGCGTCGATGCGGTGTTCCACGTCGCCGCCAAGGCCGGCGCCTGGGGCGAGTTCCGCGACTATTTCGATGCCAACGTGCGCGGCACCCGCAACGTGATCGCGGCCTGCCAGATGAATGGCGTCGGCACCCTGGTGCATACCTCGACGCCGAGCGTCGCGCACCGCGGCGCGATCGCGGTGGAGGGACTTTCCGCCGAGCAGGCGCCGCTGGCGACCCGTTTCAAGGCGATCTATCCGGCGACCAAGGCGGTGGCCGAGCAGGCGGTCCTGCAGGCCAATGGCGAGGGTCTGGCGACGGTGTCCCTGCGCCCGCGGCTGATCTGGGGCCCGGGCGACAACCACTTGCTGCCGCGTCTGGTCGAGCGCGCCAGCGCCGGCAAGCTGCGTCTGGTCGGCGACGGCGGCAATCGTATCGATACCACCTATATCGACAACGCGGTGGCCGCCCATCTCGCCGCCTTCGACGCCCTGCATGGCAAACCCAAGGCCAAGTGCGCCGGCAAGGCCTACTTCATTTCCAACGGCGAGCCCAAGCCGGTGGCCGACGTGATCAACAGCCTGCTACGCGCGGCCGGCGCGCCGATGGTCAGCAAGCTGATTCCGTTTCGCGCCGCCTGGTGGCTGGGTGCGGCCTGCGAGCGCGCCTGGACCTGGCTGCCGCTGTCCGGCGAGCCGCCGATGACCCGCTTCCTCGCCGAGCAGCTCGCCACCCCGCACTGGTACGACATGAGCCCGGCACGCGCCGACTTCGGCTATCAGCCCAAGGTCAGCTTCATCGAAGGCCTGAAGCGGCTCGGCGAGTCCCTGCGCGGCGGGTCACGCTAGGCGCCCGGCCCGCGTCCTGGGCAGCAGTTCCCGCAAGCCCGAGCGTGCAACGATGCCGATCCGACCCTGGCCGCTGTTCGGCTGCCTGCTGGCCATCGCCGCCACCATCGCCGTCCAGGACCTGCTGCGACCTGCCCTGCAGGGCACGCCCTGGCTGACCCTGCTCGGCACCGCACCCAGCTTCCTGTATGCGCTGGCTGGCGTGCTCGGCGTTGCCAGCATCGCCAGCTGGCCGAGCTCTTGGCGCTGGTGGGCAGTCCCCGGCCCGTTCGGCTACGAGCTGCTGCAGCCGTGGATCGCCGGCCGCACTTTTGACCCCTGGGACCTGCTGGCCAGCCTGGCCGGCGCCCTGCTGGCGGTCTTCCTGACCCGCACTTCAGCGCAGCAGCCTGCTAAGCTGGCGGCAGTGTCCAAACGCCGGAGCAGGTCATGAAAGAGAGCAGGGATTACCTGGAACTGAGCTTTCGCGCCGTGGAGTGCTTCGGCAATGATGGCCGTCTCGACGCCACCGAACTGGATCGGCTGATCGCCATCGCCGAGCGTGACGGCCGCTTCGATGTCAACGAAGTGCGGGTGCTGAAGAACATCATCGGCCGGATTCGTCCGGACGAGGTCGACGCCGCCATGCGCGAACGGCTTGACGCGCTGGCGCGGCAGCTGGGCTAAGGCCGCAAAAACGACAACGCCCGCTAGAGGCGGGCGTTGTCTGCAAGCGTCCCGGCGCGAGGCCGGGTCAGCAGGGCTCAGGAGTCGCAGCGGGTACCGACCGGCTGGGTCAGGCGCTCCAAGCTGAAGCTGCCGTTGCCGAAGGCGGACTCATAGCCGAAGGTCGCGGTCTTGCAGCCGGTGAAGCGCACGGTCAGGGTGCCCCAGTCGGGAGTCGACTCGACCTGGGCCGGGTCAAAGGCTTCGCCGAATTGGCCGCCGCGGGTGATCTGCATCGGTACAACCACCTCGCTCGCACCCCAGTCGAAGCTGATAGCACCGTTCATCCAGACCTGCTCGCCTTCGAAGTAGTCGTACCAGTAGACCACCAGCAGGGCACCATCCGGGTTGCTGGCGTCGCGGGCGATCTCGACATTGAAACCGCGGCCGGACTTGGCCGGGTCGAACCAGGCGCCGGTGTGCAGCTCAAGCAGCGGGAAGGCATCGACCTGCAGCGCGCGCTTGACGAAGGGCGGACGGATCGGCTGCTCGCCACCGGTGAAGCGCGGCGTGGCCAGCATGACGTCAAGGTTGGCAAGCCCGAACACCACGCGGCCGAACACCGGGTAGCCGGAATCCAGGGCCGCCGAATTGTCGTTGACGTTGAAGAAGAACGCCGAGGACACCGCATTGAGGTTGGGCGTCCCGGCCGAGTTGTTCGGCAGGGCGGCCGCGATGGTGCCGCGGGTGTTGGACAGGCCGTTCGGCAGGGTCGCGGTGACCGTCACCACCACTTGTGTGTTGTTGGGGCCCGGTTCGGTGCGCAGCGCGATCGGGGCGCCGGTGTCGGTGAATCCGCCGCCCTGCACGATGTCGATACCGGCCCCTTCAGCGTTCTTGCGGGACACGCGCTCGAACACCGTGTTGGTGTAGCGACCGGCGTCGACATAGAACAGGAAGTTCTCGACCAGATTGGCGGTGCGCTCGGCATCGAGTTCCACCAGCACGGGGCCGTAGTCGGTGTCCAGCAGGACCAGGGGGTTCTGCGTGTCTTGCGCGTTCACAGTGGCTGCGCCGAGCAGAAGGAGCAGGGAAGCAATCAGTTTCATGGAGCAGGATTCCGTCAGAAGCGATGAGGGTGAGGAGCAAGGCCGCCCGCGAGATCACGCCCGTCCTGGGCGATTCCACTTCACAGAGCCGGCACATGCCGGCCACTGCAGGATCGGATCGGGCGCCATCGCGACCGGCCCGCGGTGCAGCCATCCGTTGGCCGCAGGCGCCAGGCTGGGTTTCGACAGCCTGCCACGGGCCAGCACCAGCCCCGCAGCATACCCGCGCCGGCCGACACTGTCAGCGTCGGGCTGAACCGCTGCCGACCGCTGCCACGGCCGCAGGCCGGCTTGACTTGCGCGACGCTGCCGGCACCATCGGGTGATTCTTGCAAAGGTCCTCCGCATGCGCCCTGCATCGACCAGCGTCCGGGTCATCGATACCGGTTTCCACCGGCCACGCTTTGATGCCGCCTACCTGCTGAGCGATGCCGGCCGCGCCGCCTTCGTCGACTGCGGACTGAACAGCTCGGTTCCGCATCTGCTGGACGCCCTGCAGCAGGCCGGTCTGCAGCCGGCGGCAGTCGACTGGCTGGTGCTGACCCATGTCCATCTGGATCACGCCGGTGGCGCCGGCGAGCTGATCGCTCAGCTGCCCAATGCGCGTCTGCTGGTCCACCCGCGCGGCGCCCGGCACATGATCGATCCCACTGCGCTGGTTGCCGGTGCCACCGCGGTCTACGGCGCCGATGAGGTGCAGCGCACCTACGGCAGCCTGCGTCCGGTCGCTGCCGAACGCGTGGTCGAGGCGCCGGACGGTTTCGAGTTCGAGGTGGGCGCCCTGCGCCTGCGTTGCCTTGACGCGCCCGGGCACGCCCGCCATCACATCGTGGTCCACCATCCCGCCGAGCAGGCCTTCTTCACCGGCGACACCTTTGGCCTGTCCTACCGCGAGTTGGACGGCCCGCGCGGGCCTTTCATCCTCCCGACCACCACCCCGGTGCAGTTCGAGCCCGAGGCGCTGAAGGCGTCCATCGCCCGGATGCTGGCTGCCGCGCCGAAGCGCATGTACCTGACCCACTTCGGCCCGGTCGAAGCGGTCGAGACCCTGGCCGAGGCGCTGGTCGAGCAGATCGACGCCATGGTCGCGCTGGCCCGCCGCCACGCCGATCTGGCCCCGGAGCCGCGCCACGCCGCCCTGGTCGAAGGCCTCGCCGCGCTCTACGTCCAGCGCGCCCTCGGTCACGCAGTGCCCCTGCCCGTCGAGCGCATCCGCACCCTGCTGCATATGGACATCGAGCTGAATGCGCAGGGGCTGGGGGTGTGGCTGGGGCGCGAGGAGCGAGGCGTCTCCTGATCCCAAAGTGTGTGCTGCGTTGCAGTATTGCGAGCGGAGGCAGACCGGGATACGCTCGACCGGCCAGCAGGCCTCTGCCTGTGGCGACACCCCTCACTTCATCCGGCATTGCTGCGCACCTGCGGGCGGTGCTGACAGGAGCATCCGAATGAACCATGCGGCAAAAGCATCCCGGCGCCCCCTGGCGCTGGCACTCGCGCTCTCGCTGACTACGCTGCCAGCCCTGAGCGTAGGCGCGGGCGAGAGTCCTCATCCGGCGGAGGCCGTCGAGTCCTACGCCAAGAGTGGCGCCGAGGTTGCCGCCAACTGGTACATCGTCGGCTTCAAGGCGCCGCCGCTGGCCATGGCCGATCGCGACCCCGCGGTGAGCATTTCGCTGCCGCGCACCGAAAGCGGAAGGCTGGATGTCAGCTCGCCCGAGGCTGTCGAGTATGTTGACGAGCTGGCCCAGTCGCAGCAGGCAATTCTGCGCGACGCCGGTTCGGCGCTCGGTCGCTCGCTGACCCCGCAGCTCAGCTTCCAGCACGCCTTCAATGGCGTTGTGCTCAAGCTCAGCAGCGAGGAAGCCGGGCGGATCGGCAGCCGCCCTGACGTCGCCATGGTCGAGGCCTATCACGAGTACCCGCTGGATACCGATGTCGGCCCGCAGCTGATCGGTGCGCCCGGCATCTGGACCGGTACCACCACTACGGGCGGCATCCAGACCCGCGGCGAGGGCGTGGTCATCGGCGTGATCGACTCCGGCGCCAATCTGGGCAGCCCGTCGTTCACTGTCACCGACCTTGACGGCTACACGCACGTCAATCCGCTGGGCACCGGCAACTTTCTTGGCTGGTGCGATCCGACCAACCCCAACCACGACGCTGCCCGTGATCTGTGCAATGACAAGCTGATCGGTGGCTGGGACTTCGTCGACTTCGTCAACACGCCAACGGTCACCTTCTTCGAGGCGCCTGGCTTCGAGGACGAGAACGGCCACGGTTCGCACACCGCGTCGACGGCTGGCGGCAACCGCCGCAACGCTCTGATCAACGGCATCCCGGCCGTCATCTCCGGCGTCGCCCCGCGCGCCAATCTGGTGATCTACGACGCCTGTTACACCAACACCGCGGGCCAGGGCCTGTGCCCGAACGTGTCCACCCTGGGTTCGATCAACCAGGCTGTGGCGGACGGCATCATCGACGTCATCAACTACTCGATCGGCGGCGGTTCCGAGCCCTGGCTGGAGGCCACTTCACAGGCCTTTCTGGCAGCGCACAATGCGGGCATCTACGTAGCGGCCTCGGCCGGCAACTCCGGCCCCGGCCCCAACACCCTGGGCCACCTTGAGCCCTGGGTCAGCACCACCGGTGCCTCCACCCACAGCCGTACCTATGGTGCGCTCTTCACTCTGACCGCGCCGGGCACCCCGCCGGCCAACGCGCAGAACATCGAGATCCGCATGGGTGGCCTGCCTTGGCCAACCACGCCGACCAGCGGTCCGCTGGTTGTCAGTCCGACCTTCAACGACGGTTCCAACGATGGCTGTACCGCCTTTGCCGCGGGACAGTTCGCGCCTGGCGGCACGCCGGCCATCGCCGTGCTGTCGCTCGCTGCGGGAGCCAGCAACTGCCCCAGCGGCACGCGCCGCACCAATGCGATCGACGCCGGCGCGGCCGGCGTGGTCTTCGTCGATGTTGGCTTCATCAACCTGGGTGCCAACAACACCTCCTGGTCGATGCTTCGCAGCGACTGGGACAACGTGGCCGCCGCGATCCTTGGAGATGAGGCCAACGCCGCCGCCACCATCACCGCCCCGCAGGCCCTCAATACCGGGCAGGCCGACGTGATGGCCGGGTTCAGCTCGCGCGGACCGAACAAGTTCTCCCTGCTCAAGCCTGACCTCACCGCGCCGGGCGTCTCCATCCTGGCTGCCTTCTCCCGTTGGGATACCGCCGTTCCGGTTCCGGGACAGCTGGTCACACCGCCGAACGGCGACGCCAACGTCGGCGCGATCTCGGGCACCTCGATGTCCAGCCCGCACCATGCTGGCGCCGCGGCCCTGCTGCGCGCCCTCAACCGCACCTGGACGCCGACCCAGATCAAGACCGCCCTGGTCGCGAACACCACGGCGACCAACGTGTTCAAGGAGGACGGCACCACGCCGAGCGATCCGTTTGACCGCGGCTCGGGGCGTATCGATCTGGCAACCGCCAACCAAGCTGGTCTGATCATGGACGAGACCGGAGCGAACTTCGCCGCAGCCAACCCGGCCACCGGCGGCGATCCCTCCCAGCTCAACCTGCCGAGCTTCCAGAACCTGAACTGCATCGGTACCTGCGCCTTCCCGCGCACGGTCCGCGGTACCCGCGCCCAGCCGGTAACCTGGACGGCCACGGTCTCCGGCCTGCCCATGGGTGCGGCCAGCGTGAGCCCGGACTCGTTCTCGGCCAGCGCGCTCAACACCGCGACCTTCTCGGTCAACATCGACTCCCAGCAGTTGCCCATGGACACCAATGTGTTCGGTGAGCTGGTGCTCACGCCTAGCAACCCGTCGATCCCTGTCTCGCGTATGGCCATCGCCGTGCGTCGCGCCAATCCGGACATCGACGTGTCGCCGGCATCGATCACCCGCGTGGTGACCGACGAGAACCCGATCACCGTGCCGCTGACGGTGGCCAATCTCGGCAACCCGACCATCGACTGGCAGAACGATACGACGGGCACCGGCATTGCCAGCCTGCTCGCTCAGGGCCGCAACTTTGCCAACGGCATCACGGTTGGCTTCTTCCAGGCCCAGACCCCCACTCCGGCGGGTATCTACGGCGCGGACGACGTCAATCCCGGCGCAGACGCGACGGTGACCAAGATCCGCGCAGAAGGCTTCATGACCGGTTCGCCGAGCCAGACGCTGGACGTGCGCGCGCAATCGATCAGCTTCCGCATCTACACCAACGGTGCCGGCGACGTGCCCGCTGGCAACCCCGAGGCGGGGACGGCTGGCGAGCTGTGGTCTTGCACGGTAGCGCCGAGCAACCCCGGGATGACATTCCTGACCAACGAGCGCACCGACAATGGCGTGTTCGAACTGGATCTGCCGACCGCAACCGGTTGTCCGGCTGCGCCAGAGCTGCTCGCTGGCAACAAGTACTGGGTGTCGGTGACGCCGAATTTCAACGGTACTTCGACCCAGCGTCGCTGGATCCAGTTCCGTGGGGCTGCCGTTACCACGGAAACCAGCCCGGCCAGCATCATTTCGCCGGTGCTGTTCTCCGTGCCCGATTGGTCGCCGATTGCCTCGCCCTCGAACTTCGCCCTTGGCTTGCAGGGCGAGGTAGCGTGCGGCGCGCCGTGGCTGAGCCTCGACCTCACAGGCGACAGCCTGGGAGTCGGTGGCACCAGCAACGCAACGCTGACCATCAATCCGGCTGGCCTGGCGCCCGGCAACTACACCGGCTACGTCTGCTTCGACACCCAGGGCACGGACCCTGACGAGGCCAAGGTACTGGTGCCGGTGAACCTCAGCGTTCAAGACGCCGTGCTGTTCAGCAACGGGTTCGAAGAGCCGGCCTGACTTAGAAAGCGTTGATCTAAGCAACGGCCGGGCAGGTGACTGCCCGGCCGTTTTCTTTTGTCCTTGCGAAGATTCGGTTCAGAAGAGCTCGCAGTCTGGCCAATGTCGAGTTGCACCCCATTGCCACCGCGCATCCATTCGCCAGCATGCTCAGCCACTGCCTTTCCGACGCGTGCTTGCGCCCGATTTGGCAGAGCTCAGCGTCCAGGTTCTCGGACCTCACGCCGCCAGATTCAATGCGTTCTGGAAAGGGACATGAGTCCAGCGATGCGCGCTCTGTTGTCGACCCTTCGAGCCACCTGGAGCGAGTGCCGCACCGGGACGCATCGTTGAGAGCCCGTTCCGTTCAAGCTTAGGTGCGCTTTCACTGTTTCGCCTTGCAGTCAGATCGAGATTCCGCCCGGACTGCAATTGCCGGCGAGCTATGTCGACTTCGTCCAGACCTGCTGCGAGGCGCTGCTGTTCTTTGACGACCAGTACTGGCAGTGGGGACTGAGAGTGTTCGGATACGAGCAAGCGCTTGCCCGCGCGGAGGACTTCTTCGCAAGCCGTCACTCCGACGCGTGCAAAGGAGACCTGATCGTCGGTGAGTCTCTGGGAGATTCTGGCCGGCTATTGCTGCGATGCGACCCGGCGGCGATAGACTTCGGCGCTGTGGTGAGCGTGAGTGCGCTCGATCCGCGTCAAGACTGGCCCGTCGCAGCTCAAGGCTTTGAGCAGTTCCTTTCCCGCTACGCGCTGGGCGAAGGGGACAAGTACTGGGTTGTCTCGCGACACCAGTAGACACCGGGACTGAACCCACAGGCCCCTCGCCGCAGCCCTGATGCGCGGACGACGCCCGGTTCAGGCGTGCCTGGCCATTTCCCGGATGGCGCTGATGGTGGATTCGCTTAGCTGGACGAAGCGACTGCCGAGCAAACTGGCGGCGTCATCGTGCTGACCGTCGGCGTTGAGCGCGAGAATCTTGCCGGCGCAGCGATGAAAGCGGGCGTGCTGGTCCTTGAGGGTTTCGTAGCGCTCACTGCCGGCGTGACGTTGGCCGGGGCCGTATATCCACTTGCCCATCGCGCAGCGGTGGTCCTGGCTGACCTTGGCCGGGTCGAGGGTTTCGTTGTTGCGCCCTTGCAGCACGTCACGCAGCTTGAATTTCCAGGACTGGTGGGCGCTGATCATGTCGGCGAAGTTGGCGATGTCCTTGCCGCTTGAGACGGCACCATCCAGGACAAAACGCGCGGCGATGGCGTCCAGGTGACCAGCCTGCTGGCTGAGCGCCTCGGCGCTGGCGGCCATCTGCTCGACCAGGGCGGCATTGGCCTGGGTGGCCTCATCCAGTTGTTCCACCGCGGCGTTGACCTCGCTGATGCCCTTGGCCTGCTCGACCGCGCCGGCGGCGATGTCGGCGACGATCTCGGCCACCTGCTGGGCCGAGGCGACGATGGTGTCCATGCGCTCGCCGGCCTGGTGGGCGAGGCTGGCGCCGCCCTGGACCCGGGATTCGGAATCACGGATCAGTCCGGCGATCTGCTTGGCGGCATCCGCCGAGCGCTGGGCCAAGGCGCGCACTTCGCTGGCGACCACGGCAAAGCCGCGGCCCTGCTCGCCGGCGCGGGCTGCCTCGACCGCGGCGTTAAGGGCCAGGATATTGGTCTGGAAGGCGATCCCGTCGATCACCGAAATGATCTCGGACATCTGCTTGGAGGCGCCGCGGATGCCCTCCATGGTGGTGACCACCTGGCGCACCACGTCGCCGCCTTCGGCCGCGCTGTCGGCGGCTCGGCCAGCCAGGGTCTTGGCCTCGCCTGCGTTCTGCGCGGCGCTGCCGACCATGCTGTTGACCTGGTGCAGGGCCGCGGCGGTCTCCTCGATGCTGGCGGCGGCCTGCTCGGTGCGCCGCGACAGGTCGCCATTGCCCTGGGCGATCTCGGCCGAGGCGGCATTGATCTCGCGGACCACCTGCTGGATCTCGCCGATCACGCCAGCGAGTGCTTCGGCGGTACGATTGGTGTTGGCGTTCAGCTCGCCGAACTTGCCCAGCAGCTCGGCACTCGAGCGGGCACTCAGATTGCCTTCGGCGAGTGCCGAGATGACTGTCTCCACTTCGCCGATGGCGGCGGCGGTGTTGCCGACAAGCTCGTTGAACATGCGCGCCAGTTCTGCAAAGCGCGGATCATCGGCATTGACCTCGACGCGCGCGTTGAGGAAGCCCGCCGCCGCCTGTTGGGCAGCATGCCGCAGGCCTTCGCGGAAGGCGTTCTCGGCGCTGCGGTCCTGCCATTCGATGACTTCGCCAGCGGGTTGGCCGTCGGCGTCGCGGATCTCGCTGGCGCTCAGCTCCAGCGCGCGCTGGTCGATGGCGAGCTGGCCGATCCGGCCACCGCCGGCCTCGCTGGCGGCCACGCTGTCGCACAGCGCAAGCGGATCGAACGCGCTGTCCTGCAGGGTGTCGGCGCTGAAGCCGGGCAGGCGCTCGGCAATCCGTGACTCGATCCGGCGCAGCATCCCGAGCAGGGCGCCATTGGCATAGCGCACGCGGCCCTGGCTGTCGCGAATCATCAGGCCGCTGCTGGAGGACTCCAGGCCCTGACGAACCGCGGCGTTCTCGGCGGCGATCCGCGATTCGCGCTCGATCCGCTTGCGCAGATCCTGCTGCATGGTGTCGAGGGCGCGGGTCAGCTGGGCGACTTCGTCATTGCCTTCGGCGACCAGCCGATTGTCCAGCTGCAGCTCGGCGATCCGCTTGGCGGCGACCTGCGCAGCGCTGATCGGACGAACGATTCGTCCCGCCACCCGCCAGCTGGCGAATGCGGCCAGCAGGCCGACGACCAGCAGGGCCACCGCCACGGTCCAGGTCAACTGGCGCGCCGGGGCAAACGCGGTGGCGTGGTCGTAGGTAGCGACGATGGCCCAGTCGAGGCCCGGCATCACCGCCAGCGGGCGGCCGCTGACCAGCGCCTTTGCGCCATCGATGCTCTCGCCGACGCCGTTGTAGTCCTGCCCAGCCAGTGCCGCCTCCAGCGCCGGCTTGCTCAGCCGCGAGGCTTCGGGCTGGGCAAAGTGGCGGGCCACGGTGTATTCCTCGCGCCCCAGACGGGAGTCCGAGCGCAGCAGCCGATCAGGGCCGGCGACGTAGACGTCCTGGCCTTCCTGCAGGCCGGTCGGGTCGGCAACGATGGCCGAGATGCGCGCCAGGCTGATCTGCACGATCAGCACGCCCAGGGTCTGCCCGTCCTCGATCACCGGGCTGCCCAGGAACATTGCCGGGGAGCGGTAGCTTGGCTCGTACGGCGCATAGTCATCGACCGCGACCGACTGTCCATCGCTGAGCGCCAGCGCGGCGCGCCAGGTGCGTGACAGGCCGCTGTCGCGCCAGGCGCCGTCGGCGAGATTGGTCGCGTAGTCGAGCTCCTTGAACACGCTGTAGACCAGGTCGCCTCGAGTGTTGACCAGAAAGATGTCGTAGTACTCGTTGCGCTGCAGGTGGGCGCGGTAGATCGGATGCAGCTGGGCGTGGGCCTGGCCGTAGTCGGTGTCGCCGGGCAGTGCGATCAGGCTGTCCTTCTCGCCCAGCGGCGCCGGATTGCTGGCGATCAGCAGGTCCTGCAGGAGCGCAGCGGTGGGCGACAGCGAGTCGGCGAACCCGGCGCCGTCCGGGCCGGCAGCGCCGGCCAGCTCGCGGAAGCGGGCACCGAAGACATCGTCGACAAAGGACGTGACCGCGGCGCGCGCGGCGCTGGTGTCCGGCTCGACGAAGGCGTCGTCCTCGGCCTGCGCCTCGGCATCGTCGCCTGCCGGATCCCCGTCCTCATCGCCAGCCTCGACGCCGTTGGCCTGCTGGGCCAGGAAGCTGGAGAAGCCCTCGTCGAAGCGGCGCAGGGCGTGCTGGGTCATGAAGCTCTGCGAGAGGCCGACCACGTCGTTGCGCACGGCCAGGAAATAGGCCTCGATCTTGCCGCCCTTGAGGCCGGTCTGCGAGCTCAGGGTGGCGGCGGCCGAGTCGGCGAGCAGCGCCTGACTGCGCTGGCTGGCGAATCCACCGAGCAGAATCAGGGGCAGCAGGCAGATCAGCAGGGTGACCAGCACCAGGCGACGGCGAAGGCTTTGCGTGCGTGGCATCGAGCTGACTCCTGGGCAGGTGCGAAAGATCCGGAGCACGCAGGCAGCATCGCCTGGCGCGACCTCAGCCCCAGTCTTGACCCGGAGCCAGCGGCGCTGATAGTGGGAAAACCCCTTGTGTGTCCCGTCCGGGCTAGGGCGCGCTTGCCGCGCTGCCGCTGCCGGCCCGGGTCTCCCGGTCGAGCACCGCCACCGTCGCGTCGAAGATCTCCCGCGCCTTGTCCTGGGTTCCGGCGATCGAGACCAGGCCCAGCTTGCCGAACTCGGACAGCGCGCCGATCAGGTTGAACACGACACCCTGTTGCCGCAGCACATCGAAGTGCAGTCCGTTCTGGACCAGCACGTCGATCAGGTCGGTGGGGGTCAGGCTGCGGTAGGCGGGGCGCTGCAGGTTGTCGCTGGCGACGTAGCAAAGCCGCTTGCCGAGCGGGGTGACAAAGGCGCCGGGCTCGGGCTCGTAGCGGCCACCGGTGAGGAATTGCAGCATCTGGTAGGGCAAGGTGGTGCCGCCCTTGCGCAGGTTGATCTCGATCGCCTGCAGGGCGGGACCGGGGCCGTCGGCACAGTGCAGGAAGTCGATCGAGAAGCGGCCGAGCACGCCCTCGTCGCGAAGCACGGCGGCGACCCGGGTCGCCTGCTGGTGCAGGGCGTCGCGGTAGCGCGCGTCGGCCGGAAAGCGGCTGCCCAGGAATACCTGGCCGCTGCGTCCGCCAAGGTCCTGGTCATGGGTCGAGATCAGTTCGATCTGGCCGAGTGGATTGATGCGCATCTGTACCGAGGGTGAGGCCTTTTCCTGGCCTTCGATCCAAGCCTCGACGATGCCGCCCATGTGGTCGAACTTGGCCAGGAACTCAGCACCGCTGAGCCCCTCCGCCTCGGGTTCGAGTGCGGCTTCCAGAAGGCCACGCACCGCCTTGGCATCGCTGGCGTCGGCCAGTCGCTGCAGGGCCAGACGCGCGTTGCCATCGCCGGAGAAGCCTTCCTCCAGCTTCACCACCACCCGTTTGAGCGCAGGGTCGTCCCGGCGCAGGCGGAGGATCGCTTCGGCCAGCTGGTCGCGGTCGGTGAGGTCCTCGATGCCGGCCGGCAGGGCGACATCGGCGCGGCGGAAGGCCTCACGGCTGCCGCTCTTGCTGCCCCAGCGCGACAGTCGCGGATCGCAGGCGTACATCGGGATGCCCAGCAGGCAGGCCAGCCGCGCCTCATCCTTGCTGGCGTTGAACACCGACAGATGCGCATTCACCGGCTCGCCGACCGCCTCGCGGATACGCGCCAGCAGCCGCGGGCGGGCGAGGATCTTGGCCGCCAGCGACACCGGTGACGCATCGTGCGCGCTGAGCAGGGTCAGCCGGCGCCTGGCGTGCTGACTTGGCACGCCAGGCAGCAGGCCGAGGTAGTAGTCGACGATGTCCGGATCCAGCGGCGAGCTGGTGACGAAGACCACGCGCGTGTTCGGCAGCCGCAGCAGCATCAGCATGCTGAGCATGCGCTCCTCGTAGAAACGCACGCCGGACACCTTGGCCAGCACCTCCGGGTCAAGGCTCAGTCCGGGCACCACCACCACGCAGCGTGGTGCCGCCGGGTCGGCAAAGACGTGTTCGAACAGCACCGGCAGATGCTGCTGCAGACGCTCGAATACAGACCAGTTGATGGCTGCATCGACCGGCGTGGCTTGCGGGTCGTTCATGGGAGCCCGGATGGCGGGGGCGGATTCGAGCTTGCCAAGCGGTCGAGGTCGCAGTCAAACCGACAACCGCGGCGCGTCGCCAGCGCCGCGGCGCCGGGCTGCGACAACGCTACCCGCGGCCCGGCCGACGCCGAGCTGCGGGCCGGCTGGCATGGCTGCGCCTGCGGCGTGGCTCAGCGCGCACTGGCCGCGACCGGCCTCAGCGGCGACACTGCAGCCATGAACGGACCGCCGCAATCGCCCTACCTGCTGCGCCGCGGCCGCCAGCGCCGGCTGCTGCTGCTGTGTGACCACGCCGGCAATCGCGTGCCGCAGGAGCTCGACGGCCTCGGCCTTGATCCGGCGCAGCGGCAGCGGCATATCGCCTGGGACCCCGGCGCGCTGGGCGTGGCCCGGCGGCTGGCCGAGGCCTTCGACTGCGACCTGATGGCCTGCATGGATTCGCGCCTTCTGGCCGACCCCAACCGCGCTCCGGAGCATGCCGACCTGATCCTGGCCCAGTCGGACGGCATCTTCGTGCCCGGCAACGAATGCCTGGATGGCGATGCGCGCGCGGCACGCCTGGCGCGTTTCCACACGCCCTACCACGCGGCCATCGCAGCCGAACTGGATGCCCGCCGGGCCGCGGGTGCGGAGCCCTTCCTGCTCTCGATACACAGCTTCGAGCCGGTCTTTGCCGGGATCAAGCGACCCTGGCCGGTCGGCGTGCTGTGGAAGGTGGATGATCGCCTCGCCCGCCAGCTTTGCGAGCAGCTGGCCCGGCACACCGCGCCGGTTGGCCTGAACCAGCCCTACGACGGCCGCGCCGCCATCGGCTACACCCTGGACACCCACGCCATCGGCCGCGGTCTGCCCCATCTGCTGATCGAGCTGCGTAACGACGGCCTGCGCGACGCCGCTGCCAGGGCGCAGTGGGCGAGCGTGCTGAGCCAGGCGCTCGCGCCGGTGCTCGCTGCGTGGCTCGACGCGCCCTGCGCCGCTGCAGCCATGCTGTAATGGCAAGCCGACGCGGGGCAGGATGATGCAGCCACCAGCGCTACCCGAAGACGAGCAGCAACGCCTTGCCGCACTCCGCCGCAGCGGTCTGCTGGATTCGCCGGGCGAGGAACGCTTTGATCGCCTGACCCGTCTGGCGCGGGCGCTGTTCGACGTCCCGATCGTGCTGGTCTCGCTGATCGACGAGAACCGCCAGTGGTTCAAGTCGCGCCAGGGGCTGGAGGTCTGCGAGACCAGCCGGGACATCTCCTTCTGCGGCCACGCCATTCTCGATGAGCCGGTGTTCGTGGTCGGCGATGCCAGCCAGGATGCGCGCTTCGCCGACAATCCACTGGTCACTGGCGCACCGCACATCCGCTTCTACGCCGGCGCGCCGATCCGCTTCGAGGGTCGGCGGATCGGCACCTTGTGCCTGATCGACCGCAGCCCGCGCCAGCTGGATCAGGAGCAGCTCAACCATCTGCGTGATCTGGCCGATCTTGTCGAGCGCGAATGCCATTCGGCGGAACGTGATGTTCTGCTCGCCCAGCGCCAGGCCGATATGACCCAGCTGCTGCGGCACGAGCAGCGGATGGCCGCGGTCATCGCCGGCGCGGGCATCGCGATCTGGGAGTGGGCGGTCGGCGCCGGGCAGATCGAGGTCGACGCGCATTGGAGCACCATGCTTGGCGTGGCGCCCGCGGCGCGGCCCGGCGAGCTGACGCCAATCGCGCTCGAGACTTGGGATGCCCTGGTGCATGCGGCGGACCTCGCCGGCCTGAAGCGCGCGCGGCAGGACGTGCTCGAAGGCGAATCCTCGCGATTCGACGCCGTCTACCGGATGCGCCACGGCGAGGGCTACTGGGTCTGGTTCCACGACCACGCCAGCATCGTCGAGCGCGATGCGCAGGGCCGTGCCACGCGTACGGTCGGCACCCATGCCGACATCACCCGAAGGATCGACGTCGAGCTGTCGCTCAAGCGCACCCACGACCTGCTCGAGCGCTCGAGCGAGGCCGCGCGCATCGGCACCTGGGAAGTTCCGCTGGATTCCCGTCGACCCTTCTGGAGTCCGGTTACCTGCGCCATCCATGAGGTGCCCGAGGGCTATTCCCCGGCGCTCGACGAGGCGATCAGTTTCTATCCGGAGGGCCCGGGCCGAGACCACATCGTGCGCGTGTTCAATGCAGCGGTGGAGGAAGGCAAGCCGTTCGATGAAGAGCTGCAGATCCTGACCGCACGCGGCAACCTGCGCTGGGTGCGCTCGGTCGGCCTGCCGGACTTCGAGGATGGCCGCTGCGTCCGGATCTACGGCCTGTTCCAGGACATTTCCGAGCGCAAGCAGGCCGAGCTTGCCCAGCGCGAGGCGTTGCGCCTGGTCCAGCTGCAAGCCCAGCTCGCGATGGATGCCGGCCTACAGGCCTCGACGCCGGAGCGGGCCTGGCCGCGGCTTGCCGAATGGCTGGCTGAGGCGCTGGGCGTGGCACGCGCCAGCATCTGGCTGTTCGATGAAAGCGGGCAGTCGCTGCGCTGCATCAGCATGCACCGCGGCGACCGGGTGCAAGAGTCCGAGCGCGCTGCGCTGCGTCGCGACCAGGTGCCGCACTACTTCCAGGTTCTGCAAAGCCAATCGATGATCGCAGCGGAAGACGCCCTGAGCGATCCGGCCTGCGCCGAGCTTGCCGAGGACTACCTGCGCGAGAACGAGATCGGCGCCATGCTCGACGTGGTGATCGCTGGCGATTCCGGCGCCCGCGGCGTGCTGTGCATGGAGCATGTCGGCGGACCGCGGCCGTGGACTGCGGCCGAGCGTGGATTCGCCAACGCGGCAGCCGCCTGCGCGGCGCAGCTGCTGGCTCAGCAGGAGCGCCAGCAGGCCGCCGCACGGCTGGCCGAGCGTGAGGCGCAATATCGGTCCCTGATCGAGGACGTGCCGGGCGCCGCCTTCCGCTGCGCCCTCGGTGCGCGGCGCGAGATGCTCTTCCTGAGCGATGGCATCGAGGCCCTGGTAGGTTGCCCCGCGCAGCGCTTTCTTGGCCCGGACGGCCTCAGCTTCGACACCGTCATCCATCCCGATGACCGCGAGCGCCTGGCCGATACCGTGCGCGAGGCGCTGGACGCCCGGCGCTCCTGGGAATGCGAATACCGGGTGCTGCATCGCGACGGCGGCGAGCGCTGGGTCGCCGAGCGCGGGCATCCGGTGATCGATGCCGGTGGCAACCCGATCTGGCTCAGCGGGTTTCTCCACGACGTCGACCAGCGCCGGCACAGCGAGCAGGAGCGCGCAAGGGTCGCCGCCCTGCTGCAGGCGGTGCTCGACTCGGCGTCGGAGATCTCGGTGATTGCCACCGACGTCAATGGACTTATCACGCTGTTCAACCGCGGCGCGGAGCGCATGCTTGGCTACCGGGCCGATGAGATGGTCGGCCGGCGCACGCCGGAGCGCCTGCATGTGGCCGAGGAGGTCGTCCGCCGTGGCGCCGAGTTGGAAGCCGAGCTCGGCGAGCCGGTCAGCGGCTTCCGCAGCTTCGTGGCACTGGCCGAGGCGCGCGGTTCGGATGTCCGCGAGTGGACCTATGTGCACCGCAGCGGGCGCACCCTGCCGGTGATGCTGGCGGTGACCACCATCCGCGACCAGCACCGGGCCATCGAGGGCTATCTCGGCATGGCCTTCGACGTCTCCGCCCAGCATGAGGCGCGCAAGGCGCTGGTGCAGTCGCAGCGCGAGCTGCAGCGCTTCTTCGATCTCTCGCTGGGCTTCATGGTGATCATCGACCGGCGCGGTCGGCTGGCCCGCGTCAATGCCACCGTCTGTCGCGCACTGGGCTTGCGCGAGCAGGACCTGGTCGGCCGACCGCTGATCGAGTTCGTGCACCCGGATGACGTGCTGGAAACCGGCCGCCAGCTTGGCCAGCTGGACGTCGCTGCCGCCGAGGTCCAGCTCGAGCATCGGCTGCGGCGCAGCGACGGGGAGAGCCTGTCCCTGCTCTGGTCACTGGCCCGCGACCCGGCCAGCGGACGCATCTATGGCGCCGCGGTGGATATCACCGAGCGCCAGCGCGTGGAGCGGATGAAGACCGAGTTCATCTCCACGGTCAGCCATGAGCTGCGCACGCCGCTGACCTCGATCAATGGCGCGCTCGGGCTGGTGGTCAGCGGCACCCTCGGTGAGTTGGGTGGCAAGGCAAGCCAGCTGCTGCAGGTCGCGCTCGACAACGGCCGCCGCCTCGCCCTGCTGATCAACGACCTGCTCGACATGGAGAAGCTGGATGCCGACCGCATGGTGTTTGCCTTTGAGTGTCACGATGTCGCCGAGCTGCTGACCTCGGCCCTGGTCTCACATGAGCCCTTCGCGGCTGAACGTGGAGTTTCACTGTCAGCGCCAGGCCTTGCGCATGGCATGCAGATCGAGGTCGACCTCAACCGCTTCCTGCAGGTGATCGCCAACCTGGTTTCCAACGCGATCAAGTTTTCGCCGCGAGGCGGCATCGTCGAGATCACCGCGGTCGAGGATGCCGGCCAGGTGCAGGTGTCGGTGCATGACGACGGCCCCGGCGTGCCCGCCGCATTCCGCTCGCGCATCTTCCAGAAGTTCAGCCAGGCCGACTCCTCCGACGTCCGCGAGCGTGGTGGCACCGGGCTGGGCCTTGCCATCTCCCGCGAGCTGGTCGAGAAGATGGGCGGCCGGATCGGCTTCCACTCGACCGAAGGCGAAGGCGCGACCTTCTGGCTGGTGTTTCCGGCAAGGCGCAGGGACGGCACACAAGACTAGCCGCCTAACGCGGCAGATCTGGCCACCTTGTTCGCGCCGGTTGTACCCCGTTGCGCGCGAACCTGACCAAGAACCGAAGCCTGGCCGACCACGACTGGCAGCAGACCGATGGGCAGAATCCTGCCAGGTCTGTGTTGTGGAGGGGCAGTTTGGGCGCATATTTGCCGTTCGCGCAGCGAACTCAATGCGCTCTTCTCGCATTGCTG
>CAYGMG010000036.1:0-30319 GCA_964350895.1 uncultured Lysobacter sp.
CCGGAACGCACCCGCGCTGCAAGGACAGCGCGCACTTGATCAGGCCCAGCGCGCCGGCGGCGGCGATGGTGTGGCCGAGGTGGCCCTTGACCGAGCCGAGCAGGCAGCTGCCTGGCGCGCCACAGTCCGCTTCGTGCGCGCGGGTCAGCGCAGCGACCTCGATCGGATCGCCGAGAGTGGTTGCCGTGCCGTGGGCTTCGACGTAGCCGATGGCACGCGCCGCGAGCCCGGCATCGTCCAGTGCCTGGCGGATGGCTGCGGCCTGGCCCGCCACGTTGGGTGCCGTGAAGCTGGCCTTCTGCGCGCCGTCGTTGTTCAGGCCGACGCCATGGATGACTGCATAGACCGGATCTCCAGCGGCCAGCGCGGCATCGAGCGGCTTCAGCGCCACCATCGCCGCGCCGCTGGCGAAGACCGTACCGGTGGCCTCGGCATCGAAGGGTCGGCAGTGACCATCTGCGGATTCCATGCCGCCTTCGACGTGCACGTAGCCGCCGGCCTGCGGCACGATCACGGTGGCGCCGCCGGCCAACGCCACCTCGCACTGCCCGCCGCGCAGCGCCTCGCAGGCCTGGGCGATAGCGACGAGGCCGGTGGAGCACGCGGTGTGGATCGACAGGGCCGGGCCCTTCAGGTCGAGCTTGTGGGCGATCCGGGTGGCGACATAGTCCTTCTCGCTGGCGAGCATTGCGGCGAACTCGCCGCCCGCGCCGATCAGCTGCGGCGCCTCACGGCGCAAGGCGGCGATGTAGGTGTTGTTGGCACTGCCGGCATAGACCCCGATGCGGTCCTCGCCGTCAGGGCGCAGTCCAGCATCTTCCAGCGCGTTCCAGGCCAGCTCCAGCAGAAGTCGCTGCTGAGGATCGATCAGCAGCGCCTCGCGGGCCGGGATGCCGAAGAATCCGGCATCGAAACGGTCGGCCTCGTCAATGACACCACGCGCGGCGACGAAGGCCGGGTGCTGGCGCAGGCTGTCCGGCACGCTGGCATCGACCTCGTCGGCACGGAAGTGACGGATACCTTCAATGCCGTCGACAAGATTGCGCCAGAAGGTGTCGACGTTTGCGGCGCCGGCGCAGCGCAGCGCGATGCCGACAATGGCGATAGGTCCGGATTCGCGGCCTGCGGTGCGGCGCAAGGGCGCTGTTTGCGGCCGCGTCTGCAGGCGCTCGGCAAGTCCGGCGATGCTCGGCGCGTCGTAGACATCGGTGACGCCGATGCCGGTGATCCCCGCTGCCCTGGCTTGGGCGACGAAGCGCAGCACCAGGAGCGAGCGTGCGCCAGCGTCGAACAGGTTGTCGCGCTCGCCCAGATCGGGACGGCCGAGCAGGTCACGCCATAGCGCGGCAATCCGTTCGGCAGGGCTGCCGGCCGGCGCTGCATCGCTCGCGGTCTCGGGCACGCGAAGTGCCGCGCGGTCGATCTTGCCGCTGGGGGTCAGCGGCAGGCGATCCAGCAGCAGGTAGCGTGCCGGCTGCAGGTAGGTCGGCAGGCTTTCGCGCAGCGCCGCCCGCGAGCGTGTTTCGATGTTCTCCGCGCCGCTCGCGGCCACCAGCCACGCGACCAGCTGGCGGCCAAGGCCAGGCAGCTCGGCAGCACCCACTGCGGCATCGCGCACGCCCGGCACGGCCAGCAGGGCCACCTCGATCTCGCCCGGCTCGATGCGGAATCCATCAATTTTCAGCTGCCGGTCGCAGCGGCCGAGGTAGCGCAGCACGCCATCCGCGCCACGCAGCACGCGGTCTCCCGTCACGTAGACGCGGCCGGTGTCGGTCTCGAGGAAGCGCTCGGCGCTGAGCTCGGGACGGCCAAGGTAACCGTGGGCCAGAGTCGGGCCGCCCAACAGCAATTCGCCCTCGTCGATGCCGCCATCTTCCAGCGCACGCAGGATGGCATCGACGTAGGGCAGGGCAGCCCCGATCGGCGGGATGTCCGGCCAGCGGGCGGGATCGCCGGTCAGCTCGAAAGCGGTGACGACATGGCTTTCGGTCGGACCGTAGTGGTTGTGCAGGACGGCGTCTGGAAGGCGTGCGAACAGGGCGCGGATTGCTGCCGACACCTGCAGCTGCTCGCCGGCACTGACTACATCGCGCAGCGGCGGCAGGGCTGCGTCGTGCAGCGCGTCGGCAATCATCTGCAGGGCGACATAGGGCAGGAACATGCGCTCGATGCGCTCTGCGCACAGCACATCTACCAGTTTCGCCGGATCGCGTCGCGAGCTCTCGTCGGTCAGCACCAGGCAGCCGCCGCAGGCCAGGGTCGAGAAAATCTCCTGGAAGTGCACGTCGAAGGACAGAGGTGCAAACAGAAGGGTACGCGCGGCCCGGCCGAGTCGCGGGTGGCTGGCGTGCCAGTCGATCAGTCTGGCCAAAGGCTCGTGGCCCATCGCCACGCCCTTCGGGCGCCCGGTGGAACCTGAGGTAAAGAGGACGTAGCACAGGTCCGCTTCGGCGCCGTAGCGGGCGCTCGGCGCTGCCGGCGCCTCAAGCGTCGGCAGCGGTCCGAGCCGGGCGCCAAGCTCGGCCAGCGCCGCGCCATCGCCAACCACGGCGCGCGGTGTGCTGTCTTCGACCATCATCGACAGCCGCTCGTCCGGGTAGCCAAGGTCGAGCGGCACGTAGCCAACCCCGGCGCGAACCGCCGCGAGAATGTGGATCACGGTTTGCGGATGGCGTGAGGCGGCAATCCCGAGCCTGTCACCCGGGCCCAGTCCTGCCGTGCGCAGCGCCGAAGCCTGTGCGTTCACCGCTTCGGCAAGTCGCCGATAGCTCCATCGCTCCGCGCCGGCCACCAGGGCTTCGCTGTCCGGCCAGCGCGCGGCGGCTGTCAGCAGCCAGTCCCCCAGTTCCCGCGCCGCGTCCCCCATGACCGTATCCTCAGGCTCCGTAGTAGCCGAGGTACCAGTCGACGAAGCGCTTCACACCGACCTCCACCGAAGTCTGCGGCGAGTAGCCGGTGTCGCGCACCAGGGCGGCGACATCGGCCTCGGTGTCGGGCACGTCACCGGGCTGCAGTGGCAGCAAGCGCTTCTCCGCCTTCCTGCCGATCGCCTCCTCGATCAGTTCGATGTAGCGCGACAGTTTGACCGGCGTGTGGTTGCCGATGTTGTAGACCCGGTACGGCGCACTGCTGCTGGCCGCGCTGGGCTGCAGCGGGTCGAAGGCCGGATCGGGTTCCGGTGTGTTGTACAGGGTGCGCGTCACGCCCTCGACGATATCGTCGATATAGGTGAAGTCGCGCGAGTGGTTGCCGTGGTTGAACACGTCGATCGGCTCGCCGGCGAGGATCTTGCGGGTGAACAGGAACAGCGCCATGTCCGGCCGGCCCCAGGGGCCGTAGACGGTGAAGAAGCGCAGGCCGGTGGTCGGCAGGCCGAACAGGTGGCTGTAGGTGTGCGCCATCAGCTCGTTGGCCTTCTTGCTGGCGGCGTACAGGCTGACCGGATGGTCGACGCTGTCCTCGACGGCGAATGGCAGCTTGCGGTTGGCGCCGTAGACCGAGCTTGAGGATGCGTAAACCAGATGTTCCACCGAGGTGTGGCGGCAGGCCTCGAGAATGTTCAGAAAGCCGACGATGTTGGCGTCGATGTAGGCGCGCGGATTCTCCAGCGAGTAACGCACGCCGGCCTGCGCTGCCAGGTTGACCACCCGCTGCGGAGAAAAGTCGGCGAAGCTCGCCTTGAGCGCGTCGCCGTCCTCCAGTGACGCCTTGGTGAAGCGGAAGCCATCGCGCGCGAGCAGCCGATCCAGGCGCGCTTGTTTCAGGCTCGGATCGTAGTAGTCGTTGAGGTTGTCATAGCCCAGCACCTCGTGGCCGTCGTCGAGCAGCCGATGGGAAAGGGTGGATCCGATGAATCCGGCGGCGCCGGTGACCAGGATGCGCATGGGGCTCCGGGGGTTCAGTGAGACAACAGGGCGGGCATCACAGGCGCTCGTCGGCGGATCCTGACGGCAGCGCTGCCTTGACGTCGAACAGCACCGCGCCCGACTTGCCCAGTGTGCGGATCTGCGCCGCGCCCATCGCCACGAACTGGCGGTGGGCGACAGTCAGTACCAGCGCGTCGTAGCTGCCCACCTGGGGTGTCTCGATCATCTCGATGCCGTACTCGGAGCGCGCCTCCTCGGCGCTCACCCAGGGGTCATGGACGTCTACCTGGATGCCGTACTCGGCAAGCGCGCCGATCACGTCGATCACCCGCGTGTTGCGCAGGTCAGGACAGTTCTCCTTGAACGACAGGCCGAGGATCAGCACCCGGCTGCGGGCGACGTCCAGCCCGTTGCGGGCCATCAGACGGACAACCCGCATGGCGACGTGCTCGCCCATGCCGTCGTTGATCCGCCGTCCGGCAAGGATCACCTCGGGGTGGTAGCCCATCTCCTGCGCCTTGTGGGTCAGGTAGTAAGGGTCCACGCCGATGCAGTGGCCGCCGACCAGGCCAGGGCGGAAGGGCAGGAAGTTCCACTTGGTGCCGGCCGCTTCCAGCACCTCCAGCGTATCGATGCCCATCCGCGCGAACAGCTGTGCCAGTTCGTTGACCAGGGCGATGTTGAGATCGCGCTGGGTGTTCTCGATCACTTTGGCCGCCTCGGCGACGCGGATGCTGCTCGCCTTGTGAGTGCCGGCGCGGATCACCCGCTGATAGAGCGCGTCGACAAAGTCCGCGGTCTCGGGGGTCGAGCCTGAGGTCACCTTGACGATGTCCGGCAGCCGATGCGCCTTGTCGCCGGGATTGATCCGCTCCGGGCTGTATCCGCAGAAGAAATCGACGTTGTAACGCAGCCCGGATTCGGCCTCGATGCGCGGCACGCAGACTTCTTCGGTGGCGCCCGGATAGACCGTCGATTCGAAGATCACCAGGTCGCCGCGCGACAGCGTTTTGCCCACCGTCGTGCTGGCGGCAAGCAGCGGCCCGAAGTCCGGCCGCCGCGCCGAGTCGATTGGCGTCGGCACGGTGACGATATAGACATTGCAGTCCTCGAGCTCGTCGGCATCGGCGCTGCAGCGCAGCTGACCTGCCGCGGCGAGTTCTTCGGTGCTGACCTCGAGCGTGTGATCGCGACCCGCGCGCAGTTCGGCAACCCGGGCGGCATTGATGTCGAATCCCAGGGTGGGGATCTGCCGGCCGAACTCCACGGCAAGCGGCAGGCCGACATAGCCAAGACCGATGATTGCTATACGCGGCGTTCCAACTGAAGCTGCAAGGGTGGCGGGCATGGCAGGGCTTGGCTTAGACAGCTGCGGAGTCTAGCTGACTGCGATGGCGTTCCCAAGGCAGCACGTGGACTGCCGGGAAAAGCGGGTCGCAAAGGGTCTTTACGCGGCGCAAAGTGACTGGCCACGGCAGATTGTGGCGCCATTCTCCAAGCCTCAATCTGCCTGAACATCCACTTGCAGCGCCGAGCGCGGCAAGGCGCTACCATGACTATCCGTGATTTGCGGCGCGGCGGGGCCTTCGCGCAAATCCGGCTCATCGATCGTGCAGGAACTTTACTCCCCGCAGGTCAAACCGTCATAGCACAATGCCAGCGTATGAGTCCGCTGCGCACGACTTGCGCAGCGACTGCCTCCATTCGCGCAGTCGCTGCGTACGGGCCTGCTCCGGCGTGGGTCGTCGACACCTGAGGAAATCAACCTTGCGCTCTCTTTCTGATGCGCTGCATCCGGCGCGGCGCTGGATGCTGATGCTCGCCATCGCGGAATTCGCCGTGCTGTTTGCGGCCTTCGTGCTGGCGGTGCTGCTGCGGTTCTCCGGTGACCTGTCCCTGGTCGCCCAGGCGTTCGGCGCCGTGGTGCCACGCGCGCTGGTGTTCACCTCGGTTCAGGTGCTGGCGATGGCCGCGCTGGGCATGTACGTCATGCATGCCCGGGACGGCGTTCGCGGCTACATGGTGCGCGCCCTGGTCGCGTTCGCGGTGGGTGGCTTCGTCCTGGTGATGCTGCAGTACCTCATCCCGGGCAAGCAGATCGGTCGCGGGGTGATGGCGCTGGCGCTGGCAATGGGCTGGATTGGCGTGATCGCCCTGCGTTGGACTGCGCTGCACGTGGTGCGCGCCGACCTGCTCAAGCGCCGGGTGCTGGTGCTGGGAGTGGGTCGTCGGGCGCGCCAGCTCGATGCGCGTATGCGCCGACGCTCGGAGCGGCGCACTTTCCAGGTGGTCGGTTACCTTGCGATGCCGGGCGACGCGCACGAGGTCGAGCGCAGCCAATGGGTGGATTCGGGCCTGCCGCTGACCGAGCTGGTCAGGGAACTGGATATCGATGAGATCGTCACCGCGCCCGACGAGCAGCGCGGCGCCTTGCCGCTTGAGGCGCTGATGCAGTGCCGGCTGGAAGGTGTCGAGATTACCGACATGCCGACCTTCTTCGAGGGTGAGTCGGGTCGGGTCAACCTGAGTCTGGTCCGGCCGTCCTGGGTGGTGTTCGCCGAAGGCTTCGACACCGGCTCGGTACGTGCGGCCACCAAGCGCAGCTTCGATCTGCTGATGGCCAGCGTGCTCCTGGTGCTGGCTTCGCCGCTGATGCTGATCACCGCGCTGGCGATCCTTGCCGAGTCCGGGCTGCGGGCGCCCGTGCTCTACAGGCAGGTGCGCGTGGGCCGGGCCGGAAGACAGTTCGACGTGCTCAAGTTCCGCAGCATGCGCACCGACGCCGAGCGCGATGGCGTGGCGCGCTGGGCGAGCAGCAATGATGACCGGGTGACCCGGGTTGGCCGGGTGATCCGCAAGCTGCGCATCGACGAGATTCCGCAGGTGTGGAACGTGCTTGAAGGCTCGATGAGCTTCGTCGGACCACGTCCCGAGCGGCCCCAGTTCGTTCGCGAGCTGGCCGAGAAGATCCCCTATTTCTCGCTGCGCGAAGCGGTCAAGCCAGGCATCACCGGCTGGGCGCAGATCCGTTACGCCTACGGCGCCTCGGTCGATGACTCGCGCGAGAAGCTCAGCTACGACCTTTACTACGTCAAGAACCACAGCCTTGTCTTCGACCTGATGATCCTGCTGCAGACGGTCGAGGTGGTCATCTTCGGGAAGGGGGCGCGATGAGGGCCGGTTCGGGCGCCTCGCTGGCCACCGGCAGCGGGTACATCGGCGAGCTGTACCAGCCGATCACCCGGTGGGCGCGGAAGCTGACGTGAGAGGGCCCGTATTCCCAGGTCTCGCTGTTCGGCGGATCGCCAGAGCGGCTCACCGGCTCCCCGGCAAGGTCGCGCACTTCATCGCGATGGCTGCCGAGGCCGAACAGCGCCGCTGGGTCAGCGGTGATCGGCTCGATTGGTCGGGCATCGTTCGCTGCGAGCCCGGTGGGTCGGGTGACCGTCGGCTGCAAGGCGATCGCGACGCCCGCCGCCGCCAGAATGGCAAGCACGGCCAGCCCGCGCAGGCCGATCCGGCGCCCGGAGGTGACTCCGCTGGCGATCGCCGCATCGACCTGCCCGAATCCCGGTCGCGCCGCGGACGCCGCCGATGCATCGCCCTGCCGTGCGGCCGATTCCGGCGTGTTGCCCGGCAGGCGGCCGTGACGTCGGGAGAAATCGCGAAGCCGGCGAAACGCCATGTTGAGCTCCTGCGCGCGCACCGCGGCCGCGGCGCGCTCACCATCGGGAGCGCGGTCCGGATGGGCCACCCGCATCGCCGAGCGCCACGCCTGTTCGAGCTCGGAAAGGCTGCAGCCTGGGCGGCAACCCAGGGTTCGGTAGTCAGCGAGGTAGTCGTGGGACAGGGACATTTGCGATGAGAAGTGTGACCGCTTTCACAATATCATGAGGTTCCGGGTATCATCCGCCGCTGCCGGAGCCTGCCTCGCGCTGGGTGCCACCGCGCCCCCGCCGAGCCCTCCAGGCGTCTTGCAATCGGGAGTTTCCAGGTGAACCAGTCGAATACGGCATGGCCGTCGGCCGTCATTGCGCGATCCGTTCTTGTCCTTGCTTGGCTGATCTGCGTTCCGCTGACCGTGTTCGCCGAGGATGCCCCGGAGAATGCCGGCTTCGACAGCGCGTATCGGATCGGCGTTGACGACCGCCTGCAGGTATCGGTTTGGCGCAATCCCGAGCTTAGCGTCACCGTTCCGGTGCGCCCTGACGGGCGGATCTCGGTGCCCCTGCTCGGCGACGTGGTCGCGGGCGGGCGGATGCCCGAGGAAGTCGGCGCGGACATCGAGGAGCGACTGAAGGCCTACGTGCGCGAGCCCAAGGTGGCGGTGATCCTGGTCGAGTTGCGCAGCCACGAGTTCATTTCCCGGGTGCGGGTAACCGGCGCGGTCCGGCAGCCGATCTCGATTCCGTATCGCCAGGGCATGACCGTTCTCGATGCGGTGCTGCAGGCCGGCGGGGTGACCGAGTTTGCCTCGGCCAATCGCACCCGCCTCTATCGCAAACGTGATTCGCGCGCCGAGACCTTCGACGTCAAGCTCGACAGCATCCTGCGCCGCGGCGATCTGGAAACCAATCTCGACGTGCAGCCGGGTGACATCATCACCGTGCCGGAGCGTGTTCTGTGAGCTATTCGCCACTGCCTGGCCCGGCCCAGCCGGGCGCCGGTGGCGTGCCGGCGTGGCTGGCAATCCTGCCGCTGGTGAGCAACGAGGTGCAGCGTCGGTCGCTGTGGCTGGCGGCGGGGTTCGCAGCGGTCGCGCTGTGCCTGCTTGCTGTCGGCATCATGGTCCCCAAGCGTTTCACTTCGGCCACCACCATCCTGATCGGCGAGGGCAACATCATCGCGCCGCTGATGGAAGGCCGGGCAGTCGCCACCAGCGCGGCGGACCGGGGACGCATCGCGCGTGAGGTCATCTACTCGCGCAGCGTGATGCAGGAGGCGCTCGAAGTGGGCGGCTGGGCCGATGACCTGAACGACCCGCTGCGCGCCGAACGCATGATCGAGCAGATCAAGGGCCGCACCAGCATCAACACGCCCGGTGCCAACCTGATCCGCATCGCCTACTGGGATGGCGACCCGGAGCGCGCCTTCAAGGTCGCCAAGCGCTTTGCCGAGCTGTTCATCCAGAACAGCCTCGATGCCAAGGAGCGCGAAAGCCGCGAGGCCTACGAGTTCATCGCCTCGCAGGTCGAGCAGTACCACCAGAAGCTGCTCGACGCCGAGGGCCGGTTGAAGCGCTTTCGCGCCGACAATCTGGAGGCCCGTCCCGGCAGTGATATCGACGTCCGCACCCGGGTCGCCGAGGTGCGCGGTCGGATCGAGAAGGCGCGCACCGAGCTGTCCGAGCTGCAGATGGTCGAGCGCGACCTGCAGGACCAGCTGGGTGGCGAGGTCGAGGTCACCGATTCGAGACGGCAGAGTTCGCAGTACCAGCAGCGCCTGGTCGAACTGAACAACGAGCTTGATCGCCTGAAGTTCGACTACACCGATGCGCATCCCGATGTGGTCAGGGTGCGCCTGCAGATCGACGACATGCAGCAGCTGCTGCGCCGCGAGCAGGAGCGCGAGGCGGCCGGCGTCCGCGAGGACCCGGAGTTCAACACCAGTCCGCTTTACCTGCAGCTTCGCTCCAGCCTGGCCAAGGTACGCTCGGACATGGCCGCGCTGCGCGCCCGGATCAGCGAGAACGAGGGCCTGCTCGACGAGGCGCTGGAACGCGGGCGCCGGGTGGCCGACTCGGAGGCCGAGCTTGCCGAGCTGACCCGCGATTACGAGGTCAATCGCGAGCTGTACCAGGACCTGCTCAAGCGCCGCGAGAACGCACGTGTCTCGATGAGCCTTGATGCCGAGCAGCGCGGCCTGAGCTTCCGGGTCCAGGAGCCCGCCGCCCTGCCGCTGCAGCCGGCCGGACTGCGTCTGCTGCATTTCGCCCTGGCCGGGCTGGCATTGGGTGTCGCGGTGCCGGTTGGTCTGTTGGTGGCCTGGCTGCACCTTGATCCGCGCGCACGTAACGCCAAGGCGCTGGCGCGCGGCAGCGGGCTGGTCCTGCTCGGCACGGTGCCCGAGTACCGCACTCGCGCCGATCGGCGCCGCGCCTGGCTCAGACATCTCGGTGCCCTGCTGATCGGGGTCGCGGTGCTGGCGATCTTCGCTGCGGTGGCGATCAGCCGAGGAGGGCCGTACCTGTGAGCAGTACCGAGCTGAGTCGCATCTTTCCCGCCGCGCTCAAGCGCATGACGCCGTTCTCCGCGGGCGAGCTGGGCGAGCGCCGGATCGTCAGCCACGACATGCCCGATCCGGCCCCGGCCGACGCCTTTCGCGATCTGCGCACCCAGCTGCTGGCCCGCGATCCCGGCAACAGCGTGATCCTGGTCGCGGCGGTGCAGCGCGGCAACGGCGGCAGTTTCGTCGCCTTGAACCTGGCCAGCGCGGTGGCCTTCGACGACAGCCGCGGCGCGATCCTGATCGACTGCGACCTGCGCGCGCCGCAGCTGCAGGAGCGCCTGGCGGTCCGTGCCGAGCGTGGCGGTCTGGTCGATTTCCTCGAAGGGCGAGTGGAGTCGCTGCAGGACATCGTGTATCCGACCGGCGTGCCGCGCCTGCTGCTGATTCCGGCCGGACCGCGCCGCGAAGCCAGCGGCGAACTGCTGGGTTCGCAGCGGATGGCCGTGGTGCTCGATTCCCTGCGCGCGGCCGATATGAGCCTGACCATCATGCTCGACGGGCCGGCGGTGGGCTCATCTCCCGATGCGCGCATCCTCTCCCATCTCGCCGACCAGTCGGTGCTGGTCGCAGGCTATGGCCGCGACACCGCGGCCGCGGTGCGCGAGGCAGCGGCGGTCTTCGACCCCGCACGCCTGGCCGGCGTCGTCTTCAACCGGGTGCCTTGAGATGCGCAGAACCCTCCTCGCCGTCAGCCTATCCGTGCTCGCCTTGCCCGCACTCGGCTGGGAGCTCGACTACCGGCTCGACCTGCGCGCCGAGCACGCCAGCAATGTGGCCCGCCGCGCCGAGCCGGTCGACGATCTGATCATCAGTCCGCGGCTGTCCGTTGCCCTGCGCGAGGAAGGCGACCGGCTCTCGCTCGCCGCGGCCGGCGACCTTGAACGCCGCTTCTACCAGCGCAGCGGTTTTGCTGACGAGAATCTCGCCCGCATCGGCCTGCGCGGCAACTGGCGGATCATCGATGAGCGGCTTGGCTTCGCCTTCGAGGACGCCATCAGCGAGCAGCCGATCGACAGTTTTGCTGCCGATTCCCCGGACAATCGCCAGCGCGTGCATGTGTGGACCGCCGGACCAACCCTGAGCCTGCGGCCCTCGCCGCGCTCGCGGATATCGGTCGAGCTGCGCGGTGGCGCCAGCGATGCGCAGCGCAACCGTGAGTTCAATGCCACCCGCAGCAGCCTCGCCGCGCGCGGGCTGATCGAGCTGGACCCGCTCTCCAGCCTGTCTGCGCACATCGAACTCGGCGATGTCGATTTCGATCTCGCGCAAGCCACCACTCCGGACTATCGCCGACGCAATCTGTTCGCCCGCTACGATCGCCGGCTGCAGGCCGGCGAGCTGTCCGTGGATGCCGGCTGGAGCCAGGTCGACTTCGCGCGCCAGGCCGCACGCCCGGCGCAGCGCAGCGACGAGCCGCTGTTGCGGCTGCGCTACGCCATGCAGCTTGATCCACGCCTGCGGCTTGAGGCCCGGCTGCAGCGGCAGATCTCCGACGCCGCCCAGGACGTACTCGACACCGCGCCGACGCCTGAGCAGTTCGAGCAGACCATCGCTGCGGCCGACCTGCGCACGACCGTGGTCAGCTCGGAAGTATTCGTCGAGCAGGGCGCCTCGCTGGGACTGCTGCGCAGCGCGGTCAGCTGGTCCGTGGCCGGCCTTGGCTACCTGCGTGAGCAGCGCTATGAGCGCAGCAGTGATCTCGACCAGGACCTGCAGGGCCTGTCGCTGACCCTGTCCCGGCAGATTCGTGCACGCCAGCAGGCGAGCCTGTTCGCCGCCAGCGAATGGCGCGACTTCGCTGCCAGCGGGCGCGACGACCGCGACCTGCGCTACGGCCTGACCTGGTCCCTGCAGAGAACCCGCCGCCTGGCTTTCGGCGTCGAGCTCAGCCGCAGCGAACGCAGCAGCAGCGATCCGGCGCAGCGCTTCGACGACGAGCGCGTCCTTGTCACCCTCAGCCTGCGGCGTTGAGCGCGCTGATGCGCGGGGAAGTGCTGATCCTGATGTACCACGCGCTGGATGACGGCAGCGGCGCGCCGGATGGCGCCGACCGGCACTACAGCGTTGACGCCGCGCGCTTCGGCGAGCAGCTCGACCTGCTGACCGCGGCCGGCGTTCAGGTCGGCTGCGCCCGCGACGGCATCGCCTTGGGGCAGTCCGCAGGCGTTTGGCTGACCTTCGATGACGGTGATTCCAGCAACTGGGCGCAGGCTTTTCCGCAGCTGATGGCGCGCGAGCTGCGCGCCGACTTCTTCGTCAATCCGGAGCGGGTAGGCAAGCCCGGCTTCTGCAGCTGGGCGCAACTGCGCGAGATGGCTGGCGCCGGCATGAGCATCCAGTCGCACGGCATGGACCACACCTATTTCACCCACCTCTCCCGCTCGGCCTTGGCCCAGGACCTCGACCGTTCACGGCGCAGCATCGAGGACGCGCTGGGCATTGGCGTGAGTCTGCTTGCCCCGCCCGGAGGGCGCTGTCCGCCGGGCCTGTTCCGGCTCGCTGCCGAGTGCGGCTACCAGGCGGTACTCGGCTCGCGTCCGGGAACGCTGAGCGCTGGCCGGATCCGCGGCATCGCCCCGCGCGTGGCGGTGCTGGCCAGCCACGCGGCCGAGCAGCCGCGCGACTGGGCCCGCGGCGGCCGCGCATCGCTGCGCCGCCAGCGTCTGCGCTACGGTCTGCTTTCGGCGGCCAAGCGGATGCTCGGCGACCGAGGCTATGAGCAGCTGCGCGGCCGTCTGCTTGGCGGGGCTGTCGAATGAGCGTGGCGCTTGGCGTGCTCATGCTCAGCATGCTCCTGCTATGGCAGGCCTTCCTTGGCTATCCGCTGGGGGTGGCGCTGCAGGCCTGGCGCCGGCCCAGGCCCTGGCGCTCGGCGGAATGGGAGCCGACGCTCAGCGTGCTGATGGCGGTGCACAACGGCGCAGCCGAAATCGAGGCCAAGATCGACCACCTGCTCGCCCACGACTATCCCGCCGGCAAGCTGGAACTGCTGGTGGTGTCGGACGGCTCCGACGACGACACCATAGCCATCCTGCGCCGCCGCGCCGGCGAGCGGTTGCGCGTGCTCGAGCTCGAGCATCGCGGCGGCAAGAGTGCGGCCCTGCGCGCGGCACTGCCGCTTGCCACTGGCGAGGTGCTGGTCTTCTGCGACCTGCGTCAGCGCCTGGAGCCAGGTAGCCTGCGCGCCCTGTGCGCGGGGCTGGGCGGTGGCGATCTGGCGGTGGCCGGCGGCCTGCTGCGCTACCGGCATTCGGCTAGCGGTTCGGCTGCGGTCGGTCTGTACTGGCGTTTCGAGACCTGGCTGCGGCGGATGGAAGCGCGCAGCGGCTCGGTGGTCGGGGTCAGCGGCGCGCTGTACGCCATCCGGCGCGAGCAGATGCCCGAGATGCCGGCCGGGCTGGTGCTTGACGATCTCTGGGTTCCGCTGAAGGTGGCCGAGGCCGGTGGTCGCATCGGGCTGATCGAAGAGGCCATCGCCTGGGACGTACCGGCGCCCTCCAGCGCCGTCGAAGCCGCACGCAAGCGGCGCACACTGGCCGGCAATTGGCAGCTGCTGGCGCGCTGGCCGGGGCTGCTGCGTCCTTTCGCCCACCCGCTGTGGTGGCGGCTGCTCTGCCACAAGCTGCTGCGTCTGCTTATTCCGTTCGCGATGGCAGGCGCGCTGCTGTCCAACGCGCTGCTCGCCACGGACGGTTCGGCGTGGTGGCTGGGCCTGCTCGCCGTGCAGTTGGCCGGGCACCTTGGCGGCTGGCTGGCCTTGCTGCTCCCGCGCCTGCGCAGGCTGGCGCCGCTGCGCTTGCTTGCCGCAATCCAGGAACTCAACCTGTTCGCCGTACTCGGTCTGCTCGACCACCTGCGTGGGCAGCGCTCGCACCTGTGGCAGACCACCCGGCTGGATGCGGGGCGGGTCGGACAATGAGCGCCCTGCCGCAGCGCGTGCTCTACGTGGTCTCGCTGTTCCCCTGCTGGTCGGAAACCTTCATCGTGCGCGAGATCGAGCAACTGATTGCGCGCGGCGTCGACGTACGCATCCTTTCGCTGCGCCCGCCCTCCGAGTCCCTGGTGCAGGCCCGCGCCGCCGCGCTGATGCCGCGGGTGGTCGGGCCGCGCGGCTGGACGGCCGAGATCGTACCGGCAGTGGGCAGTCTGCTTCGCCATCCGTTCGCGGTGACTGCGGTGCTCGGGCATCTGCTGATTGGCCTGTGGCGGCAGCCGCTGGCGCTGGCCAAGTCCCTGATCGGCCTGTGGCGGACCCTCGCCCTGTTGCCGGCGGTGCAGGGCTTCGCGCCACAGTGGATCCACGCGCACTGGGCGACCTACCCGTCGACCGCGGCGTGGATGCTGGGTCGCCTGCTCGGACGGCCGTTCTCGTTTACCGCGCATGCCCACGACATCTTTGTCGAGGACCAGCTGCTGGCGCGCAAGCTTCGTTCGGCGCGCCTGGCGATCACCATTTCCCGCTTCAACGTCGCCTATCTCGCGCGCTGGCGCGGCACCGATGCAGCACCGCTCGAGGTCGTCCACTGCGGCGTTGATCTGGCCGAGCTTCCGCTGCAGCTGGACGAGCGAGAGCCTCAGCTGATCGGCAGCGTCGGCCGACTCGATCCGATCAAGGGTTTTCCGACCCTGGTCGAGGCCCTGCGTCGGCTGTCCGCGCATAACACGACGTTCAAGTGCGAACTGATCGGCGAAGGCGATCAGCGCGCCCAGCTGGAAGCACAGCGGCGCGCCGCCGGGCTCGACCAGCGGCTTGCCCTGCCCGGCGCCAAGCCGCAGGAGGCGGTGCGCGACCTGTTGTCGCGGGTGGCCGTGTTCGTGATGCCCAGCGTGGTCACCGCGCAAGGCAATCAGGATGGCATCCCGGTGGCCCTGATGGAGGCCATGGCCAGCGGCGCGGCGGTGATCGCGACGACGGTGTCCGGACTGCCCGAACTGGTCCAGCATGAGACAAACGGTCTGCTGGTGCCCGCTGAAGATCCCGAAGCGCTGGCGGCTGCGCTGCAACGCCTGCTCGAGGATCCGGCGCTGCGCCGGCGACTGGGGGAAGCGGCGCGACGCACGGTCGAGGCCGAATTCGATGCCGCCCGCGAGGCGGCAAAACTGCTGCAGCACATGAACGCCGCACTGGCGGGAGAAAGCGCGTGAGTGTCGGCAAGGTCCTCGTGGTCAGCGACGAAATGGAAGTCGGCGGCAGCCAGCGGCAGATTGTCCGTCTGTTGCTCGGTTTGAAACAGCGCGGCGTCGAGGTTGAGCTGCTGTATTTCCGCAAGCCCTCCTTCCTGCTCGACGCTGTGCTCTCGGCAGGCATACCGGTGCACCGCATCGACAAGCGCGGCGCGCTCGACCTGCGTTTCCTGTTCGCGCTGTGGCGATTCCTGCGTCACGGCCGCTACGACCTGGTGCACGGCTTCTCGATCACCGCCGAGCTGTGGCTGCGTCTGGCGCTGTGTGCGGTGCGCTGGACCCTGCTGGTCAGCTCGATCCGCGGCCTGGGTCTGGACGATCCGCGCTGGACCTTTCGCGCCAAGCGCTGGATCGTAGCCGGCTCCGCCGCGGTGATCTCCAACTCCGCAGCCGGGGCCGACCTGGTTGCTGCGCGCTCCCGCGTGCCACGAGCCAAGCTGGAGGTTGTGCCGAATGCGGTCGACCTTCCCCCAGCGATTGATGCCGACCGGCGCGACGCCGCCAGAAAGGCGCTGCAGCTTGCGCCAGAGCAGCTGCTGATCCTCCACGTGGGTCGTCTGGTCGGCTTCAAGAACATCGGTCTTCTGCTGCGCGCGATGAGCCGCTTGCCGGACGCCGAACCGGTCTGGCTGTGGCTGGCCGGCGACGGCCCCGAGCGCGAGTTCCTGGAGGCGCAGGCGCGTGAGCTGGGGCTGACCGCGCAGGTGCGCTTCCTTGGCGAGCGCGATGATGCCCCGGTGCTGATGCAGGCGGCCGACCTGCTGGTCTCAAGCTCGCGCGACGAGGGCATGTCCAATTCGATTCTCGAGGCCATGGCGCTGGGTCTGCCGGTGGTGGCCACCGCGGTCGGCGGCAGCCCGGAGCTGATCACCGATGCGCAATCCGGCCTGCTGGTGCCCAGCGAGGACGAGCAGGCACTGGCCGATGCGATCGGTCGGATGGTGGATGACCCCGCGCTGCGTGCGCGGCTTGGGGCCGGCGCGAGGCAGGTTATCGAGACCCGCTTTGCGCCGGGTGCGATGGTCGAGCAGACCCTCGCCATCTACCGGCGCTGTCTCGGGGTGGTCGCATGAGCGGCGTGGTGGCGCTGCGCGACAGCCTGTCGCGGCGCGTCCAGCCAGCGCCCTCGGTGGGCGCTTTCGTTGCCGCTGCCGGCGAAGGGCTTGAGCTTGCCCGACTGGCCCCCGATTGGGCGCGGCTCGCCGGCGCACGGATCGAGGCGCTGGGCGAGGGAAGCGTGCGGGTGATCCAGGGCCAGCGCTGGGAAGCCATCGGCCTGTTTGATCTGGTCCGCGGCGACCCTGCCGATCTGGATGAGGCCGGGCAGAAAGAACCGTGGCGCGACTGGCGCGGTCGATTTGTCTTCGTCGCCCGGCGCCGCGACGGCGCTGAGTGGCTGGCGGTCACCGATCACTTCGGCACCCTGCCGCTGTACTACAGCGCCGATGGCGAGCGTCTGTTACTGGCTAGCCGGCTGGGTCCACTGCTGCGCGCGCCGTGGTGCGCACGCCGCCCAGACCCGCAGGCGCTGTTCCACTATCTCAACTTCGCCTGCATTCCCGCGCCGCAGACCATCGTCGCCGAGGCGCTGCGCCTGCCGCCGGCCGGGATGCTGCGCTGGAACGGCCGCGCAGCCCAGGTCGAGCGCTGGTGGCGTCCGTCCTATGCCGAGGATCTCGACGGCGACCCGAGGCAGCTGGCCGGCGCGCTGCGCGAGCAGGTGGTGGCCAGCGTACAGCGCTACCGGCCGGCGTCCGAGCAGGCCTGGGGCTGTTTCCTCAGCGGTGGAACCGACAGTTCAAGCATCACCAGCATCCTTTCTCGGCAGCAGCCTGGAGCGCAGGTGCACAGCTATTCGATCGGCTTTGCCGAAGCCGAGTACAACGAGCTCGCCTTTGCCGCCGAGGCCGCGCGCGCCTGCGGCGCTGAGGGCCATTTCGGCAGCATCGACGAGGAGGAAACCCTGTCGGTGCTGGCCCGCTTGGTGGAACTCTATGATCAGCCGTTCGGCAATGCGTCGGCCGTGCCTACCCTTGCCTGCGCAGCGATGGCGGCCGCTGACGGGCGCAACCTGCTGATTGCCGGTGACGGCGGCGACGAGATCTTCGGTGGCAACGAGCGCTACGCCAAGGACCGGATCATGCAGGCCTGGTACCGGCTGCCGGCCCCGCTGCGCGGCCTCGGCCGGACGCTGGGGCGACGACTGGGCGGAGGCAGTCATCGCTTCCTGAATCGGATCGACAACTTCACCCGGCGCGCCAGCCTGCCCAATCCGGATCGCTTCTACACCGACGATGCCTTCGCCTCCGAGCATTTCGATACCCTGCTCGGCGAAGGGCTGCGCGCCGCGCTGCAGCGCGATGCGTCGCTAAACTGGATGCGCACTGCGCACGCCTCGTGCAGCGCGGGCAGCGAGCTGCACAAGCTGATGGCGCTGGATCTTGAGCTGGCCATCGCGCAGAACGATCTGGTCAAGGTCGACGGCGCCTGCCGGCATGTCGGGGTCGGTGCCCGTTTTCCCTTCCTTGACCCTGACCTGGTCGACTACAGCGGCCGGCTGCGGGCGCATTTCAAGCTCCGTGGCGGGGAGAAGCGCTACCTGTTCAAGCAGGCCATGGCCGGCATCCTGCCGCAGGCGATCCTGTCCAAGCGCAAGCAGGGCTTCGGCCTTCCGGTGGCGGTGTGGATCCGCGAGAATCCGGGCTTCCGCGCCATGCTCGAGGACCTTCTGCTCTCCGAGCGCAGCCGGGCCCGCGGCTGGTTCCAGCCTGACTTCGTGCGCGGCCTGCTGCAGCGGCATCTGGCCGGCGCCTGGGACCACGCGCCCGAGCTGTGGCAGATGGCGGTGCTTGAGCTGTGGATGCGGCGACACCTCGATGCCTGAGCCTGTCGTTCCATCGAATTCCCGGCCGCTGTCGCTGATCCTGTTGTTGGAGGCAGAGTTTCCCGCGATGGGCGGCGCAGAACGTCAGCTGGATACCCTGGCCCGCGGGCTGCAGACGCGCGGGCACCGGGTAACCGTGGTGCTGCCGCGCCTTCAGCGCGCGCAGCCAGCAGGTTCCGGCGACCACCAGGGTCTGCCGCTGTGGCGGATCGGCTATCCGCGCCTGCCGCTGATCGGCAGCCTGCTGCTGCAGTTCAGGCTGGCCTTGCTGCTCTGGCGCTGGCGCCACGACTACGACGCCATCCACGTGCATATCGCGCACAACATGGGCGCCGTGGCGGCCCTGGTTGGCGGCTGGCTGGGCAAGCCCGTGGTGCTGAAGTTTTCCGGATGGTGGGAGGCCGAGCAGGGCTGCCTGCGGCGCAACGCCGGCCCGCTGCCCGGGCTTGCCCGGGCATGGCTGCGTCGCGCCAGCGCCGTGCAGGCGATCAGCCGGCGGATCGGCGCGGACCTGGTCGCGGCCGGTTTCTCCGGTGAGCGCATCCACTGGATTCCCAACGGCGTGGCCACCGCCCGCTTCGAGGGCCTGGCGCGGCCGCGCGCCGGTACGGACGGGCCAAGAATGGTCTTTGTCGGCCGACTGGTCGCCGAGAAGTCGCTCGATGTCGCCCTGCGTGCGTGGCAAGCGGCCGGCATGGCAGCGCTCGGCTGGCGACTGCGTCTGGTCGGCGGCGGCCCGGAAGCAAAGGCACTGCGTGCGCTCGCCGACCAGCTCGGCATCGCATCCAGCATCGAGTGGATCGGCCCCAGCGATGCCGTCGACCAGCAGCTCGGCGAGTCCGACGTCGGCCTGCTTGCCTCGCGCACCGAGGGGCTGTCGAACACCTTGCTCGAGTACCTCGCGGCGGGGCTGCCGGTCATTGCTACTCGAATAAGCGGCAGCGAGGACTTCATCCAGCCAGGGCGCAACGGGTGGTTGTGTGAGCCGGGGGATGTCGAGGCGCTCGCCGCCTGCATGGCCGAGTGCGCTGCGCTGACGCCGCAGCAGCGAGTGCAAATGGGTCTTGCCGGGCGCGCCGATCTGCTTGAACGCGCCGCCCTGCCGGCGGTGCTCGATGCCCTGGAGCCGCTTTACCGCGGCGCCGCGACCAGCGGGGCACGCTGAGATGTGCGGCATCATCGGTGTGGTCAGCGCAGGAGGCGCCGAGGTCCCATCGGCCGAGGTCGGCGAGGCGATGAACCACGCCATCCTGCATCGCGGCCCGGATGATGGCGGGCTGCATCGCGAGCCGCAGGCCATGCTCGGCATGCGGCGACTGGCCATCATCGATCTCGCCGGCGGCCACCAGCCGATGTACTCCGAAGACCGCCGCGTCGTGCTGGTCTTCAATGGCGAAATCTACAATTTCCGCCGCCTGCGCGCGGAGCTGGAGGCGCTGGGTCATCGGCTGCGCAGCGACTCGGACAGCGAGGTGATCCTGGCGGCCTACCTGCAGTGGGGTAGGGGCGCGGTGGCGCGGCTGGAAGGCATGTTCGCCTTCGCTATCTGGGACTCACGCGAGCAACGCCTGCTGCTGGCCCGCGACCGGCTGGGCAAGAAGCCCCTGTTCGTCCGCGAGCACGCCGGCCAGCTGGCCTTCGCCAGCGAGCTGAAATCGCTGCTGGCCTTGCCTGGCTTTGCCCGTGAGGTCGACCTTGGCGTGCTGCCGGCCTACCTTGCCTTTGGCTACGTGCCGACGCCGCGCTGCGTGTTCCGCGGCGTGCGCAAGCTGGCGCCGGGGCACTTCGCGGAGTTCGACGCCGCGGGCTACCGCGAGCAGCGCTACTGGCGGCCAGATTCCATCCCCGGGTTTACCGGCAGCGAAGCCGAAGCCGAGGCGCAGCTCGCCGATCTGCTGCAGCAGGCGGTCTCCGACCGGCTGGTTGCCGAT
Organism: uncultured Lysobacter sp.; assembly: GCA_964350895.1. Classification (GTDB taxonomy): domain Bacteria; phylum Pseudomonadota; class Gammaproteobacteria; order Xanthomonadales; family Xanthomonadaceae; genus Pseudomarimonas. The sequence goes on from CAYGMG010000036.1 coordinate 20,094, forward strand.
GTGCCGTTCGGTGCCTTCCTCAGCGGTGGGCTGGACTCCAGCGTGGTAGTCGCGCTGATGGCGCGCTGCATGAGCCAGCCGGTCAAGACCTTCTCCATCGGTTTCCGCGAAGCGCGCTACAGCGAGCTCTCGGACGCCCGGCGGGTCGCCGAGCATCTGGGCACCGAGCATCACGAGCTGGTCGTCGAGCCGGACGCCACCGCCTTGGTGGAACGTTTGGTGTGGCATCTCGACGAACCCTTTGCCGACTCCTCGGCCCTGCCCACCTACCTGGTCTCCGAACTGGCCGCAGCCGAGGTCAAGATGGTGCTCTCAGGCGATGGCGGCGACGAAGCCTTCGCTGGCTACGAGCGCTATCTGAAGCTGCTCGCGCTGGAGCGGCTGGGCGCCCTGCGCGGGCCGGCGGCGCTGGGGCTCAAGGCGGCCGGAAGCCTGATTCCCGGACGCGCCGGGTTTCGTCTGCGGCGGATCGGCGAACGTCTTGGCCTGCCTTTGGCTGACCGCTATCTCAGCGGCGTCGCTCTCTCTCGCCCGGAGCAGTCGATGGCCCTGCTCGGCGAGGCCGGTGCGGAAGGCTATGCCGGCCTGCACCATCTGTTCCATCGGGATGATCGACGCCCGCTGCTCGACCGCATCGTCGAGGTCGATCTGCACAGCTATCTGTGCGACGACATCCTGGTCAAGCTGGACCGGATGAGCATGGCAGCCTCGATCGAGGGCAGGGCGCCCTTGCTCGACCATCGGGTGGTCGAGTTCGCCCTGCGCCTGCCGGTGTCGATGCGCGTGCGTGGTGGGCGCGGCAAGCATCTTCTGCGTCAGGTGGCGCGGCGCTGGCTGCCCGGTGAGGTCCTCGACAAGCCCAAGCAGGGCTTCGGCATCCCGCTCGACGAGTGGTTTCGCGACACGCTCGGAGTGATGGCCGCTGACCTGTTTGCCTCACGCAGCTTCCGCGAGCGCGGTTGGGTGCGCCCGGCCGCCGCCGACGACCTGCTGGCGCGGCATCGGGGCGGCGCCGAGAACCACGCCGAGAGTCTCTGGCAGCTGCTCTGTCTGGAACTCTGGGCCAAGCAGTTCATCGATTCCGCCGGACAGGGCTGATGCTCAACGTCCTGCTCGTCATGTTGGTTCTGTACACCATCAACCAGATCCATCTGCCGTCGGATCTGGGGATTCCCGGGGTCAATGCCGCCAACCTGCTGTTTGCCGGGGTGCTCGGCCTGGTCCTGCTGCGCGGTGACTCGGCGCCGCGCTCGCCAAGCCGCCTGGGCGGGCCATTGCGTCTGTACTTCGCGAGCATGGCCCTGGCCACGGTGATCGCCATCGTCACCCGGCCGGGCGAGCTGATGGCCGACCTGACTTATCTGAAGACGCTGATCTTCTATCCGCTGTACTACTTTCTCTTCTACTACGCGGTCGACGACCTGAAGAGCGCGCGCCGGCTGATCCTGGGCATCCTGGTGATCGCCCTGATCGCCGGGCTCGAGGCCTGGTCCGAGGCGCGCGCCTATGGGCTCGGCGGCTACTCGGAGACCCACCGCGCCTCGGGTCCGTTTGGTCCCGACTACCGCACCGCCAACCGCGCTGGCGTGTTCTACGCCACCTTGTTGCCGATGTTCGTCGCCCTGATGCTGTTTTTTCGCGGCCGGCCCAGCTGGCGCCTGCTCGGCGCGCTGGGCACCCTGGTCCTGGTCGGCGGCATCCTGGTTACCTACTCCCGGCAGTCCTACTTCATCGGCCTGCTGGTGCTCGTTCTGCTGGTCTGGAAGCGCGGATTCGGCACCACCGTGCTGGCCGGCCTGTTCCTGGTTGCGGTCTTTCCGTTTCTGCCCCAGGGCGCCTTCGAGCGCGTCGAGGAAACCCAGCAGCAGAGCGCCAACGGCGAGGAGCGCTATGACGAAAGCACCGAGAGCCGCTGGGAGCTGTGGAAGGGTGCGGTGGCAATGTGGGAGGAGAACCCCGCGGGCATCGGGCTCAACCGGTTCAAACAGGAGATCGGCCAGTTCTCGATCTATTCGGGAAAGGATGCGCACAACTACTACGTGCTGACCCTGGCCGAAGCAGGACCCCTCGGTGTGCTGGCCCTGCTCTGGCTGGTGCTGGCAATGTGGCGGCTGGGCCGCTGGGCGGCAAGCAAGGCGCAGGACGCGGAATCGCGCGCGCTGACCTACGGCTTCAGCATCGCGGTGATCGGTATGATGCTCGGCAACATCTACGGCAGTCCGTTCTCCGAGGGCTCGGTGATGTGCGCGATGTGGGCGCTGGCGGCGATCATCGAACGCTACACGCAGCTGCGTGCCGAAGATGCCTGGCGAGCGCAGCAAGCCGCCGAGGCAGAGCTCGCGCCGGAGCCCATGGCGAGACCTGGCTGAATGACCGGTCTGATCAAGCATGCCTCGCGCTATGCCCTGAGCAATGGGCTGGTGATCCTTGCCAGTCTGGTGTCGTTCCCGATTCTGACCCGGCTGCTGAGCACTGCTGACTACGGAATGATGAGCACGGTCACCGCGACCCTCGGCCTGATCGTGGCCCTTGGGAAGCTGGGCATGCAGAAAGCGACGGTGCGCTTCTACCATGAGTCGCGACGGCTGGATCCGGAGTACGGCGGCGTCACCCTTGCGACCACCCAGCTGGTCGGCATGACCGCCATGGGTGCGCTCGCCGCCATGCTCTGGGCCCTGGTGGTTGCGCTGCTGCCTGCGGACTGGCTCAACTCCAGCGAGCTCAAGGCTCTGCTGCTGCTGACCGTGGTTCTGGTCTGGCTGCGGGTCACCGAAAGCGCCCTGCACAACCTGCTGTATGCGCAGGAGCGCAGCGGCCTGATCTCGATCTACGCCATCGCCAAGCGCTATCTCAGCCTGGTGCTGGTGATCGGTTCGCTGTGGTGGCTGGTAGCCGACGCGAAGCATTTCTTCCTGGCCACGATGTTGGCCGAGGCTCTGGTCCTGATCTGGCTGCTGCGCATGGTTTCGCGCGCCACCGCCTTCGATCCCAAGCGCTTCTCGGTCCCCTTGCTGCGGGCGATGCTCGCCTTCGGCCTGCCGATGGTGGGCGTGGAACTGGCCTGGTCCCTGCTCGCGGTCGGCGACCGCTACGTGATCCAGATCCTGCTCGGCGCCTCGCAGGTGGGCATCTACTCCGCCTCCTACAACCTGTGCGAGTACGCCAAGCTGGCCAGCCTCGTCGCAGTGGGCAGCGCGGTGGGGCCGATGTACATGCGAATCTGGGAGGAGCAGGGCCGCGAGGCGACCGAGGCTTTTCTCAGCGCCTACTCACGCGGCTACCTGGCTTTCGCCATGCTGGTGGCCACGGTGGTCTCGGTCAATGCCGAGCCCCTGATTACCCTGCTGGCCTCGGAGAAATACGTTGCCGGCACGGTCATCGTGCCGTGGGTCATGTTTGGCCTGGCCCTTGAGAGCTATGTCGGCGTCGCCGCCGCGGGTCTGTTCTTGCGCAAGCGTTCGCGGACCATGTTCGCCCTGGTCGGGGCGGCGGCGGCCCTCAACCTGCTGCTCAACGTGCTGCTGGTACCGGGCTTTGGCCTGGTCGGCGCGGCGATCGCCACCCTGGTCGCCTTCGCCGTGCTGCTGGCGCTGGCGATGTGGCTGGGGCGGCAGGAATTGCGTGTTGACTTTCCCTGGCGCACCTTCGTGGTCAGCGGCATCGCCTTCGTGGTCAGTGACCTGGTCAGTGTCTCCTTGCGCAGCGGCTCCCCGTGGCTGGATCTGCCCCTGCACACCCTGATCTCGGTGAGCCTGTTCTGCGCCATCGTCGGAGGCCTTGATCCTGCATTGCGTGGCAGCGTCCGCATGCTGTTGCCAAAGCTTGTCGCGCGACTGCGTGGCAGGGCAGCCTGAGCGTGGCCGGGCTGACTTTGGTCGGGATGAGCGGGCCGGGCTTGGAGCCGCCGGGCGGCTCGGCTAGAGTCGCGAACAGCGCTTCGGCGGAACGGCCAGTGAAGGGGGGCGGGGCAGCATGTCGAGCATGACCCTGGTCAAGCGTTGGGTGAAGCGTGGCCTGGTCGGCAGCGGACTTGCCGCGCAGCTGCTGCGCCGAAGGGTGCTCGCCGGAGACGTGCCGGTGGTGATGTACCACGGCATCTCCTCGCGCGCGCTCGACGCCGCGCAGCTCGACGAGCACCTGGGCTTCTACGCCCGCCACTTCGAATCCCGGTTCTTCTCCGAGGTCGACGCTGCCGCCGGGGAGCGCCCGGCGATCGTTCTGACGTTCGATGACGGGATGCGCAACAACTTCGAGCAGGCCGTCCCGCTGCTCGAAAAGCATGGCCTCAAGGCCACCTTCTTCATCGTTTCCGGGATCTTCGACGGCCTGCAGTATCTCTGGAACCACCGGCTCTGCCATCACCTCTACGCGCTGCCCGATGCGGCGCGGCCGCAAGGTTTCCCGGCCCTGCCCGCGGACCCGCAGGGCCTGGGTCTTTACAGTCGCCGCTGGCGCGCGGCGCGGCGCGAGGTAGAGCGCTGCAAGCGTCTCCCGAACGCCGAGCTGCAGGCGCTGATCGCCTCGGTCGAGGCGCGCTTTGCCGACTCCGGCCTGGCGGTTGCCAGCTGGTTTGATCGCGAGTTCCGGCTCGCCGGCGCCGAGCAGGTCAGGGCGCGACCGACCTGTGTCGAGTACGGCTCGCACACGCAGCGCCATCCGATCCTTACCAGCGGCCTCTCCGATGCCGATCTGGCGGCCGAGGTCGCAGGTTCGCGGCAGCGCCTGGAGCAGGAAACCGGCGTCTCGATCGATACCTTCTGCTTTCCCAACGGCGACAACGATGAGCGGGTCCGCGCTGCGGTGGCGGCAAGCTACCGGCTGGCATGCACCACGCAGGCCGGCATGCACCGACGCGGAACCGACCCCTGGCGCATCCGCCGCGTGCCAGCCGCACCCGACCCGCTGGACATGATCGCCAGCCTGCTTTCAGCGCCGGGACATCCTCGCCGACCTGCTGGAAGCTGAAGCCGCGAGCGGCAATCCGCCGTTTCGCTGCCGCCCCGCAGAAGGCCCGCGCACCCAACACCTATACTTTGGACGACTCTCTCCGGCAAGGCGAAACGGCATGATGGGAACGACCCGGTCGGTCTCCGGCGCGCGGCGTCCGGCACGCTCGGTATGGCGCACGCTGCGCCTGCCGCTGCTGTGCGCCTTCAGCTGTGTCGCCGGCGCCCAGGGGATGTTTGCTTCCGGCTTCGAGAACGCTGAAGGCGGCATCTGTGCCGGGGCTTACAGCGACGGCTTCACCGCGGTGACCGGGCAGGCCGTTGCGCTTTCGCCGACTACGCCACGTCCAGCCAAGGGCGCGGCGTTCAGCGATCCGGCTTTCGGCACCTGCGTGGTTCGCGCAACCAGCCATGCCAGCGAGCCGCCGGCGGGGTTCTCGCGCAACGATTACTCACGCCGGCAGGCCTTCAACGCCGACAACAGCCGCTTCATCACCTACGCGCTGGACGGTGCCTGGCATCTGTATGACGCCCAGACCCTCGCCCATCTGAGAGTGCTCGACGGTCCCGCGGGTGATGCTGAGCCGCAGTGGCACCCGAGCGATCCGCGCCTGCTGTATTACGTGCCGATCAATGGCGGCATGCGCCTGTACCTGCTTGACGTCGAGAGCAATCAGAGCAGCACCGCAGCGAACTTCACCGGCAAGCTGCCGTGGGGCGATGTGGCGCGGGTCTGGACCAAGTCCGAAGGCAGTCCTTCGGCCGATGGACGCTACTGGTGTTTCCAGGCCGAGACCGACGGCTTTCAGATCCGCGGCGCATTCACCTTCGACCTGCAGACCGGCAACGTGCTCGGCACGCATGCCCTGAGCCAGAAGCCGGACCACGTCAGCATGTCGGCGTCAGGCCGCTGGTGCGTGATCTCGGGCGAGGAGTACCCCAACACGCCAACTTCGGACTTCAACGTGGTCGCCTGGAATACCGACTTCAGCCAGTCGCGACTGCTGCACGGCAACTCCGAGCATTCCGACCTTGCGCTTCTGCCCAACGGCCAGGACGCCTTTGTCTTCGTTGACTACCAGAGCAACAGCGGCGACCTGGTCATGATCAACCTGGACAGTGGCGCGCGAACCGCCCTGCTGCCGACCTATGTGCAGGGGACGGCGACGGCCTACCACGTGTCTGGAAAATCCTTCGCCCGGCCCGGCTGGGCGCTGATTTCCACCTACAACAACTACGGTGGGCCGGAGAAGTGGCTGCACCGCCGGGTGTTCGCGGTCGAGCTGGCCACTTCGCCGCGGATCGTCAATATCGCCCACCACCACAGCGAGTACTGTGGCAGCGGTGACACACCCTATTTCACCGAACCCCACGCCTCGGTCAGCCGGGACTTCCGGCGCATCCTGTTCAGTTCGAACTGGGGCGGCAATCCCTGCTCTGATATCGATGCCTACATGGTGGTGCTGCCGGAGAATCTGCTGCCCTGACAAGGGCAGTCGGCAGGCGCGCATGCAGCACTCAGCCCACTTCGTCAAAGCTCAGCTGCAGCGCCCGCGCGCTGGCCAGACAGGCGTGGTAGCCCTCCGGCGCCGGCAGGGCCTGGACGTGGGCGCGCAGCCGGCCGTCGTCCCAGCTCGCCCAGCAGGGCAGGTCGAGACCCAGCCGCAACGATCGCGGTTCTATCCTGAGCCCCCGTCCGTCGAACTTCAGCACCGCTTCGCGCGCGCACCAGGCCTGGGTCAGCAGGCTATCCGCTTCGGCGGGCCGGTTGCGCCATGCCTTCAGGCTGTCCGGGTCGAGGATCTGCTCGGCCAGCGCATGCCGAGGCGCGCTGATGCGCGCCTCGATGTCGACGCCGAGCGGCTCGCCCGCCGAGGCAACCAGGGCCCACTCGCCCGAGTGGCTAAGGTTGAAATGCAGCCCGGTACTGCCTTCGAGATACGGTTTACCGTCGCTGTCGCGGAGCAGGACAAGGCGCTCGGCGGGCAGGTCGAGGCGCGCTGCCAGATGCCGGCGCAGATGCAGCTGGGCGGCGAGGAAGCGTCGGGTCAGATGTTCGCCGGCAAAGCGCAGCGCGCGCGTGCGCTCTGCCGGTTCCAGCCAGTCGAGTACGCCCTGCAACAGCGGCGGCTCCAGCGAATCGAGGCGATGCAATGAAACTCTGGGGGTCAAGGTGGACGGACCGGGCGCAGCGGCAGAGCGCCGATGGTAAACCGCTGCAGCGGCCGCCGGCGGCGCAGTGGGCGCGACGCCTGCTGCTCGGCTTGCTGGGTCTTGCCAGCGGTGCCCAGGCATTCTTCGCCGACGGTTTCGAAGCCCGCGCCGGGTTGCCGGCGGGAAGCCAGATCCACAGCTTGTGGCTGGGCAATTCGCTCACCAATACACCGCCCGACTTCGACGACTATTCCCAAGGTCCGCTGCCGGCGCGGCTGGCACCGATGCTCGCCGAGTTCGACATCACCCTGAGTTTCGTTGCGATCACGCCGGGCGGCGCGGAGTTCAGCACCCATGCCGGCACCCCGGCGACGATGGCCGCGCTGGGCAATCCAGCGTTCGACCTGGTGAACCTGCAGGGCTACTACCAGGGCTTTTCCTCCGCCGCGGCTTTCGCGCAGGCGGTACAGCCGCTGCACGATGCGGCGACGGCAGCGGGCTCGACCCTGCTCTACGAGGGCATGTGGCCCTACCTGAGCGACCCGGGTTCGCCGCAGCACCCTGGTGCCGCGCTCGCTGTGGAAGGTGCCGCCGATGCGCAGCCGAACGCCTTTGCGGTACAGGTTGGCCGCGCTTGGGAACAGGTGCGGCTGACCTCGGCCAGCCTGCACGCCAAACTGCGCTCGGACAACACCCACCAGAGCGCGGTGGGCGAGTACCTCAACGCCCTGGTTTACACCCGCTTCTTGACTGCGCAGAGCGTAGCCGGGGTCAGCAGCATCTCGGACCAGGCGGCCGCCCAGCTGAGTGCCAGCGAGCGCAGCCAGCTCAAGCAGGCGGTCGATATCGCGGTCACCCGCTTCTACCGTCCGCTGGACGCCGCAGCCGTCCAGCTGTCGGTCAGCGAGCCGGCAGAGAACGCCGCCTTCCCTGCCGGACAGGCAGTGCGTTTCACCGCCGAGGCGTTGGACGAGTCCCGCGGCGATATCAGCGCTGAGGTCAGCTGGTTCGACGAGGGCGACACTCAACGGCACGTCGGGAGCAGCTTTCTGTTCACTCCGGCGATGGGGTTCCGCTCGATGCGTGCCGAGGTGCGCGGCGCGGACGGCGCCCCGGCCAGCATCGAACGCCGCTACCGTGCTCTTGGCAGCGGCAATACGCCGCCGGAAGTCAGCGACAAGTCACAGTCGGTTCCTGGTGGGTCGCCGTTTACCCAGGCCAACCTCTCGGCAAGCGCCCGCGATCTGGAGGGCATTGTTGATTGGTCGACACTGCAGCTGGACCGGGCGAACTTCGACGGCGTGGCCGCGGTGCAGAACGCCCGCGATCCTTTCACCGTGGATCTCGACTACAGCAACGGATTCCGCGGCGCCGATCGATTGCGCTGGCGGGTCGCTGACGAGCAGGGCGCATGGTCAGCCTGGGCACGCATCCTGATCCAGGTGCAGTAGCCGGGCGCTTCGCTCAGCCAAGAAGCCGGGGGACGATGACCCCAGCGAGCACCAGCCCGCAGGCAAGCCCGGCCGTACCGAACAGCCAGCGCCGGACGGGGGCCGGGCGGGCGTTCGCGGCGGGCCGCAGCCGCCGACGCAGCCAGCGCATCGCGGGGTCCTCCACCGCGTAGTGCACCAGGGCGGCCAGCGCCATGACCAATGCCGCGGTCAGCAGCAGGCTGGGCCACACGCCGATCCCGGCACCCTGCAGCCACTGCAAGGCGACATAGCCGATGTCCTGGTGCAGCAGGTACAGCGGATAGGAGATCGCCCCCAGCCAGGCGAACGGCGCCAGCCAATGCGGGCGCCGGCTGCCGAGCAGCAGGCCGGCGATCAGCGCGGCCGTGAAACCAAGGGCCCAGAGCATTCGCCATGCGCCATCGGCCAGGCCCACCGAAGCCACTGCCAGCGCGCCGAGCAGCAGGGCCTGGCGCGGCTCCCGCTGCGCGCGGCCCAGCCCGAGGTACACCGCGATGCCCAGCGCAAAGTAGGGAAAGTGGGTGAGCAGCAGCGCCTCGCTGAGCGCGTAGGGCACGCCGCGTCCGAGCAGGGGAGCCAGCCAGGCGGCCCAGCTGGCCAGCAGCCAGATCGCGATCGGCCAGAACGGACGACGCAGCGCGCCGCCCAGCCAGAGCAGGAACATGCCAAGGTAGAAGAACAGCTCTACCTGCAGGGTCCAGTAGACGCCGTCGACCGACGGCACGCCGAAGTAACCGTGCAGCATCGCTCCGTTGAGCAAGGCGGTGGCGGCAGGCAGCGGCTCGGCCATCGGCGCTGCCCACCATTCGATGCTCCAGGTCAGCGCGATTGCCGCCCAGAACGCCGGGAACAGCCGCGAGAATCTGGAGACCACGAAATCGCGTGGCGCGCGCACCCGGTCGAGAGTCATGAAGATCACGAAACCGCTGATCGCGAAGAACAGGTTCACGCCGAGGAAGCCGTTCTCGAACGACCAGGGCAGGTCGCCGGCGTGGCCGTGCTTCTCCTCGAAACGGGTGGTGTAGTGGAACAGCAGCACGGACAGTGCGGCGACCCCACGCAGGGCATCCACTCCGAGCAGGCGATTGTGGGCAGCTGATGCTGCGCCGGCGCTGGCAACCAAGCCTAGTGCTCCGTTCAGCAAGGGACCTGCGAGCAGAGCGCGGTGCAGGCGGGTGCAGAGCATAGACGATCGGTAGCGCGGGCGGCGGCGCGACGCGGTGCGCAGAATGACGAACCCCGGCGCAGGGCCGGGGCTCGGGTGAAGCGATTGGCTCAGCGGGCGATCAGAAGGTGATCGACCAGCTGTCGATGTAGCCGGTGTCGCCGCCAGCCAGATCGCTGACGCGCAGGCGCCAGGTGCCGTTGATGGCTTCGCTGGACAGGTTCACGTTGTAGGTGCCGATGATGTTGTCGGCGCTGCCGCCGGTGCGGTTGTGCAGGGTGTAGGTGCTGCCATCCGGCGCCACCAGCTGGACCCGGAGGTCGCCGATGTAGGTGTGGATGATGCGCACCGCGACCGGGGTCGAGGACGGCGCATTGCCGCTGCGGCCGGAGATGCTCAGCGGCGAGTCCACGGTGCGGTTGTCGCGGATCGTGTAGTTGGCGCTGTTGGTGTAGGTCTGTGCGCTTCCGCCGCCGCCACCACCACCAC
>CAYGMG010000037.1:0-29645 GCA_964350895.1 uncultured Lysobacter sp.
CGACGCATCCGCGTCGCGACTTCAACAACATACTTCCGGAACAGGACACTAGCGCTTGTGGCGGAACGCCGCCTCCAGCTGACCCTCGCCAAACCCCTCGGGCGCAGTGCCTTCGCTGGCGAAGCGGTAGAGGGCAGCCGAGTAGATGCCGCTCAATGCGGCCTGAACAAGGCCAAGCAGCAGGACCACGATCACCGTCAGCACGCCGATCCCGATGGCCAGGGTCGGCATCTGCTGCACGCCGGCAAACACCGCAAGACCGATGCCCAGGACCAGCACCGCGAACACCAGCAGCCCGCCTACGAGGCCGATGCCGCCGTTGCCGACCAGATTCTCGCCCCAGGTCTTGCGCAGCATCTGCGCGCTTTGCTTGACCGCGTCGATCGGCCCGACGTTCTGCGCCACCAGCACCGGCACCACGAGAAAACTGGCCACGGTCCAGGCCACGCCCAGCAGGCCCGCCACCCAGCGGCCAATCCAGCCGGCGCGCTGCTGCAATGCGCGCAGCAGCAGGCCGACAGTCGCCGCGATCAGCGCATAGCCGAAGATTGCGCCGATCTTGGAGAAGGCAATGCGGAAACCGTCGGAAACGGTGGGATCGCCGCCCTTGAGCCGAATCAGGGCCGCACCGACCAGGGCCGAATTGAAGAAGAAGATCACGAAGTACTGGCAAAGGTAGAAGGCAAACGCCCAGGCCGCCATGGCCAGGTCAAAGCCCTCCTCGCTGACCTCGGAAAAGGCATCGCCACCGCCAAGCAGGCCGAGCGGCAGGATGAAGCTGGCCGCGACCAGCAGGGTCGCGACCGCGCTGATCAGCGGGAACACCAGCAGTTCGCTGTCCGAGCGCAGCACCGCGGCGCTGGCCTTGATCAGCGACCAGCTGCGGGAAAAAGTGGCGAACATGGCGTGGACTCCCCTGAGCGATGCGCGAATCATAGCGCCGCGCGACGCCCTGCACCGAGTCGCGGCGGTGAAGCCTCGCCCCTGCCGCAGCTACTGCGACGCTACCTGCCGCCCGCCGTGACTGGCGAAATCGGGATGCGCCCGCCACAGCGCGCGAAGCGTCAATCCGCTGAGCGGGTCGACGAAGTCGGGGGCGATCTCGGCCAGCGGTGCGAGCACGAAGGCATGCTGCAGCTCCGGGCGCGGCAGCTGCAGGTTGCCCGGCCCCTGCATCACCAGGTCGTCATAGAAGACGATGTCGATATCCAGCGTGCGTGAGGAAAAACGCGGCACGTCGCGACGCCGGCCATGGGCGTCTTCCAGCGCATGCAGCCAGTCGTTGAGCGCCTCGGGCGACAGATCGGTATCGATCTGCGCAGCCGCGTTGAGGAAGTCCTCGCCCTCGAAACCGACGGCCGGCGTGCGCAGGTAGGCGGACACCTGCAGCGCACCGAAGCGCTCGCGGAGTGCCGCGACCGCGGCATCGAGGTGGCGCTCGGGCTGCATATTGGAGCCAAGGCTGAGCAGGGCCGTCGCCACTACTTGGCCTTGCCGAAAGCGCGCCGCAGGTCGGCCGAGCCCGGCTCCTGGAACAGCTGCAGATCAAACTCGGAAAGGATCGACAGCAAGTGGTCGAAGATATCCGCCTGGATCGTCTCGTACTCGGCCCAGGCGGTGGTGTTGGTGAAGCAGTACAGCTCGAGCGGCAGGCCGGTTGGCGTCGGCGCCAGCTGGCGGACCATCACCGTCATGTTCTGGTGGATCTTCGGGTGGTGGCGGACATAGGCCTCGCAGTAGGCGCGAAAGGTGCCGAGATTGGTCAGCCGCCGGGTGTTGACTGCCTCCACGCCGTCCTCGCGCAACTGCTCGTTCCAGCGCCGGATCTCGCCTCGCTTGTGCTCCAGGTAGTCGCGGATCAGGGCGAAGCGCCCAAGCCGGCCGATCTCGTCCTCGCGCAGGAAACGCGCCGAGTGCTGGTCGAGCAGCAGGGCGCGCTTGATGCGCCGCCCACCGGACTCACTCATCCCGCGCCAGTTCTTGAAGCTCTCGCTGATCAGCCGGTAGGTCGGGATGCTGGTGATGGTCTTGTCGAAGTTCTGCACCTTGACCGTGTGCAGGGCGATGTCGACCACATCGCCATCGGCGCCCAGCGACGGCATCTGGATCCAGTCGCCGACCCGCAGCATGTCGTGGCTGGAGATCTGGATGCCGGCGACCAGGGACAGCAAAGTGTCGCGGAACACCAGCAGCAGCACCGCAGTCAGCGCGCCAAGGCCGGACAGCAGGAGCAGGGGCGAGCGCTCGATCAGCACCGCCACCATGATGATCGCGCTGAGCAGGTAGATCACCAGCTGGGCGACCTGCACATAGCCCTTGATCGGCCGGGCCCGTGCGCGATCCGGGCTGCGCTGTTCGTAGAGCTGGTTGATCGTGCCGAGCAGGTTGGCCAGTGCCAGGGCCAAGGTCAGCACCATGTAGGCCAGGGCCACGTTGCGGGTGACCCGGACGATTTCGTCGATCACCTCGGGCACGGCGCCGATGCCGAGATAGATCACCAGAGCTGGCACCACGTGGGCCATGCGCCGGATCACCCCGCGGTCGAGCAGGGCATCGTCCCAGGTCGCCTGGCTGGCGCGCACCAGCCGGCTAAGCACGCGCAGCAGGATGCGTCGGGTGACGAAATCGGCCAGCCACGCCGCCAGCAGAAGCAGGGACAGACCGATCAGGGTCCTGATCCAGGGATACTCGGTGTTGTGCCAGAAGGCCTGCAGTGATTCCAGCATCAGGATTCCTTATTGCTTGCGTCCGCGCTCGATCATCACCCCGACCGCAATCGCCCCGCGCACCGCGCCGGGCTTGCTCAGCTTGAGCTTTACGTGGGCAACATCGAACTCGGACAGGATGATCTCGGCGCAGCGCTCGGCCAGGGTTTCGACCAGGCCAAAGCTCGACGCCGACACATAGGCGATCAAGCGCTTGCTGACCGCCTTGTAGTCCAGGGTGTCGCTGATCTGGTCACTGGCCGCCGGCACACGGTTGTCGAAGGCCATCTCGACGTCGAAGCGCAGCGGCTGGCGGATCCGCCGCTCCCAGTCGTAGATGCCGATCAGGGCTTCGATCTCCAGCCCCTCGATGAAAACCTTGTCCATCCGCTTGCAGTATCCGGCTCAGGAAAGCGGCTGCAAGCCTGCCATATCCCAGCGTGGATGTACCGAGACGGCCGTTCCCTCATGCTGCCCCGCGGCCAGCCGCAGGGCGCCGGCAAAGGCGATCATCGCCCCGTTGTCGGTGCAGAAGTCGGGGCGCGGGAAACACACCCGCAAGCTGTGCCGACGCGCGAATGCCTGCAGCCGATCGCGCAGGGCGAGATTGGCGCCCACCCCGCCGGCAACCACCAGGGTCGGCGCCCCGGTCTCGCGCATCGCCCGCTCGCATTTGATCGCCAGGGTCTCGACCACGGCGTCCTGGAAACCGAGGGCGATATCGCAGCGGGTCTGCTCGCTCTGGTCGCTGTCCTGCCAGGCCAACAGGACCTGGGTCTTCAGTCCGGAGAAGCTGAAGTCGAGACCCGGACGATCGGTCATCGGCCGCGAGAAGCGGAAACGCCCGGCAATTCCCTGCCCGGCGATCCGCGCCAGCGCCGGGCCGCCCGGGTACGGCAGGCCCATCAGCTTGGCGGTCTTGTCGAAGGCCTCGCCGGCAGCGTCATCGAGCGTCTGTCCGAGCAGCCGGTAGCGGCCCACGGCCTCGACCTGCATCAGCTGGGTGTGGCCGCCGGAAACCAGCAGGGCAACGAACGGCGGCGCCGGCGGGTCGTCCTCCAGCAGCGGCGCCAGCAGATGGCCTTCCATGTGGTGCACGCCGATCGCCGGCACATCCAGAGCAAAGGCCAGCGCCCTACCGGCCGCAGCGCCAACCAGCAGCGCGCCGACCAGTCCCGGACCTGCGGTGTAAGCCACCCCGGAGATCGCCTGCCGCGCGAGTCCTGCATCGGCCAGGCACTGATCAACCAGCGGCCAGAGCCGGCGCACGTGGTCGCGGCTGGCCAGTTCCGGGACCACCCCACCATACTCGGCGTGCAGGGCGATCTGGGTGTGCAAACGGTGCGCCAGCAGGCCGCGCTGCGCGTCGTAGAGCGCAACGCCGGTCTCATCGCAGGAGGTTTCGATGCCGAGAACGGCCACGGGGCTGGGTTTCCGCCTTGCGAAGGTGAATCGGGGCCGTTATCATACGCGGCTCCCCGCAACCCGGGGACATCAGCGATCAATCCCGGAGACACCATGCCCAGCGTTAAAGTCCGCGAAAACGAGCCTTTTGAGTTTGCCCTGCGTCGCTTCAAGCGCACCTGCGAGAAGGCCGGCGTCCTCGCCGAAACCCGCAAGCGCGAGTATTACGAGAAGCCGACCCAAGAGCGCAAGCGCAAGGCCGCCGCGGCTGTAAAGCGCCACCTCCGTCGCGTTTCCCGCGACGTGACCAAGCGCCAGCGCCTCTACTGATCGCCGCTGTCCCCCGAAAAGCCGGCCGCGCCTTGCGCTGCCGGCTTTTCGTGTTTGTGCGACGCAAACCTGCCCGGCCTTGCCAGGCCGCGGTCAGCCGGTCGCCACGTTTCCCATAGGAGCCTCGCCATGAGCCTGCGCCAGCAGTTGACCGAAGACATGAAGGCCGCCATGAAGGGCGGCGAGAAGGAACGCCTCGGGGTGATCCGGCTGATCAATGCCGCGATCAAGCAGCGCGAGGTGGACGAGCGCATCGAGATCACCGATGCCGTGGTCCTGGCCGTGCTGGAGAAGATGCTCAAGCAGCGCAAGGACTCGGTCAGCCAGTACGAAGCCGCCGCCCGCGAGGACCTGGCCGCCATCGAGCGCTTCGAGATCGGCGTCATTCAGGGCTACCTGCCGGCACAGATGAGCGAAACCGAGCTCGACGCCGCCATCGCCGCTGCCATCAGCAGCAGCGGCGCCGCCGGTCCCGCCGACATGGGCAAGGTCATGGCCGTGCTCAAGCCGGCCATCGCCGGCAAGGCCGACATGGGCCAGGCCTCGGCACGGGTCAAGGCCGCCCTCGCCGGCTGAACCCGGCGCAGCACAAGCGGGGCAACGCCCCGCTTGTCCGAGCCCAACACAACGTTACACTGAGCGCTTCTCCATTGCGGACGATGCCGATGCGCGCGTGGTTCGTGTGCCTTCTGTTGTCGAGCACGCCGGCGCTGGCAGACAGCCAGCTGTTCCTGGTCTCTGAGCTCGCTGAGGCCTCGCCCGATGCCGCACTGCGGGCGCAGGCGACGGCGCTGCAGCAGATGTACGACGCGCTCTCCCAGCGCGCCGATGTCGAGGCCACCCTGCTCTATTCCGATAGCCAGGACGTCAACGCGTTCGCCACCGAGGTGGGCGAGACCCGGATCGTCGTGGTCAACCGCGGCCTGCTGGATCTGCTCGAGAAGGATCGCGACGCGGTAGCCGCCGTCCTCGGTCACGAGCTGGCTCATCACAAGGCGGATCACGTGCGCGCGGGGCAGCGCAAGCAGCAGGGCGTCAAGCTGCTCGGCACCCTGCTCGGCGCGGTGGTCGGCGCCCAGCTTGGCGAACGCCACGGCCAGCTTGCTGGCGCTCTGGGTGGAGCGGCGGTCGGCGTCGGCGCCACCCTGGTTGCGCTGAAGTTCAATCGCAGCCAGGAGATGGAGGCTGATCGCCTCAGCGTGGAGTGGCTCGCGCAGGGCGACTTCCAGCCGCAAGGCATGCTCCGCCTGCAATCCGCTTTCGGGGAACTGGGTAGCACCAAGGCGAGTATTTTCGACACCCATCCGCGCAGCGAGAAGCGCTACAAGGCGGCCCAGCAGCTGATCGCAGCCCTGCCCACCGCGGCGCCAACAGGCGGCCGGCTGCCCCTGGTAGACGCCGTTGCGCTGGCGCGGGCCGAATCGCAGATCGCCCAGGACCGGGCATCAGCGCTGGCACAAGCGCTGCAGGACGAGCTCCCGGGACAACCCAGCGCGGCGGCCCTGGCGCCGGTGGAGGGCATCGGCTTTGAGCAGTTCGCCGCACTCAACAACCGCCTGATCCAGGGGAGCGAAGCTGACAAGCCGGCGCTCCTGCGCGAGTTCTCCCTGGACCAAGCCGGCTATCAGCGGGTCAGCGAGACCTTCACTGCGCGGATGCAGGAAATCCCCGAGCTCGCCGCGCACTACAGCCCAGCCTATCTGCGTGCCAGTCTGGGGCCGCTCGCCGCGCATGGCCGCGATGCCGCCGACTCGATCAGTCACGGCAAGCCACTTGCCCTCGACCCGCCCTATCCGCTCGCATCGGCGGTTGCGATGTTGCGCGCCGTGCATGAGGAGGGCGCCTTCGCGCTGGAGGGCGAGGCACGCACCGAGTTCGAGCGCCGCGAACTGGCCGCCCACGGTGTCTCTCTGTACGACTTCGCCATCGGGCACAACTGGTGGATGCGCAAGGCGCGGATCGACAGCGTGCTCGGCGACCAGCAAACCCTGCGCGCGCTGGCCTCCGCGTTCCTGCCACGCGAAACGGACCGCGGGCGTGCAGGGGTGCGGATCGGTTCGGGCGTCAGCGTCGGCGACAACGTCCGCATCGGCGGCCGCGCCAGCAACGCGCAGGACGCCGCCGATGACGAGGTGCTTGAGCCGGAATCCCAAGACGACCAGCGCTGATCGCCTGCAGGGTCCGCCGAGCGCCGGCGCTACCGGGCGACCGCGGTCCAGGAAGCCTCTGAACAAGTCCAGCGCCCCGCGCCGGAGGTTGTGCAGCCGGCCAGTAAGGCGCGCGTCGCGGGGTGTGGTGGTGCCACAGCCAAGGCGCGTAACGCAGCTGGATGGCTGCACAATCCCGGCCCGAAGGGTTGCCACCGGCCACGCGGATGTCGCCGGGCCTTGCCTGTCCCGCACGCTGATGCGCCACCCCGTGCGTTGCGGCCAGCACCCCGGACGTCCTGGGCTGATTTGACCGCAGCTATTAATTCATGCATTAATTGATTCCATGGACAGCACGCACGCCCCTCCTCGTCGCCCCGGCCGCCCCGGCCCGCGCCAGTCTGCAGCGGCCGACGCCGACCGCCTGCTGGATACCGCGGTGACCCTGTTCGCTCGTCACGGCATCGCCGCCACGACCTTGCGCCGTGTCGCGCAGAGCGCCGGGGTGAGCCCGGCCATGCTGCACTACCACTTCGGCGACAAGGACGGCCTGGTCGCCGCGGCCATCGCGCAGCGCATCCTGCCCGCGGTCGAGGGCCTGCGCGGCGCGGTGACCGCCGCCGGTGAGAACCCAAGGGCGATCGTGCAGGGCTTCCTGGCCGCAGCCCTGCAGTTGGGGCAAAGCCATCCCTGGCTGCCGGGACTGTGGGTGCGCGAGGTGCTCTGCGAAGGGGGCGCGCTGCGCGAGCTACTGGTCGGACGGGTCGCCGACATCCTGCCCAAGGCGCTGGCCCAGCACTTCGCCAAGGCACGCGATGCCGGCCGCATCGCAGCGGCGCTTGATCCACGCTTGATGGTGGTCAGCCTTCTTGGGCTGAGCCTGTTTCCGCTCGCCGCGGCGCCGATCTGGCGCCAGGTGTTCGCCGCGGACGATATCGGCACCGAGCAGATGCTCGCCCACACCTTGGCCCTGATCGGCCCCGGACTGGAGCCCCCCGATGCGTAGTGAAGTTGCTGTCCATGTCCTGCTCGCCCTGGCCCTCGCCGGCTGTCACCATGACCCGCAGCCACCTCCCGTGCTCGGCGAAACCGCCTGGGACCGGATCAACCTGATCGCCCCGGCCTCGGAGCCGCTACTCGCCGTGCATGTCGCCCAGGGCGATACGGTTCGCACCGGCCAACTGGTCGCCGAACTCGACCCCCAGCGCGCCCAGGCACGGCTTGCGCAAGCGCAGGCCGATGTCGCACGCGCCGCTGCAGCCTTGCAGGAGGCGCTCAACGGCGCCCGTCCGGAAACCCTCAGCGCCGCGCGCGCCCAGTTGGCAAGCCTCAAGGCCAGCCGGGTGGAAGCGCTGCGCGAGCAGTCGCGGATCGAGGATCTGGTCGCCCGCGGACTGGCGGCGGAGCGCGAGCGCGACCGGGTCATCGCTGCGGCGCAGCGCGCAAGCGCGGCAGAGGCCGCCGGCAAGGCCCAGCTGCGCGAACTGCTCAAGGGCACCCGCGCCGAGCAGCTGGCCCAGGCCGAAGCCACCCTCGCGGCCAGCCAGGCAGCCAGCACGCTCCGCGAACGTGAGCTCGACGAGCTAGCACTCCGTGCACCACGCGACGGCTGGGTGGACGCCCTGCCCTTTGAGGCCGGCGATCGTCCACCTCTCGGTGCCAGCGTGGCGAGCTTGCTGGTCGGCACTGCACCTCATGCACGGGTCTACGTGCCGGCCTCGCTGCGCGCCCAGGTGGCTGCCAACAGCCGCTTCGATCTTCGAGTCGAGGGCATCGAGACGCCTTTATCAGGCCGTTTGCGCGAAATCGCCGCCGAGCCGGCATTCACGCCCTACTATGCGCTGTCCGGAGACGACGCCAGCCAGCTGGTGTACCGCGCGGAAATCCTTATCGACGATCCCGCGGCCGCCCGCCTGCCCGCGGGGCTGCCGGTGCAGGCGACTCTGCGCGATGAGCGCTGAACTGGCGATCAAGGCGCGTGGGCTGAGCCGCGACTTCGGCAGCCTGCGCGCGGTCGACCAGATCGATCTGGACATACCCTGCGGGCAGATCTACGGCTTTCTTGGGCCGAACGGATCGGGCAAATCGACCACCCTGCGCATGCTTTGCGGTCTGTTGCTCCCAAGCGCGGGGGAGATCGAGGTGCTCGGCCTGCGCATTCCCGAACAGGCCGAGCAGCTCAAGCGCCGGATCGGCTACATGACCCAGAAGTTCTCGCTCTACGAGGATCTCAGCGTCACCGAGAACCTGCAGTTCCTCGCCGCCATCCACGGGCTGTCCGGACGCAAGGCCAGGCAGCGCATCGCCGAGCTGATCGAGCGCTACGACTTTGCCGATCGCCGAAAGCAGCTGGCGGGAACGCTCTCCGGCGGACAGAAGCAGCGGCTTGCGCTGGCCGGCGCGGTGCTGCACCGCCCCGAACTGCTACTGCTCGATGAGCCGACCAGTGCGGTTGATCCGGAATCACGCCGGCAGTTCTGGGCGCAGCTTTTTGCGCTTGCCGATGACGGCGCTACCTTGCTGGTCTCCACGCACTACATGGACGAGGCCGAGCGCTGCCATCGGCTGGCGATCCTCGAACGCGGCCGGCTGGTCGCCGACGGCACCCCAGCCGAGCTCACCGAGGCCCTGCCCGGCCCGGTGCTCGACCTGGCCGTGGAACATGCCTCAGGCGCCGAGGCCTTCCTGTCCAAGCGCAACGAGGTGTTGGGAGTGGCGCAGATCGGCAGTCGCCTACGCGTGCTGCTCGCCGAGGATGCCAGCGACCGCCTGCAGGATGCGCTGGACGCAGCCGGCATCGAGGCGCGCCTGAAGCGCGTCCCGGCCAACCTTGAGGACGTCTTCGTCGCCGCTACCCGCGGCAAGCTTCGGGGCCCCGAATGAACCTGCGGCGACTGCTCGCCATCGTGCTGAAGGAGCTGCGCCAGCTGCGTCGGGACCGGCTGAGCTTTGCCATGATCGTCGGCATTCCGACCCTGCAGCTGCTGCTGTTCGGCTTTGCCATCAATATGGATGTGCGGCAGATCCCTGCCGCCCTGTGGGACCAGGCCAACAGCAGCGCCTCGCGCGAGCTGGCCGCAGGGCTGGCCGCCACCGGAGTGATCGAGATCCGCCATCGCGCCTACAGTGCAGCGCAGGCCGATGTCCTGCTGCGCCGCGGCGATGCCAGCCTGGTCTTGGTCATCCCAAGCGACCTTGAAGCGCGCATTGCCCGCGGTGATCGCCCCGCCCTGCAGGTACTGGTCGACGGGTCCGATCAGGTGATCCAGGCCTCGGCGCGACAGCTGGCCAGCTATCCGCTGTACGGCGTCAGCGGCTGGACCCGGGCCGTGCGGCCGGTCGAGGTGGTCAATTTCTACAACCCCGAGCGCCGCGCGGCGGTGAACACCGTGCCGGCCCTGATTGGCGTGATCCTGACCATGACCATGGTCCTCTTCACCGCCGTCGCCCTGGTCCGCGAACGCGAGCACGGGAATATGGAGATGCTGATCGCTACCCCGGTATCGCCCTGGGAGCTGACCCTTGGCAAGGTGCTGCCCTTCGTCGCCATCGGCCTGGTCCAGGTCAGTCTGGTGCTGGCGCTCGGGGTGTGGGTGTTCGCCGTGCCGATCCGCGCACCCTTGCACGAGGTGTATCTGGCGGCGCTGGCCTTCATCGTTGCCAGCCTGGCGCTGGGGGTGTTTCTCTCGACCCTTGCACGCAGCCAGTTCCAGGCCATGCAGCTGGCCTTCTTCGCCTTCCTGCCGCAGATCCTGCTGTCCGGCTTCATGTTCCCATATGCCGGCATGCCGCGGGCCGCACAATTGCTGGCCGAGCTGCTGCCGCTGACCCATTTCGTGCGCCTGATCCGCGGCCTGCTGCTGCGCGGCGCAAGCCTTGCCGAGCTGCACGCCGAACTGGTCGCCCTGGGCCTGTTCTCGGTGGTATTCCTGACCCTTGCCAGCCTACGCATCAGCAAGCGCCTCGACTAAGCGGGGCAGCGCTCGTGGCATCCTAGGCGGATGGCCCGCATCCCCGACGCATTCATCGACGACCTGCTGGCGCGCACCGACATCGTCGACCTGATCCAGGCGCGGGTGCCGCTGAAGAAGGCCGGTCGCGAGTATCAGGCGCGCTGCCCCTTCCACGACGAGCGCAGCCCAAGCTTCACGGTCAGCCCGACCAAGCAGTTCTACCACTGCTTCGGCTGCGGCGCGCACGGCAGCGCGATCAAGTTCCTCATGGAGTACGACCGCCTGGAGTTCCTCGACGCGGTCGAAGAGCTGGCCAAGCGCGCCGGCGTAGAGGTGCCGCGTGATACCCACCAGCGCCACCAGCGAAGCGACTTTCAGCCGCTCTACCAGAGCTGCGAGCAGGCCGCGCAGTTCTTCCGCGAGCAGCTGATCGGCAGCCCGCGCGCGCGGCAGTACCTGCAGCGCCGCGGGGTCGATGCCGAGACCCGGCAACGCTTCGACATCGGCTATGCCCCGGACGGCTGGGAAGGCCTGAAGTCAGCGCTCGGCAGCGACGCCCGCCAGCTCGACCTGCTCGACAAGGCCGGCCTGCTGTCGAGGAACGACGCGGGACGGATCTATGACAAGTTCCGCGACCGGCTGATGTTCCCGATCCACGACCGCCGCGGCCGGGTGATCGCCTTCGGCGGTCGGGTGCTTGAGAAGGACGATGGGCCGAAGTACCTCAACTCGCCGGAAACCCCGCTGTTCCACAAGGGCCGCGAGCTGTACGGCCTGTGGCAGGTGCGCCAGGCACACAGCAAGATTCCCCGGCTGATCGTGGTCGAGGGCTATATGGACGTGGTCGCCCTGTTCCAGTACGGCATCACCACCGCGGTCGCGACCCTGGGCACTGCCACCACGCCGGACCACGCCGAGCTGCTGTTCCGCAACGCCGGCGACGTGTACTTCTGCTTCGATGGCGACCGCGCCGGCCGCGGCGCGGCCTGGAAGGCGCTGGAGTCGGTCCTGCCGCGGATGCGCGACGGCCGCCAGGCGTTCTTCCTGTTTCTGCCCGACGGCGAGGACCCGGACTCCCTGCTGCGTGCCGAGGGGGCTGATGGCTTCCAGCGCCAGCTTGAACATGCCGTTCCACTAAGTGAGTTCTTCTTCAACGAAGTCGGCCACGACAGCAACCTTGCCACCCTCGACGGCAAGGCTCGTCTCGCCGAACGTTGCCGCCCCCTGCTGGCGCAGATTCCCGACGGCGCCTTCCGCGACCTGATGCAGCAGCAGCTGGCCAGCCAGACCGGGCTTGCCACCCGGGTCAGTGCGCCCTCGCCCGCGGCGAGCCCGACTGCCGCGCGGCAGGGCGCCTCCGGCGCGCGGCGCTCGCTGGTCCGCGGGGTGATCTCCTTGCTGCTGCACCAGCCCGCGCTGGCCCGCGAAGCCGAGCCGCCTTGGGCCTTTGCCGACCTGCGCCAGCCCGGCGTGCCCCTGCTGCTGGAACTGCTGGAGGTGTGTCGCGAAGGCCACGCACCCAATGCCGCGGTCCTGCTCGAACACTTCGCCGGCCGCGAGGAAGAGCCCGCCCTGCGCAAGCTCGCCCTGATCGACTTTCCCGGCGAGGAAGCCGCCTGGCGCCAGGAATTCCTCGACGGCCTGCAGCAACTCGCCCGCCAGTCCCGCGCCCAGCGCCTAGCCGACCTGCGCCAGCAACAGCAGGCACAGGGCCTCAGCGAGGACGAGAAGAACGAACTCCGCGCCCTGCTGCGCGATGGCGCTGCCGTGCCGCAGGAGTAAGCGCGGCGCCCAAGGATGCTGCAAGCCCGCAAGCGACCCCCCAATGTTCGGGAGGGATGCGAACCGGCGTGGTCGACGCCCCCGGAGGTCGGTCGCCGGCGAAGCAGCGCCGAGAATTGGCTTCATCTTCCACGTCTTTTGCGTCAGGATCTGACAACTTTGCCGGAGCCCGTCCCGATGCCTGTAAGCCTCAGCCAGGAACGTTTGCGATCTGCGGTTGCCGCAGGGCTCATCGACGACGCCCAGGCCGGCGCGCTGTGGAGTTTTCTGGCGGGTCCCCACAATGATGCGCAGGAAGCGGCCAGCTTCAAGACGGCGCACCTGCTCTATTATTTCGGAGGTCTGATCGCGATCGGCGCGATATCGGTCTTCATCACCACAGCCTGGAGCACCTTTGGCGCCTGGCCCATGCTCTTGCTAGGCGTGGGCGTTGGGCTGCTGGCCTACTCCTTGACCCGACGCTTCATCGAGGTGGACCGCCAGCCGGTTGCTGCCGGCACCATGGCCGCACTGTTGATCGTCGCCATCCCGCTAGTGACCTTCGCCGTGCAACACCTGGCCGGCTACTGGGAGGGAGACATCGACTATCGCGACTACCACTATTGGATCGATTGGCGCTGGCTGATGCTCGAGTTCGCCACGCTCGCGGGCGGTGCGGTGGTGTTGTGGCGCTTCCGGCTGCCGTTCGCCACCATGCCAATCGCGATAACGCTGTGGTACATGAGCATGGATGTCGCTGCGTTTCTCGCGCAGGACACCGACGGCTGGTTCAGTGACAGCGGCTGGAAGCTCCGCGCCAGCGTGTCGATGGTCTTTGGCGTGGTGATGATCCTCGGCGCGCTGGCCATCGAGATCCGCCACCACGGCGACGGTGATGGCAGCGATCGCCGCGACTTCGCGTTCTGGTTCTATGTGGTTGGCGCACTGACTTTCTGGGGTGGCCTTAGCAGTCAGAGCTCGGACTCGGAGCTCGGCAAACTGATCTACGCCGCCATCAACGTCGGCCTGATCCTCGTCGGCGCCATGCTCGGGCGCCGCGTGTTCGTGGTGCTGGGTGGCTTAGGCGTGATGGGTTATCTGGGCTACTTGAGCTATCAGGTCTTCGACAACGCACTGCTCTTCACCTTGGCCCTGGGTGCGCTCGGCGTTGCCATCGTCTTCGCGGGCATATGGTGGAGCAAGCGCGAGCTTGCGCTCCAACAGAAACTCTCGGCCATCCTGCCTGCGGCCCTGCGGCGCGCGATCACCGCGCGTGCCCACCTTTAGTTGGGGAGCGATTGCGGCTCCGAGGTTACGCGCCCCGCCCTCCTCGCTCCTCGCTCCCTTGCCTCGACGCCTATCCCAAGAACACGACAGTCAGCAACTTTCTCGGTTGCGAGAGTACAGATCTTTCAGGCGAATACAGCTGCCGAGCAAACGCACAGCGCTCCCCGCGGCCAGAAGGAGGCCTTCGCGTCCAGGCCGAGGGGGCGAAAACGCCGCGCGGTACACGGACCTCCGGGTCATTCGTAGTAGATTGGCCACTGGTTGCGATCTTGCATTCTCGCGGAGGCTCCAGTGCCATCCACCGTAGACAGGTTAGCTCCCCGCGCGCGGGCATCGTGGCATCACCGACCCGCCCGGATTGGCCTGATCGCGTTGGCACTGCTCTCAACCGGCTGTGTCGACTACGAGATAGTGCACTACACCCCGATCACGGTGGCGCTCGACGGCAAGAGCGAGCTGCATATCTCAAGCTACGCGTCATGGTTTCCCGAGGAGCGTACGACCATCCCATTCGTCCACAAGACGGTCCACACGCCGGAATCCGTGTACTTTCAGGTGTTCGTGCGCGACGTAGGAACCAAAGCGGGCCCCAATCCGCATATCCAATCGGTACGCATCCATTCGTTCACCTACACGCTGCCGAATCAGCCGCCTACTCGGTTGATTGCCGACTATGACCAGAACTTCTGGATGCAGGACCAGCCTCGGTACAATCCGAACAAGTCCGAGCCCGTTCCATGCATACCAGGCAATTCGATACCAATCAGCATTTCGCTTCAGCTCAACGGCATCGAGTACGAGCACTCGCAAGCCATGGTGTGTACCACCCGCCAGCGGACTGGTTGGCTGATTACTCACACTTTGTCCCGCTGAGCGGCGATATCGCCTCGACGACGGCGAGCGCCGCTTGGCTGTCGGTACGTCGAGGGCTGTGCTGCTGGCTGTGTTGAATTGCCCAGTGTTTCTTGAGCATCCTCCGAACCAGCGGCTCAATGGGACGTAGTGCTTCTTCGAGTCGCGGACCCACTCCCACGCACTTGAACAGTCCGTCGCCTTCAGCGCCTCAAGGCTTTTCCCGCGACAAGGACTCCGGGCCTGACTGGCTGGGATCAGCGGGTGCCGGATTGAGTCGGTCACGCCCGCGGACATCGATGGGCGGCGAGCGATTCTTGGGCATGCGGCTCGCAGCCCTTTCGCGCTCGCGCGA
This sequence comes from uncultured Lysobacter sp., assembly GCA_964350895.1. Classification (GTDB taxonomy): domain Bacteria; phylum Pseudomonadota; class Gammaproteobacteria; order Xanthomonadales; family Xanthomonadaceae; genus Pseudomarimonas. Next base: position 14,795 of record CAYGMG010000037.1, read on the forward strand.
TTGATCCGCTACAAGGCGTTGTTCGTGAACACTACATCCTTCGCCTTCAGAACACGCGGCTCCCCCACATACTTGCTACGTGATTCGGGCATGCCTCGGATTTCAACACCCTTCTTGGACACCTTAAACGCCGTTTCCTTCAAGGGATACTTTTGGCTTACGTAGTAAAAGCGATCGTCCTGCCCGTGGTACCACCAAGAAACTGCCGAGTCTTTCCCGGAGGCTTCGAACAGGCTCCTGAACTCGCCTGCGTTCAGATGCTGCGGGTCCGAGCACCCAATAAGCGCTAGCAAGCACAGAGAGGTTAAGACGTTCCTCAGCACTTCTCTGCCCTAGGCTTTGGGGTCAAGCAGCCTGCAGATCCGCCTGGTGCCGGCTGCCGACGCAGCTTGACCGGGAGATCGAGCCGCTGCTGCCGCGCCAGTGGACGGCGCAGCCGCAGCAGTCCTTGAGCAGTCGGGATAGACGTGCTCGGATGCCGCTCACGACACAGCCTCATCCGACCGGCTTCGCAAAGATACACAGGTTGACCTCCTCCACGTGCTCGAAGATTGGACCCTGAACCACCCACCGCCAGGCGGGGCGCAACGGTGGCGCTTGATGCTGCTAGCGCTCGACCAGATCCAGCGTCAGGCTCCACAGCCCCCAGCTGTGCTTGAAGGTCCCGCCGCGGTTGTTAAAGACCACCGTGTCCTTGTTGTAAGCAAGCACCACGATATCGCCGTCCTCCACGGTCCAGGAGCCGGGAATCGTGCCTATGCGTTCAGACGTGGCAGGCAGCAGCCCGATCACGCTGCCCGGTTCCCCATTGCGCCCTGAAAGCAGTCGCTGCTCGCTGACGTCATAGATGAAGTAGTCCACGGAGCAGGTGATGCCGGATGGAGACGTATTGAAAGGCTCCAAGTGCAGGTTCGACAGCACGAGAGACGTTGACGCCGCAAGGCCCAGGTTGGCGAACGGGGTGTCCCCGGGGACAAACTCATAGTGATTGTTTGCACCCGGCTGCGGCTGCAACGCTCCCTGGGTATCGATGACCAGTACCAGGGCTTCGCCAGGCTGGCTCACGCGGTCGGTGCGATTGACGCCGTCACCCACATCGGTCTGCAAGGCGGCGCTGTTGACTCCGAAACCCAACTTCAGGCCGTTGGCGCCTTCGTAGTCGGCATGGCGATCAACCAGGACCCCTGCGTCTTGCCCCACGCCTTGATCACTTCCTGCAAGACTGTCCAGGTAGGCCTCGAAACCACCGATCTCGATGGCAGACAACGCCGCCTCGGAATCCCAGTCAGCAACGCCGGAAAGACGAAAGCCGAAAGCGTCACCGGCCTGCCCGGCAGTGAATGTCGCCCCGCTCGGCGGCACGCGGACATTGTCTTCCAATGCGACCAGACGCGGGCGCTCGCCATACATCCGAACCAGCACCGGGTCCCAGGCGTAGAGAAAATCGAAATACGCCCGAGCTTGTATGGCATCGCTTCGCATCGTGATGGATCCCGGACGCGGATCCGGCGCTTGCGCTGATGCTTCGAACCCGTCGGCGAAGGTCTCGAAGCTGACGACCTTCGACGCCACGGCTTCGCCGGCAAAGCGCGCAGCCACACCGGGCGCTACGAATTCGCCCTGATACAGCACCTCATGTGCTGGGCCGCGGAGGGTTTGGACTTCGAGCTCGGATACACACGCTTGCGGCCCGACCAACAGGCTGGCAACAACCCATTCTCCGGGACTCTGGGGATCGGCGCTGGGTAACCACCGATCCTCCATGACGCCCATGTAGAGACAGGACCCGCCTGCAGGGCTATCGCGCTCAACCGAAAAGCGGAACGCGTGTAGGTCGTCCTGCCCGCCCACTGACCCGATGCCGGCCGCCAGGAGGACCATCGCGACTGGACTTCGAAGAGATCGCACCATAGGTGTAGCCTTCCCGCTGGCGGGGCGCTGACGCGTCCCGGCAGATGCATGAAAACTGGCTGTTCGGCGACTACGGAGATTCGAAGCCACTGTGGAAGAAGCCCGCACGCGCGAGTGCGGCGGTGTTGGCGTCTAGTTGCTTGAGGTAGGCAATCAGCGCCGCCGCCTCGTCCGGCCGCAGGCCATGGGTTCTGGTCAGATCATGCTGCTTGTTGAGCTCGCCGCTTCGGTTGGTGTCGCCCGAGGGATCGAAGAGCGCCTCCAAGGTGGCGGCACGGCCATCATGGAAATAGGGCGCGGTGGCGTGGACACCGAGCAGGCCCGGCGTGTCGATCCCGGTCAGTGCCTGCCCCAGTCGCTCTCCGGAGGACGCCCTGATCGTTCCGACGTTGTGCAGTACACCGCTCGCGCTGTCGGTGTAGTCGGAGGCCGGGTTGTGACAGCCGACACAGGCCAGCGACTCGAACCAGACCTTGCCCAACTGGCCTTGGGCGGTCAGGGTGCCATCCGGATTCTTGAATGGACTGGACTCAATGGAATCGCGCCCCAGCGAGGCCGCATACGTTGCCAAGGCATCCAGATCACCGTTGCGACCCCCGTTCGGATTGCCAAGCGACGCATTGACCGCCAGCGCATTGCCAGCGGCATTGGTGATAAAGCCCGTGCCGCCGAATGCCCTGCGGATGTCGATCTCGAAGTCCTGGATCTCATTGAAGTTGCCGCTCCAATGCACACGGCCGTGGCCCATGCCGGCCCGCCCGCGCAGGGAGGTGGTGTTGCGCAGCCCCTCCCCGCGGTCGGTGAAGTCCCAGGTTCGACCATCATGGCCGCCGTCCTGATGGCAGAGTGCGCAGCTCATGTAGACGTCCTGACTCATGCGCGGGTCAGCCGCGTTGTAGAAGACCTGCTTTCCGCGCAGCACGGCGGGGCTCATCAGTTCCACGGCAACCGTCGACACGTCCGTGCTGGCTATGCCCTCGCCGAACCCCAGGCGCAGCGCGTCTGCAATATCGAACACCGTCACCGATCGGCTATTGAGATTGTTGACGAACAGGCGCGAGGTGGCTGGATCGAAAGCCAGCGCCTGGGGCGCAAGCCCCGTTTCCAGCTGGGTCACGAGGTTGCCATCGAACATGTCGAACACGGCCACCGCGTTGGACCCCTGAAGCGCGATGAAGAGGTAGTCGCCCAAGGGCGAGAACAGCAGGGCTGAGGGTTGCGACGAGTTGTCGATATCGACGCGCTCGGCAAAGACCTCCAGGCCTGTGGCGAGATCGATCTTCGATACGATCGATCTCGATGTCGTTTCGAAAGTCAGATCGCTGCGGTTCCTGAACTCTCCACGATCGATGTTGTCCTGCTTCGAAGCCACATAGGCAAAACGGTTGTCCGGGCTGACCACGATGCTCGACAGGTAGTTGGGAAGCCCGCGACCGCTGTCCCCTTCCTCCTCGGACGTGGTGTCCTTCTGCAATCCGATGGTTCGATCAAGCCTCAGGTTATTTCCGCGATTGAACTGCCGTACCTGACCTTGTTGGTCGGGCGAGATGAACTCGTTGACGTACAGCTTGGAACCCACCGACGGCATCGCCATCGCAGTCGGCGTCCGGCCAGCCTCGACCAGATCAACCGCGAAGGATGCCGTGGCGATGCGAGCGATCTGGCCGCTTGCCTCCAGGCTGACGAAAGCAAAGCTCCGGTTCCGATCGAACAGCAGGTCGTGCGGCCTTGAGCCCGGGTGAAGCGCGATGTCACGTATTGTCTGACCGGTGCTTGCGTTGAGCAGGCGGACGCGATCAGCGTCGATGCAGGTCACCCAAAGTCGGCCAGAGCCATCCAGGCCTACGCTCCGCGGATCCTTGCAGACCGGGAACTCGGCTACCTTGGCCAGCGTGTCGGCATTGATTGCCGTGACGGTGTTGCTGTCCGGATTCGCCACCCAGACGCGACGGCCCGACTCGTCGACGTGCATCTGGCTGCTGAACGCCGGCTTCGTCGCTGCCAGCTGGCTGGTGTCGATCGCCGTGATGACGACCGTCCTGGTCTTGGCATAGCGGCCCGAGCCGTCGCGCACCTGAACCTTGACCGTGTAGTGCCCTTCATCGGCGAACGCGTGCGTCACGGACGCGACGCTGCTCCAGCGGGTTCTCTCTGAGCCGTCGCCGAAGTCCCAACGATACTGAAGCGCGCCCGCTCCACCGCTGGCCGTGGCGTTGAAGCTGACCGAGGCCCCTGGAACGGCCGGGTAGGCCGAGGCGGTGATGCCATCAATCCGGACCGATGGGGGATCGCCGGGACCCGAGGTAGTGAAGTCGAACGTATAGGGCGCGATGAAGTTGCCTGCCACATCGGCGATCCCGTCCAGCCTCACCGTATAGGTGGTCGAAGGCAGGAGATCCGCGTTGGGCGTAAAGGTCAGGATGTCCTTGTCATGAACATTGCGGGTCCCGAGGACATCCGCGCCACCCGCATTCTTGGGGAACACCCTGAAGGTGGACGCGTTGACGGTCGAAATGTCCAAGGTGTCGTGAATGACCACGCCTATCCGGGACTTCACATGCTGATAGCGCGCGCCTGCCGCTGGACTATGGAAGTAGACGCGGGGTGGCGTGGTGTCGCGCGGGGCCTGGTGCGCGTAGACGGTAAATCCGTTGTCTCTGCCCTGTTCACTGTTCTCCGCTGAGGCGATCAGATTGCCGAGAGGGAGCATGTACTCGGCATCCTGCCGATCGAACAGCGCCACCCTTTGTGGCTCGCCCCCCGAATCCAGCGGCGTCATCAGGTACTTGCCATGTCCGACGAACATGTAGTCATCCTGGTACTGCGCGTAACGCGTCGCTCCGGGCAAGCCACGGATGAACGCGTTGATCTTCAGGTAGGTCGGATCTTCAAAGCTGACGAAACCCGCATCCCTGTCGTTGATCGCATTGGGCAGAACGAAGTAGTGCTTCCACACGGAGTACTCATAGCCCGGATTGCCTTCTCCGCTCCAAAGCGTTCGATCCGGAGGAATGACGTCGAGTAGCTCCGGTGAAGCGGGATTGGCCATGTCGTAGACCGCTATGCCACGCGCTTGACCGCGCAAGCCGGACACCAGCAGGAGGTTCCCCAGCGGCGTGGGTGTACCCGCGAACCCATGTTCCGAGACCTTTGCGATCTCGGTGCCCGACCGTGCGTCGGAAATGGTGACCGCGGCATTGCCCGAGGAGAATTCGTAAGGCAGAACACTCAGCCCACGCGCACCGGCGCGACCTGTCCGGTATCCGGCAGGCTTCTCCGTCACCGGATTCGCCGGATCGCGCATGTTCACGAACGAATTGTTGTTGTAGTAATAGACCGTCCCAGTCGGATCATCCGCCGGAATGAAGACGACGCCCGTGTGCATCTGTCCACCGATGTCGATGCTCCTGACACGGACCGGGCTTGCCTCGTTGGAAACGTCCCAGATTGAGAACTTCCCAAGCGAATCGCCGCGCGTGTTCATGAACAGAAAACCGTTGAGAAAGCCCATCTCCACGGTGCGGGCCTTGCGGTCGTTGTCCACGAACTGACTGCTGTAGTAGACGGAACCGATGTCGCCGGCCGGTCGATTGATGTTGCGGAACCCGGGGCCCGGCGCGACCGGAGTGAGCTGCGGCCTCACGCCGGTCCACTTCTCCGTCAGGTCCTGCTGAAGACGCCACAGTTCGCCCGGCGACAGCGGCGTGTCGTACAGCAGAAACTCACCGATCATTCCGCGCAGGAAGTTGCTGGAACTCCCAGTCGTGCGCGCTTCACCGAGCCGCAGGGGCGAGTCATTCTGCGCATCGATATTCGGATCAACACTACCCGTGACGGCTTCCTGATTCTTGGAGTCCCAGAGTGCGTATGCCCCGTTCTCCGCTGAGTAGGCGACCGTGAGCACCACCGTGTCGCCTGCCCGCACATGGTAGTCTCCCAGCGAACGGGTGGACGTGGTCAACCGTACGCCAAGTCGATTGTCCGACCCGACCTTCACGTGCAGGCGAAGGTGGGACGTGCCGAGCACGAACTGGTCGGAGCCGGTCAGGCTGTCCACCTTGAAGGCGACAGCGAAAGAAAAACCCTCATTGCCTGCCGCGGCCCCCTGGAAGTTCAGGAAGCTCTCTGCCGCGCCCTGATCCAACGCGATCAAGTCATTCCTGTCGGCGCCCATGTCGAGGCCGCGCAGCCCGCTCTGTGAGCGCGATGCGCTCGGGAACAGGACCCCCCCTCTCCCCTCCAGAGCATCACGGCCATTTCCGGAAAGATCCCGCACGCGGACAACAGTGTTGGACCCCTGCGCGACAGTGACGTTTCCTGCGTTGGACGCATCGAGGTGCTGGACCACCGCAGCACCCACGCAGGACGAATGTCCCACCAGTACAAGGAGGGCCGTCAGGACGACCTGTGCCTTCACCGACATGCTCTTACCCCAATTGATTCGAAGTGTTCTGTATCGAGTGCGCGAAGCAGGTCGACCTGGGAAGGGACTCCATTCGCGTGCGGAAGGCTACACGCCCCCCAGCTCCGCACCCTTTCAACATTTCCGCGCAGCTGGCGCTTCCGTCCATCGCGTAGGACACGCGCGTCAACGTCGCGCTTGGACCGGTGACCCGGAGAGGCGAGCAGGCCATCGTCGAGCCCCTATCCCGCGGGGAGCTGGTTGTCGCCTGCGAGGACGCTCTGCGTGGCGAGCCCAGGCAGAGCCGGCACGGCGCACGCAAACAGCAAAGTGCGTGAATTCGGATTCATCGTCCGCTCCCCTGGCTAGTTCGAAATCCCATTGGCGCATCGGCCGGAACACCGGCGCGGTCAGGCGAATGCACTGCGCATCGCCACGATCAGCCTAGAAGGGGAAAAGCAAGGAAACGGAAGCCGAATGTAAAGAAGTGTATGGAACACAAACCGCAAGCATCATCAGAGTACGACTGAAATCATGCCGACTGCCCGACCGCCACGTGCTCGCCATAGGGAGTCGAGGCCAGGCGCAAGCACCGATCTGAGTCGATCTGGCAGGATTGTTGGCCAATCAACCCGGCAGGTGCCCAATATGCCAACACCGAGCGCCATCCGACGATCTCAGTTGTGTCGTCTGATCTGCATTTCGAGCCGTTCGACACCACTTCCTCGGGCATTGCGTGCTCAAGTGACTACTCTGGGTCGCTGAACGCTCGTCCGCAGCCATGATCAAGAATTCGAACCTGCTCGAGGCCTAGGAGACCGGGCTTTGGAAGCAGTAGGTGACTACTAGACTCCGGCGGCTCTTTGCCACGAGGTAAGCGCGCAAATGTGTCATCAGCACTTCACGGTAGCGGCGCGAACCGGCGGTCCGCAAGCGCAGTCGCTCACGTGAATCCGATGGCTGTCTCGCGCCGAGCACTGGGTGGCAGTTCGATCGTGACACGCAGGCCGCCGCCGGCTCGGTTCTCGGCGCGTATCGCCCCTTGGTGCAGCTCGACGGCCCGTCGGGCGATGGCCAGCCCGACGCCGCTGCCCCCATCGCCGTGCTGTCGACTTTCGTCGACCTGGAAGAACGGGTCGAACAAGTGCGGCAACGCGGCCTCGGGCACGCCCGGACCCTCGTCGTCGACGATGACTCGAACGCCCGCTGCGCTCTCCGACAGGGTCACCTCGACGACCGAGCCGGCGCGAGTGAATCGGACCGCGTTGCGGACCACGTTCTCTATCGCGCTGTGCAGCAACCCTGCATCGACTTCAAGGGTCAGCCGATCAGGCCCGGACTGACGGACCAGGATGTCTTCGTTGCTCAGCTCGATGTGCACATCATCGATGATCGTCCGCACCAGGTCCGCGATGTCCGTGAACTGACGGCGGATACCCTGCTGTGCGTCGAGGCGGGCGAAGGACAGGATTCGCTCTATCAGTTCGTTCAGGCGCTCGGACTCGGTGTCCATGCGATCGAGAAGGCGAATCTGATCAGCAGTAGTGAACCGCTGTCGTGCCACGGACTGCAGGGCCTGCAACCGCGCGAGCGGTGATCGGAGTTCGTGCGAGACATCCCGCATGAGCCGCTGCTGGGTACTGAGCAAGCCGCCGATGCGTTCCGTCATGGTGTCGAAGTCGCGCGCCAGCTCGGCGATGTCGTCCTGGCGGTCGCCGACCGTATGGGCCACCCGCACGCTGAGGTCACCTGCCGCGACGCGGCGACCCGCGTCACGCAGGTGCCGAACGGGAAGAACGATAAAGCGCGCGAGCCAGTAGGACATCATCGCACTGACTGCCAGCATGGCCAGAAGCACGACCGGCCTGCCACCGATGCGCCCCAGAGCCTGGGCCATTGGATAGCGCTTTTGGTAGCCCACCACCAGGAAGCCGGGCGTTTCGAACGGCGTCAGAATGAGTTGATCATCGTTGCCCGCGCCGTGGTCGAGAGCCGACCTCACCGACCACGGCAGGCTCCGGCCTTCGATGTCTTCACCGCTCTCAAGGTCGATGACAAAAATGGACAGCATCTCGGCGTAGTTCAAGGCATGCCGCTTGGCCACCCGTTCAGCCGGAGAGGCTTCCCCAAGTGCGATGGTCTGCTGAAGATCCGCGGCCAGAAGGCGTACCAAGGCCTGGTTTGCGATATCGACCTCGGTCGTCGGCAGCCAGCGCGTCAGCAGGAAGGCGAGTGCAATTCCCGCTACCACGGTCAACCACACCGAGAGAAGAATCCTGCGAAAGAAGCTGTTCATCCGTTCAGGACATACAGATAGCCGAGGCCGCGAACCGTCTTGATCCGCTGAAGCCCGCTGGGCAGAGGGCCCAGCTTCTTGCGCAGCTGGACGATGTGGGCGTCGACGCTCCGATCGAACGGCATGATCCGTCGTCCAAGCGCCTCGCGCGCAATCTGGTCCTTCGGGATGACCTCGCCTGCCGAGGCCAGCAGACACGACAGCACGCGGAATTCCGCAGCGGTCAGCCCGATTGGCTCGTTGTCGCGGTAAACCGATTGGGAGCCCAGTTCAACCCGCAGGTCGCCGACCTGATGCCCGGCTTCGCCGGGCGCGGATTCAACTCGCGCTGCCACACGGCGCCGGAGGGCTCGGATACGCGCGACGATCTCCCGCAGGCTGCAGGGCTTGGAGACATAGTCGTCGGCGCCTGTCTCGAGCCCCAGTACGCGGTCGAAGTCGTCCCCCCGGGCTGTCAGCATGATGATGGGCGTGTCCGATACCTCGCGGATGGCCTTGAGCACGCTGAAGCCATTGAGTCGCGGCAGCATGACATCGAGGATGATCACGTCGAAGCGGGCGCCTGTGGCGGCGGCCACACCCGCCTGGCCGTCGTGGCATGCCTGGAATTCGAAGCCGCCCTCGGTCTCGAGGAACTCTTCGAGCAGTTCCGTCAGGTGGATGTCGTCGTCTACCATCAGCACCCGGATTCGCTCGCTCATGTCCGTCGTCTGCCGGCTGATCAACCAGCAGCCTCCTCTCTATTCTGCAGCGTCTGCTCAAGCTGGTGATCGGGCGAGATCTGCTGTCTGGCTCCGTCGGCTTCCTTCCGGAAGCGCCCACGCAGATAGTGGGTCAATGGCCCGAACTGGATGATGAAAGGGTTGTGGCCCAGGAAGCCGGTCGTCACGCCGTAGCGTACACGCTCACGCTCCGGCTCATAGGTCCCGAACAAGCGGTCCCAGAGGATGAAGACCCCGGCAAAGTTCCGGTCGATATACCGGGGGTTGCTGCCGTGGTGGACGCGGTGAGCCGAAGGAGTGTTCAACAGGAGTCCCTCGAGTCGACCCAGGCTCGGAATGGCCTCGGTGTGCAGGAACAGTTGATACACCAGGCCGAGTGCCAGCGATGCCGCCACCCACTCTGCGGAGAATCCCAGCAGCACGAGCGGTGCAAAGAATAGCGGTGTCACGAACTTTGCCAGCCAGTTCAGTCTCACCGCCGTGGAAAAGTTGAACCAGGGACTGGAGTGATGGGTGTGATGCAACGCCCAGAGCCAGCGGAGCTGATGGGAGCCGCGGTGATACCAGTAGTAGGCGAAGTCGACCACCACAAAGGTAAGCAGGAACGCCGGCAAGGTGTCTGGGATCGCAAGGCGCTGGGCAGGCTCCAGCCAGGACATCAGCAAGTAGGACCAGGCTAACGCAACGGGCCGAATCAGCCCGTTGCCGATGGCGATAGCGAAGTTGGCGAGCGTTTCGGTCCCGTTATAGACGGCTCGGCCACGCAGCAAGGACCAACCCAACTCGGCTGCACACAGGAGCAGGAATGTGCCCAGCGCGATGACGCCCGTCGTGTCCATGGCGCCTCCCATGTCAGCGTTGCCCAGTCAGGACTTTGGACCTGATCTGGGTCCGTTGCTCGTCCTGAATCTGGCGATAGGTCACCCTCTGTTCTTCGGACAGGATGGCTACGATGTGGGCGTCAGTTGCTTTGCGCAGGGCGCTGAGCTCCCTCGAAATTTGGAGAAGCGCTCTGCGGTTCGGCCGTGCATTCGAAGACGGACTCACCCCGTGGTGCTCCAGGAGGGCCCGCGTGACTTCGAACCGCGTGCGAAGGATCGGCGCCAGTTCAGCACGCTGTGCGTCGCTCAGCTCCAGTCGCGCGCTGGTCTGCTGCAGATAGTCCTGAAACTCCACAGCCGACGCGGAGTCTGCGGCCGAGATGGCTTTCGCTGGCGTGGCGATGAGCAATACCAGCGCCAACAGCACATTGACGTTCATGATCACTCGACCCTCCGATTCGCATGGAGTACCTAGCGTAGGCCGGTCCACGCGAGCGAATGCCAGAGACAGTAAGGAAGTGTAAGCGGACCTGAGCCCGCGCCATGTGCTGTTTTTGCCACGGGTTAACGAGGCCTGCCCCGTTAACGGCTGACCGCTGTCCACATGACCGGTTTCCGGCTGTGCAATGCCCACACTTCTTCGCATTCGGCTTCCGTTTCCTCGCTTCTCGACTTCTAGGCTGAGTCCGGCAATGCAGCGCGCATTCGCCTGGCATCGCCGGTGCACCGGCCCATGCGCCGGTGGAACTTCGAACTCGCCTGAGGAATTGAAGATGAATCTGAATACACGCAAGCTTCTTCTTGCGCTCGCCGTGGCCGCTACAACCGGGCTGGTCCCGCAGAGCGCGCTTGCCGGCGGCAACCTGCTCTCCGCGGGATGGGGGCTCGACGATGGCCTGCCCGCCTTTCCGGATTGCCCGCAAAGTGTCGGGCAGGATGGGCTGCCCGTCGTGCTGGACACAGAGGTGGAGAACAGCTCACTCGACGCTGAGGACTTCGAGGTTGAGGTGGCCTCCGGCGATCGACGCTCGCCGATCTGCGCCACCCTGCTGCCAGCGCGCGAAGAGAACGAGGATAGAACCGTGCTTCTGATCGGCGACCTCGGCAGCCCGGCTGATCCACCGCGATGGGTTCGCATTGTCGGTGATATTCGTGGTGAAGACGCTTCACCACTGGGCGGTACGGTGGCCGTCCCGGCCTTCGAAAGCGGACCCTCGCTGGTGATGGCCGAGCCGGCTTCGCTGGTCGAAACCGAATGTCCGGAAGGAACCGCCTCGGCCGTGCGCCTGATCTTTAGCGGCGGTGTGCTGTCCACCGATGGCGATGAATTCGAGTCTGCAGAGTTCGAACGGTTTTCCGTCGACACCCTCGAAGGTGCGGTGATGCCGATCGGCTTCAGCGACCTCAACGACTTCGACAACAACCTTGAGCTGTGCCTGGCGACCCGGGCGCTGGCTACCCGGGTCACGGTCGCCGCAGAGACCGTGATCGACCCCAATGGCGATGCCAACGTGGAAACTTTCTCGGCGGTGGATGCACCCGAGGAAGCGCTGGACCTCGACGGCGTCTGGTATGACCCGGCCACGAGCGGCGAAGGGTTCAACGTCACCCAGGGGCGTCAGGGCATCGTCGCGTTCTTCTACGGCTATGACAGCTCGGGTGAGCGGCTTTGGCTCGCCAGCGACGTGATCCGGACAAGCGTTGTCGCAGGCGAACCCGTGTCGGTGGCCATGTTTCTCGGCGAGAGCGGCACCTTCGATCAGCCGGGCAGCGCGCTGACCGAGTGGGGGACGCTGACCATCACCGCCGAAAGCTGTGCCTCGGTCCGCTTCGATCTGGACGGCAGCGACGGCACCAAGCGCCTGCAGGCCGTGCGCCTGGCTGACGGCAGTGGCGACTGCCCGAATGCCGCCGATGCCCCGTTCTCCGAACTCTACGCTCAAGGTGTCGATCGCTATCTTGGATCGTTCACCCCTTCGTCGTCGGTCATGGTCGGGGGAGGCCTGACTACGTACCGTTTCGCCCAACAGCCAGGTGGCCCCCTCTGCTACACGGGCACCCCGTTCTCCATGTCAACGCGCGACGGGCCCAGCAACACACTAATGATCTTCCTGATGGGCGGTGGCGCCTGCGGGCCCCAGGGGTGCCAAGCGATCGAGACGCCTACCCCGCTTGTGCCGTTCGGCATTCTGGATCCCGCGAACCCTGGAAATCCGGCTGCAGAGTACGACGTCGGCTGGGTTCCGTACTGCGACGGGACCCTGTTCTCGGGCGACCGCGACGTCGACAGCGATGGCAATGGCACCCACGATCGCTTCTTCCGAGGTGTCCAGAATCTATCGGCTTCGCTGGACGTCATCGCCAGGACCTATCCCTCGCCGGAGCGCATCGTACTTGCCGGCATCAGTGCAGGGGGCGCTGGTGTCCACTACGCGTTGCCGCTGGTCCGCAAGCTCTACCCGGATGTGTCAATTGAACTCATCAACGACTCCGGCGTGGGCATCCTGACGCCTGGAGGTCAGCAAAGCTTGAACAACTACTGGAACGCCGGAGCGTTCTTTCCGGCCAGCTGTGCGGACTGCATTGGCGAGGATGGCAACCTGACTGGCTATCACGAGTATCAGCTGGAGCAGGACAGCAATCTCCGCATGGGCTTCATGAGCTTCGCGCAGGATGGCGTGCTCACGGACGAGCGCCTGGGGATCAGTGGTCCGGTATTCGAGGCAGAGCTCGTGCAGGCAGTAGCGGAGCTGGAAGCGGCGGCGCCAGATCGCTTTCGAAGCTTCATCGCTGCGGGCACTGACCACACCTTCATCATTCGGACCTTTGATGTCACCGCAGGCGGCACGCCAGCGCGCCAATGGGTCACTGATATGCTGAGTGGCAGCGCCGACTGGGTGTCACGACGCGACTGAGCGTCCTCTGAGCATCGAGCAACGGCCGCTTGGCCGAAGTGCTTGTGGTCCATGCGTGAACCCCGGTTTGCCGAGGCAAGGGTGCCCCGAGCGCAATTGCTCTGGTCGGGCCAAAAGGTCGCTAGAGACCTGCCTGCTAGCCCAGCCAGGATCGGCCCGGTTGACGCAGCACACATGCAAGCGCTTGCTCGATTCGCTCAGAGTCTTGTAGGCGGCTATCGGCCGCAAAGCTCAGGTTCTGGGATTTCGAATTCCCCTCGAACGCTCATTCTCGGCCGATAGCAGCCTGTCAATGGGTCAACGATTGGGCCAGAGCGGAAGTTCTCCTTCGGACCGAATCATGCCGGTCAGGTGCCTAGCGGCGGTGTTCAGTCTGGATTGCGTCGAGGCGAGCGGTTTGCCAGCACAGGCTCTGCACTTTGCATTGCATTGCTTGAAATAGTTGGCTGTGATCAACGCTCCCGTACTCGGCTTCCACGGGACGCCGAATGCGCAGCATCGGATCATTCCCGCGCAGGTGCACTGCTGCCTGGGGAAACTCGAAAGCCTCCAAACCGCGTCACCCGTGCGTAGGCGGGGTCCAGCTCCTGCTCCGCACGCTGCTGATGTTTCAGCGAAAAGCTGGATCCCCGCCTGCGCGCACTGCTGTCCGGGAAAACTCGAAAGCCTCCCAGCCGCGTCACCCCCGCGCAGGCGGGGGTCCAGCTTCTGCTCTTCAAGCCGTTGATATTTCCGCGAAGAGCTGGATCCCCGCCTACGCGGTGATGACGTCGCGGCAGTTGCACGCGGCGCCGGCAGCAGGCGAGTTGTCGCGATTCCGAATTGGCTGGCAGCGGCCATCCACTTGGCCAAGTCCACGATGGTCGGAGATTTCCCCGGACAGCAGTGCGCCTACGCGGGGATGACGTCGGGGAACTTGAATGCGGCGCCGGCGGTAGCCGAGTTTCCGGCGCTTCGCTAAACAGCGGGCCGGCTCTTCTGAGGGATGGAGGCGAATTCAAGCAGAGCGTCCGAACCTGCCTTAGGAACCGAACAGATCACCCTGCGGCGATGCCGGCTTGGCGCCGGTTCCGGCGATCAGGCGCTGCTGCGGGGATCGTCTGCTTCCGTGGCGCTTCAGGACGTCTTGGCTCTGCTCAGCCATGCCCGGCTGAGCCCGCCAGTCGGCAAGGCGCTGGCGTGCTGTTCGCGCAGCCTGCACGTGGTCGACCACGGGAGCCGGGTAGTCGCGATCAATTCGCACGCCGAATCGCCGCTGCTCGCTTTCGGAGAGCGTCCAAGGCTGGTGGATGCGACTCGCTGGCAGAGTCGACAGCTCCGGCAGCCAGCGGCGAATGAAATGCCCCTCGGGGTCCTGGTCCTGCGACTGTTTGAGCGGGTTGTACATGCGCGGAATATTGATCCCGGTGACACCTGCCTGCATCTGCACCTGGCTGTAGTGGATGCCCGGCTCGTAGTCGCTGAACAGCCGCGCCAGGTGCAGGGCGGGCTGTCGCCAGTGGAGCCAGAGCTGGTAGCTGGACAGTGCGACCAGCATGGCGCGCATGCGGAAGTTGAGCCAGCCGGTCGCTGCCAGCGAGCGCATGCAGGCGTCGACGAAGGGCCAGCCGGTTTCGCCACGTGACCAGCGCGCGAACCGCTCGCCATCGAATTGTGCTTCGCGCATGCCGTCGAAGCCGCGGTGCACATTGCGAAACTCGATATCTGGCTGCGATTCCAGCTTCTGGATCTGAGGTCTCCCCAGAACTTTCCTTTACTGGTCAGCGGTTTGTGGCTATCGTGCG
>CAYGMG010000038.1:0-28782 GCA_964350895.1 uncultured Lysobacter sp.
TACGAGCAGTTCTATCTCGCGTACATCATCGACACCTGCTCGCGCGGCGCCGCGCTGGCTGGCGCGGGGGCTGAGATGCTCGCCGCGCTGTCCGGCAGCCAGACGGGCGACTCCCCGCGCGCGCGACAGGCGGTCGAAAAGGTCCGCCGTCGCAGCCTGGTCTCGCTGTGCGAGGGTATTGATCTGAACGCGGACAGCGGCGCCCTGCTGGCCGAACTGATCCAGCGCGCCGCTGACAGCGGCGAGCCTCGCGCGCTTGCCTGGCAGCTGCAGAACGACCTGCTGGCCCGCGGCGTCAACACTGCCGCCCCCGCTCCGGGCGTCGAGATGCTCGCCACGCCCAGCCCCGAGCAGTTCGACGCCATGCTGGCGCTGCTGGAGTCGCGTGACCCGATGGCCGTGGCCTTCGCCGGGCGGCTGCTGACCAATGGCTACAGCGATTCGCAGGTTGCCTTCGGGCCCGACCAGGTCGTGCCCTCGATGGAACTCAGTGGCGCGCTGTGGGACCTGGTGGCCTGCGACTTCGGCGCCAACTGCGGGCCCGACCGCTTGGAACTTGCGCTGGCCTGCGCACGGCTTGGCCGCTGCGAGGCTATGGACTATCGCAGCTACCTGCAGCGCTATGCCTTGTCGCCGCAGGACATGATCGACTTTGCGCGGATCTACCCGGAGATTCTCCGCGGCATCCTGCATGGCGACTGGTCCGGCGTGACGATCATCCGCAGCCGCGACGGCAGCTATGTGTTTGCCGGTGCGTTTCCTTGGCGTCTGGGCGGCTGATCGCAGCGTGCAGGCGGGCAAGCCCGGCGCCTCTAGGTTCGGCGGCGGGGCGACTTTCGCTAAGCCTCACCGATATCTCTGCGGCAAGCCCTGATCGCGCCGCTCACCCGGCGAGCGTCAATCGCTCCAGCGTCGCCAGCATGCGCATCGCCTCAAAGCGATCCGCCCCGCACATGTCCAGGCTCGGCCGCAGCCGCACACACACTGCCGGCCGCTCGGGGCGGCCGAACAGCCGGCAGCGGAGCTGCTCGTCCAGCTGTACGCAGGGCACACCGGCCGGCTTGCCGTCGGGCATGCCGGGGATCGGCGAGCTGATCGAGGGCGCGATGCAGCAGGCGGCGCAGCGTTCCCGGCAGTCCATCAGTGGGGGTCGAAGGGCGTGGCCTGCAGCACGGCATCCAGCGGGATGGCGGCGAACACGTGCGGGTACAGATCGTTGCTGGCGGCGCTCCATTCCCAGCGCAGCGCATCGCGCAGGCGCCCCGGGTCCAGCTGCAGGCGCACCCGCGGGCCGTGGCCACGCAGGTGGCGTTCGATCACGCCCTCGATCTGCGCTTCGGTTGCGCAATGAATGAAGCCTTCCCGATCGAAAGCGGCGGGCTTGTAGGTGCCGCTGGCCTGGGCTGCCTGCCACTCGGCCGGCAGCGCAAAGTGGAACAGTGGGCTAAGGGGCGTGGGCTCGGCCGCGTCGCCGTCCAGCGCTTGCGCGGGAGCTGCCAGGTCACCTGCGTCGGGCTGCCGATCGTTCATGGCCTCAGTCCCCGCTGTGCAGGTGGGCGTGCTCGGCGCGCAGCTCGGCCAGGATGTCGGTCGTTTCGGGACGCTTGCCATGCCAGCGCTCGAAGGCTTCGGCGGCCTGTTCGACCAGCATGCCGAGGCCGTCGATCACCGCCTCCGGCGTGGATCGGGCCGCCCGCGCCCAGGACAGGAAGGGGCCGGCCGCCTCGCCGTAGTTGAGGTCAACCGCGACGCAGCGCGGTGAGGCAAGTCCAAACGGCAGGTCAAGCGAAGCGCCGTTGCGCGTCGCCGAGGTCGCATTGATGATCAGCTCGAAGTCGCCCAGGGCGCCCAGGTCCTCCCAGTAGCGAGACCCGACCCGGCCCGGCACGTCGAGCAGATCGACAAGCTGGTCGGCGCGCTCAGGCGTGCGGTTGACCACCACCAGCTTGTCGATGCCGGCATCCAGCAGGGCTGGGGCGACACCGCGTGCAGCGCCGCCGGCGCCCAGCAGCAGGGTGCGCCGGCCGCGCAGGTCGAGGCGATGACGGTCGCTGAGGTCACGCACCAGACCGGCGCCGTCGGTGTTGTCGCCGTGCCAGCCGTGGTCGGTGCGGATCAAGGTGTTGACCGACTGCGCACGCTTGGCTGCCGGGCTGAGATCGGCGCACAGGCCGTAGGCAGCCTCCTTCAGCGGCAGGGTGACATTGCCACCGACGCCACCGGCCTCGGCGAACTGATCAAGGGCCGCCTTGAAGCCTTCTGCGGGCGTGTCGATGGCCCGGTATTCCATAGCGATACCGAGGTCGCGTGCAAAGGCGCGATGGATGCGCGGCGACAGGGTGTGGGTGAGCGGGTGCCCGAACAGCGCAAACTGCTTGCTCATGCTGATTCCTCCTTTATCCAGTTGGCCGCATCCAGCGCGAAATAGGTCAGGATGCCGTCGGCGCCTGCGCGCTTGATGCAGCGCAGCGCCTCCAGCGCGCAGGCGCGGCCATCGACCCAGCCGCGCTCGCCCGCAGCGCGGAGCATGGCGTACTCGCCGCTCACCTGGTAGACGAAGGTGGGCGCGCCGAAATTCTCTTTCACTCGGCGCACGATATCGAGGTAGGGCATGCCGGGTTTGATCATCACCATGTCGGCCCCTTCCTCCAGGTCCAGCGCCACCTCGCGCAGAGCCTCGTCGCTGTTGCCGGGGTCCATCTGGTAGCTGTACTTGTTGCCGCCGCCAAGGTTGCCGGCCGAGCCGACGGCATCGCGAAACGGCCCGTAGAAACTCGATGCGTACTTTGCCGAATAGGCAAGGATCCGGGTATGCACGTGACCTGCCTGCTCCAGCGCCGCGCGCACGGCGCCGATCCGCCCGTCCATCATGTCCGAGGGTGCCACCACGTCGGCGCCGGCTTCGGCGTGCGAGACAGCCTGCCGGACCAGGGCCGCGACGGTCTCGTCGTTGAGCACGTAGCCGGTCTGGTCGATCAGCCCGTCCTGACCGTGCGAGGTATACGGGTCCAACGCGACATCGGTGATCACGCCGAGCTCGGGAAAGCGCGACTTCAGTGCTTGGACGCTGCGCTGGACCAGACCATCGGGGTTCCAGGCCTCGCGCCCGTCCTCGGTCTTGTCGCCATCGAGTACCGGAAACAGCGCCAGCGCCGGCACCTTCAGCGTAAGTGCCTGTTCAGCCGTGCGCAGCAGGTCGTCCAGGCTCAGCCGGCGAACGCCCGGCATCGAACCGACGTCGGCGCTGTTCGCCTGCCCGTGGACGAAGACCGGGTAGATCAGGTCATCGGCGGCAAGGCGGGTCTCGCGCATCAGGCGGCGGGAGAAATCATCGCGGCGCATGCGCCGGGGGCGGGTCAGTGGATAGCCCATGGCAGCTCCTTGGCAAGCTCAGGACCAAGTGTAGCGCGCGGCGCCTGCCGGGCAGCCCGGTGCTCCCGCAACGGCCCGGCGCAGCACGCAGGACCCGGGCACTCAAGCGCGCTACCCTGCGCCACACCATTGACCCGAAGAGGACAGGACATGGGACAGGACATCGCGCACGCGCTCGGCTCACCGATCTGGTTCGAGCTGGCGACCTCCGACGTAGCCAAGGCCAAGGCCTTCTACGCCGCCCTGATGGGCTGGAGCCACCAGGAGTTTCCGATGGGAGACGGCAGTCTGTATACGACACTGGAGTCCGACGGCGCCGAGGTCGCAGGTACTTACCCGCTGATGCCCGAGCAGGCAGCGCAGGGCGTGCCGTCGCACTGGGACATCTACTTCCATGTCGAGGATGTCGATGCCGCGGTTGACCGCGCCCGCGAACTCGGCGGGAAGGTTTTCGTCGAACCGATGGAGGTCAAGGGCCATCTGCGCATGGCCGTGCTGGGCGACTCCGAAGGCGCGATGTTCTGCCTGATGCAGCCGCACGGCGGCACCGGCGTCGGAAAGCTGCGCGAAGACCATAGCGTTACCTGGGTCGAGCTGGCCACCCGCGATCTGGACGCCGCCTGCCGCTTCTACGCCGGCGTGCTGGGCTGGAAATTTGCGGATCACCCCAGCGCGCCGGTCGCCTACAAGCTGATCGGCACCGGCGATGGCAATGTCGGCGGCATGATGCAGATGACCGCGGAATGGGGCGATCTGCCCTCGCACTGGTCGATTTACCTGCAGACCCCCGATATCCACGCCAGCGTGGACACTGCAAAAGCGAATGGCGCCACGATCAATGTGCCGGCCTTCGAGGCGCCCGGTGTCGGCCAGATCGCCCAGCTGTCCGATCCGACCGGCGCCTGGTTCTATCTCATCCAGCTGAGCATCAAACGGATGGGCATGGCTCAGGATGGCTGAACGCCGCGCCATCTGCTGCGCTTGATCGACGCGCGTCGGGAACAGCTACTCGGCGCGTTCCCGGTCGAGCCGCTTGGCCAGGCCCTGCGCCGAACGCTCGGCGTACGCCGTACAGTTGCCGGCCGTCAAAAGGGCGTCGCGGTCGCGGCGTTCGAACAGCGCGCTGAACTCCGGATGCGCTGTCACCAGCACGTCGCAGTCGAGCGCGGCAATGCGCGCGAAGCTTTGCTCAAGCGCGGCAAGCCGCAGCGGATGCCCGCTGAACCGATAACCCGGTGCGCTGACTGCGGTCAGGCTGTCCGCGTACACCACGTTCGTACAATCGCCGCGGCCATCGCAGGCGGCCCAGCTGTAGCTGGCCCCACCGGGAGCGTGACCCGGTGTGTGGTGGATCGTTATGTTCAAGTTGCCGAGAGTCAGCGTCGCACCATCCGCCATGCCGCGGGCGGCGGGGACGGCCGGGAAGCGATTGCCGTCGCCGGCTACCGCCTGCGGATCATCCGGGCTGATATCGCCCAGGCGCAGCGCCTTGGCGCCGTCTTCGCTCGCCAGCACCTCGGCTCCAGACCAGCGAGCCAGCGCGGCAATGCCGCCTGCGTGATCAAAATGCGCATGCGAGTTCAGCAGATAGCGCAGGTCCTCGACGCGGAATCCAAGCCGACGGATCGCCGTGGCAATCGCTGGGGCTGACTGCGGCAGGCCGGCGTCGATCAACACCAGTCCGGCGCCGCTGTCGATCAGCACTGACGAAAGTCCCTGGCTGCCGACAAACCAGGTGTTCGGAGCGAGCAGGAACGGCTCGACTGCGACCGTCCACTCGGCGCAGCGCCCGCACTGCTTGGGCTGCAGGTCGGCAGGGGTTCCCGCGGCATGGGCGACGGCGGGAATGCTCAGGCAGAAGAGAATGGGGATCAGGCGGCGCATAGGCGGATCTCTGGCAATTCAATGCGCCTATCCTGGCCATCTGTCCGGGCGCCCGCCGGGCACAGTGATGGCGAAATCCGGGCAGGGTCGATCAGCCGCCGGCGCCCGGCGCGCGGTTTGGTCGACATGTCGGCGGGGCGCTTGCGTGAGTCACTGATCGGCGGAGAATGTCGCCTCCCTCCCGACCGGCGCCCTGATGAGCCAGCTCGAAGCCTCCCTGCCACCCGCCGCCCGGCTCGGCAGCCGCGATTGGCGCACACCGATCGAGCTATGCCTGCTGGGCGCGATCTGGGGCGCGTCCTTCATGCTGATGCGCGTGGCTGCGCCCGAGTTCGGCGCCGTGCCCTTGGTAGAGCTGCGCCTGGGCTTCGGCGCACTGATCCTGCTGCCCTTCCTGTACTCCGAGCGCCGCCGCTTTCCGCTGGCCTTGTGGCCGACTCTGGCCCTGATCGCCTGCATCAATTCGGCGGGGCCGTTCGTGCTGTTCGCCTACGCCGCCAAGCTGGCGCCGGCCGGCATCGGCGCGATCTGCAATGCGATGACCGTGCTGTTCACCGCCCTGGTCGCGGCCTTGTTCTTCGGCGAGCGGATCGGCTGGCGACGCGCGATCGCGCTCGGCGTCGGGTTTGCCGGAGTGGCGATCCTGGCCAGCGCGCGTATCGAAGGCGCCACCGTCGGGACGGCGGTTGCCGCCGGAACGCTCGCCGCCTTTCTCTACGGCATCGGCGCCAACCTGATCCGCAAGCATCTGACCGGCATGCCGCCGGCCGCGGTGGCCGCCGCCACGCTGTCCTGCGCCACCCTGGTGACCCTGCCGTTTGCCGCCTGGCAGTGGCCGGAAAGCTCGCCGTCGCTGCGAGCCTGGGGCGCGGCACTGCTGCTAGGCGTGGTCTGTACCGGACTGGCCTTCGTCGTCTTCTATCGCCTGATCCAGCGAGTTGGCGCCTCGCGCGCCGTCGTGGTGACCTACCTGATCCCGCTGTTCGGAGTGCTCTGGGCCTGGAGCCTGCTCGGCGAGCCGATCACCCTGACCATGCTGATCGCCGGCCTGCTGATCGTCGGAAGCGTGGCGCTCAGCCAGCGGCGCGCGCGCTGAGCGGTGCGACGGACTTCCGGCATGCGCGATCGCCCGCCGCAGTGATTATGCTGTGGCCTTGAACCGCCGTCAGCGGAATCCAGGAAAGGCCACAATGCCCATCAAAACCGCTCCGTGGGGCGCCCGCGCCCTGCTGCTCGCCGCCCTTGGCCTGCCCGCCGTCGTCGTTGCCGAGCTGCCCCACGTCAACTACGAGAACCACCCGCAGCGCGCGCTGGACCTGAGCGCTGATGGCCAATGGCTGGCGGTAGCCCACACCGCCGACGCGCGGGTCCAGCTGTTTCGCCTCGGCAGCACGGGGCCGGTGCCTGCCGGACACGTCAAGGTCGGCATCGATCCGGTCGCCGTGCGTTTTCGCGCCAACGGTGAGCTGTGGGTCGCCAACCATATCTCCGACACGATCAGCATCGTCGATCCGGCCACCCGCCGCGTTCTGCGCACCCTTGCCACGGGTGACGAGCCGTTCGACATCGCCTTCGCCGGCAATCGCGCCTTTGTCAGCTGCTCGCAGATCAACCAGGTCTGGGTGTTCGATACCAGCAACCTCGACGCGCCGCACCAGGTCATTGCCATCGACGGCGAAGATCCGCGTGCGCTGAGCGTCAGCGGGGATGGTCGCAGCGTTGCCGTGGCCATCTTCGAGTCCGGCAATGGCAGCACGGTGCTCGGTGGCGGCCTCGACGGCGACATGATCCTCGCCGTCCCCAACGTGGTCAGCGATGCGCGCGGACCCTACGGCGGCATCAACCCGCCGCCCAATGCCGGCGCCGTGTTCGACCCGCCGCGGGATCCCAGCGCGACGCCGCCTGCGGTCGGCCTGATTGTGCGCAAGGATGCCGCGAACAGCTGGCGCGACGACAACAACGCCGATTGGACAGCGCTGGTAAGCGGCGATCTCGCCAGCGCCTCCGGCCGGCGCCCCGGGTGGTCATTGCCCGACCGGGATCTCGCCCTGATCGATGTCGACAGCCTGGCGGTGCGCTACGTGCCCGGTCTGATGAACATCGGCATGGCGCTGGCCACCAATCCGGCCAGCGGCGAGTTCACCCTGGTCGGCACCGACGCTCGCAACCAGATCCGCTTCGAGCCCAAGCTCAATGGCCGCTTCATCGAGGTCAAGCTTGCCCGCGTCGCCGGCAGCGGCGATGTGACCCAGATCAGCGACCTGAATCCACATGTCGACTACGCCCATGAGCGGCTGCCGGTGGCGCAGCGAGCGCTGTCGCTGGGCGACCCGCGCGGGATCGTCTGGCGCGCCGATGGCCAGCGCGGCTGGGTCAGCGGCCTGGGCTCGAACAATGTCCTGCCGATCAATGCCGACGGCAGCCGCGCTGGTACACCGATCAGCGTCGGTGAGGGACCGACCGGCATGGTGCATGACGCCGCGCGTGATCGCCTGTACGTCTGGAACCACTTCGAGCTCAGCCTGTCGGTGGTCGATGCGCAGGCCGGCATCGAGCTTGAGCGGATCGATGTGTTCAATCCGCTCCCCGCAGCGATTCGCGAGGGCCGACCCTTCCTCTACGACACCCATCGCACCTCGGGACAGGGCCAGGTGTCCTGCGGCACCTGCCATGTCGATGCACGGATGGACCGGCTGGCCTGGGACCTTGGCGACCCCTCCCTGCCTCCGGCCGCATTCGATCAGAACTGCGTGACCAGCAGCGGAACCCCGTGCGAGGACTTCCACGCGATGAAAGGGCCGATGACCACCCAGACCCTGCAGGACATCATCGGGCACGAGCCGCACCACTGGCGCGGCGACCGCGCCGGGATCGAAGCCTTCAATCCGGCTTTCGAGGGCCTGCTCGGTGACGATGCCCAGCTGAGCGCGGCCGAGATGCAGCGCTTCGAGAACTTCCTCGCCACCATCACCTTCCCGCCCAATCCGTTCCGCAACATCGACAACGGGCTGCCGATCTCGCTGCCCCTGCCCGGCCACTTCACCGCCGGACGCTTCGCCGGCGCCGGCCAGCCCTTGCCGCCGGGCAACGCCCAGGCCGGCCTGCAGCAGTTCACCATGGGCTTTCTCGACCCGCCCTTCCAGTGCGCCAGCTGCCACACCCTGCCCACCGGCATGGCGGTGAACGGGCCCATGTTCACCCTCGGCGGCATCCCCGCCGGCGGCAGCGTGATGGCGACCGGCCCGCACGGCGAGAACCATCTCGGCATCGTCTCCACCGATGGTTCCACCAACGTTTCGATCAAGGTCGCCCAGCTGCGCAATCAGTATGAGAAGGTCGGCTTCGAAACGACCCAGGCAGAGAGTCGCGCCGGCTTCGGCTTCCTCCATGACGGATCAATCGACTCGCTTTCTCGGTTCTTCTCGGCCAGCGTATTTGCGGTGCGCTCGGACCAGGACATCGCCAACCTCATCGCCCTGACCCTGGCCTTCTCCGGCAGCGATTTCGCCCTGCCCAACCCGAACCTTGGCGCACCCGCGCCGCTGTCCAAGGATAGCCATGCCGGCGTCGGTCAGCAGTTCACCCATGCCGGCGGCGCCCCGTCAGAGAAGCTGGCCACCCTGCTCTCCGAAGCTGCACGCGCACGCATCGATCTGACTGCCCTGCAAGGCGGGCGCGGCTACGCCTTCGATGCCTTGGCGAGCCATTGGCGCGTCGATGACGGCAGCCCGACGCTTGCCACCCAGGCGCTGCTGGATCGCGCATCGGCCTCCGATCCGCTGCGCTTCACCGCCCTGCCCGCTGGCCTTGCCGATCGCTTCGGCATCGACCGAGACGGCGACGGGATCAGCGATGGCATCGAAGTGGCCCAGGGATCAGACCCGGCCGATGCCAACAGCAAGACCCTGCGACCGGCCGCCGGACTGTGGTTCAACCCGACGCGCGATGGCCACGGTTTCGATCTCGAACATGTCGGTTCACTGATTGCGGTGACCTGGTACACCTATGAGGCCGACGGCACCCCGGTCTGGTACCAGGGCGTCGGCGAGTCCGCCAACCCGACCGCCATCGAGCTGTTCCGCTATCGCCGCGGTGCCGACGGCAGCGCCACGGGAAGTCCGGCAGGCAATCTGGTGCTGAGGATGGAGAGCTCAACCCGCCTCACCTTCGACTGGCAACTGGGGGCGGAGTCCGGCAGCGAGACCATGCAGCCACTGCTGCGCGGCCAACTCGCCCCGGCGCCCGACCGGACCGGGATCTACTTCGACCCGGCTGAGCCAGGCTGGGGGCTCAGCGTCACCACCGAGGGCGATGCCCGCGGCGCCCTGCTCTACTACTACGCCGCTGACGGTGAACCGCGCTGGGCGCTTGGCCTGGGCGACAACCGCAGCGACGAGGAGACCATCGAACTGCTCGGCTTCAGCGGTTTCTGCCCCAGCTGCCCGGCGACCGCGGTCGTTCCCGCGCCGGTGGGAGACCTCAGCTGGCGCTTCTCGGCCAGCCGGGAGTTCCAGCTCGACACCGGCATCGCCGGCGACGATCCGTGGCTGCGCAGCGCGGCACCCATGGTTCCGCTCTCCGACCCGGCCTTCGACCCACGCTGGCGATAGCCCGGCATCAGTGCCAAGCCGGCCCCGGCGGGGCTGGCTTGGCACCTGCCTGACCGCACTCGGTGCGGCAGCCGGAAACACCGGCTTTCTGAACGAGCCGGGTGATTCGGAGCCTGGAGCCGAAGCTCCAGCACTTGTAGGTCTATAATGGGCGGCTATCCCGCCCGCTGCCCGCGCCCCAAGGCGCCCTTTGCCATGTCCATCCAGAATCTGCGCAACATCGCCATCGTCGCCCACGTCGATCATGGCAAGACCACCCTCGTCGACCAGCTGCTCAAGCAGTCCGGCACATTCAGCGAGCGCGCCCAGGTGGCGGATCGAGTGATGGACAGCAACGATCTGGAAAAGGAGCGTGGCATCACGATCCTTTCCAAGAACACCGCGATCCGCTGGAAGTCGCCGAGCGGCGAGGAGTTCCGGATCAACATCGTCGATACCCCGGGGCATGCTGACTTCGGCGGCGAAGTGGAGCGCGTGCTGTCGATGGTCGATTCGGTGCTGATCCTGGTCGACGCGATGGACGGCCCCATGCCGCAGACCCGCTTCGTGACGCAAAAGGCCTTCGCCATGGGCTTCAAGCCGATCGTGGTGGTGAACAAGGTCGACCGACCAGGCGCGCGACCGGACTGGGTGGTCAACCAGACCTTCGACCTGTTCGATCGCCTCGGCGCCACCGATGAGCAGCTCGACTTCACCGTCGTCTACGCCTCGGCGCTGAACGGCTATGCCGGCATGGAGCCGGACGTGCGCTCGGGCGACATGACTGCCCTGTTCCAGACCATCATCGACAAGGTCAGCCCGCCGCCGGTCGAGGCCGAGGGCCCGTTCCAGATGCGGGTCACTTCGCTGGACTACAACAATTACGTCGGCATCATCGGCGTGGGTCGTATCCAGCGCGGGCGGATCAAGCCGAACACCCAGATCACCGTCATCGACCGCGACGGCGGCAAGCGCCAGGGCAAGCTGCTCCAGGTGCTGGGCTTCCATGGTCTGGAGCGGCATGAGGTCACCGAGGCCCAGGCCGGCGACATCGTCGCCGTCTCCGGCATCGAGAAGCTCGGCATTTCCGAGACCCTGTGCGATCCCACGGCGCTGGAACAGCTGCCGGTGCTGACCGTCGACGAGCCGACCATCTCGATGACCTTCCAGGTCAACGACTCGCCGTTCGCCGGGCAGAAGGAACACAGCGGCGGCAAGTTCCTCACCTCGCGCCAGCTGCGTGATCGCCTGACCCGCGAAACCCAGCACAACGTTGCGCTGAAGGTCGAGGACACCGAGGACGCCGACAAGTTCAAGGTCTCCGGCCGCGGCGAACTGCACCTGTCGATCCTGATCGAAACCATGCGCCGCGAAGGCTATGAGCTGGCGGTGTCCCGCCCGGAAGTCATCATCCGCCAGATCGACGGCCAGCCGCAGGAGCCCTACGAGCAGCTCGTCGTCGACCTTGAAGAGCAGTACCAGGGTGGCGTGATGGAGAAGCTCGGCACCCGCAAGGCCCTGCTGCAGAACATGGAGCCGGACGGCAAGGGGCGCGTGCGCCTGGAGTTCCTCATCCCGGCCCGCGGCCTGATCGGCTTCCAGACCGAGTTCCGCACCCTGACTGCCGGTACCGGCCTGCTGTTCCACGTCTTCGATCACTACGGTCCGAAGGCCGAGGGCGCCATTGCCAAGCGGCCCAACGGCGTGCTGATTTCCAACGGTACCGGCCCCTCGCCTGCGTATGCGCAGTTCGCTATGCAGGAGCGCGGCCGGCTGATGATCGAGCCGCTGGAAGAGATCTACGAGGGTCAGATCGTCGGTATCCACTCCAAGGACAACGACCTGACGGTCAATGCCCTGCGTGCCAAGCAGCTCACCAACTTCCGCGCCTCCGGCAAGGACGATGCGCTGGCGCTGACGCCGCCGGTGCGGATGAGCCTGGAGCAGGCACTGGAGTTCATCGACGACGATGAGTTGGTGGAGATCACCCCCAAGGCGATCCGCCTGCGCAAGAAAATGCGCACCGAGGTCGACCGCAAGCGCGCCTCGCGCGCCGCCTGATTGGCCCCCAGGGTCCATGACAGCCCCGGTTCACGGCTGTCATGGCCTGATGCGGCGATGAGCCGCATCATTGCCTTGCTGCTTGCCTGCACCGGCTCCGCGGCCAGTGCGGAGCGCGATGTGCTGGGCGAACGCTTCTCGATCGCCGTGGGCGGCTTTCGCAACAGCCTGTCGCTGGAAGGCCGCGTCGATGACGCCGTGGTCGAGGGCACCGCCCTGGATTTTGCCGACGAGTTCGATTTCAACAACCGTCGCCGCCTTGATCTGGCCGAGCTGCGCTGGCGGGTGTCCGGGCGTCAGGAGATCGGCATCAGGGCCTTTCGCGATGCCCGCGAACGCCGCGCCGTGCTCAGCGAGACAGTGCGCTTCGAGGGCCAGGAGTTTCTGCTTGATGCCGAGGTACTTGGCAGGGTCAGCCTGCGCAGCCTGGAGTTCGACTACACCTGGTGGCTGTGGGCCGAGCCGCAGCAGGCCTTTGGCGTCCAGGTTGGCGTGCTGCGCGTGGGAACCTCGCTTTCGCTGCGTGGGCGCGTTGAGGTCGACGGAGAAGGCGAGGCCGTCGGCAGTGCTGCGGTCAGCGAACACTTCTACGTGCCCCTGCTGGGCGCCGCATGGCGCGGCCAGCTGGGCGACAACTGGCGCCTCGAAGCCGACCTGCGCTACCTGCGCAGAAGCTATCGCGGCCTGGAAGGCAAAGCCATCTCCGGCCATCTCGGCGCCGAATGGCTATTCGGTCAGCACCTGAGTCTGGTACTGCAGTACGGCCACACCGAAGTCGATGTAGAGCAGGACAAGGTCGACCTGGCCGGCGCACTGGAGGTCGGTTTTCGCGGCCCCCAGGCCCTGCTTCGACTACGCTTCTGATCCTGTCGCTCAGCCGACCCGCTTGCGTACGATCAGCATCGCCAGCTCCATCGACTGTTCGTAGTTCAGTCGCGGATCGACCGTCGAGCGATAGGCACGCTCCAGATCGACCTCGGTCAGCTCGCGGGCACCGCCCAGGCACTCGGTGACATTCTCACCGGTCAGCTCCAGATGCACGCCGCCCAGACGGGTACCGGCCGCGGCATGGATATCGAATGCCGAGTCCAGCTCGCCGCGAATGTTCTCGAAGCGACGGGTCTTGTAGCCATTGCCGGTGCTCTCGGTATTGCCATGCATGGGATCTGCGACCCACAGCACGCGGCGGCCCTCGCGGCGCACCGCCTCCAGCAGGCGCGGCAGCGCTGCTTCTACCTTCTCGCGGCCCATCCGGTGAATCAGGGTAAGGCGGCCCGGTTCATCCTCCGGGTTCAGCGCATCGATCAGCCGGATCAGCTGTTCGGGAGTGACTGAAGGACCAATTTTCACCGCAATCGGATTGCGCACGCCGCGCAGGTACTCGACGTGTGCACCATCGACATCGGCGGTGCGCATGCCGATCCACGGGAAGTGGGTGGACAGGTTGAACCAGCCCCAATGACGCGGCACCTGACGGGTCAGGCACTCCTCGTAGTGCAGCAACAGGGCTTCGTGTGAGGTAAAGAACTCCACCCGATTGAGGTTGTGGATCGACTCGCCGGACAGGGTTTCCATGAAGCGCACCGCGTCGCCGATGGCGTCCACGCGACGCTGATACTCCTGTGCCGACGGCGAATGGTTCACCCAGGCAAGATCCCAGTACTCCGGATGGTGCAGATCGGCAAAGCCGCCATCGATCAGGGAGCGGACGAAGTTCATAGTCATTGCAGACCGCGAATGCCCCTCGATCATCCGCTCCGGATTCGGGATGCGCGCTTCCGGGGTAAACGCGGACGCATTGATCAGGTCACCCCGATAACTGGGAAGCGTGGTGCCGTCGCGGGTCTCGCTATCGGTCGAGCGCGGCTTGGCATACTGCCCGGCAAAGCGACCGACACGGACCACGGGCAGCCGCATACCGTGCACCAGCACGACGCTCATCTGCAGCAGGATCTTCAGCCGGTTGGAAATCAGTCCGGACTCGCAGTCAGCGAAGCTCTCCGCACAGTCGCCGCCTTGCAGCAGGAAACGCTTGCCTTCCTGGGCTTCGGCCAACTGGCGCTTGAGCGAGAGAATCTCCCAGGAGGTCACCAGGGGAGGCAGGAGCGACAGCTCATCCCGCGCGCGCTGCAGCCTCTCCGCATCCGGATAGGTCGGCTGCTGTAGGGCAGTACGCGATTGCCAGCCGGATGGCTGCCAGTTCTCAGGGAGATTGACGGGCCGAGGGCCGCTGTCCTGTGCGTTCATGGCGTTTCGATTTGTGCGGTGCATCACCGCATGATGCCACAGCCCTTCGAGCCCGCAACCGTTGCCGTTGAAAGGTTCGCAGCGCATCGGCGCTGCATCTCAGCCCCTAGTGCCCTGTCCCGGACGCAGCGCGAGCAGCAGCAGGGCGGCCAGCAGCAGATACCAGATGAGGGTCCATCCCGGCATGGATATGCCCAGGAAGTGCCAATCGATCTTTGCGCATTCGCCGGATCCGCGAAATACCTTGGCCAACACGTCCTGCAACGGAAATGCGTTGAGCATGTACTCAAGTCCGGGCCCGCAGGCCGGCACCTGGTCGGAAGGAAGTCCTTGCAACCAGATATGCCGCCAGGCGATCGCCACGCCTGCTGCAGCCCCGAGTACGGTGATGCCCGCAGCCAGCCAGCGACCGAGGCGGCCCCGACCGAACAGCAATCCCAACAAGAAGCCGACCGCCATCACCATAAAGGCGACGCGCTGCAGGATGCACAGAGGGCATGGATCCAGAAACATCTGGTGTTGGGCATACAGGGCGAAGCCCAGCAGCCCAAGACAGCAGAGCAAGCCCATCAGGCAGACGAGACGGAACGACCAGTTCAGGGGGTTCATGCTGCACCCGGGAGATCAACTGCGATCCGTAACGGACCGGCTGGCCTGCGACAAGTTCCAAACAAAAAGCCCCGGACTTGCCGGGGCTTTCTGACCAGTCGAGCCGCGAACTACTCAGCAGCAGCGGCGTCAGCTGCCTGCGGACGATCCATCAGCTCGACATACGCCATCGGCGCGTTATCGCCTTCACGGAATCCACATTTGAGCAGACGCAGGTAACCGCCGGGACGCGACTGAAAGCGCGGGCCAAGCTCGACGAACAGCTTGCCGACGGCCTGCTTGTCGCGCAGGCGCGAGAACGCAAGGCGGCGGTTGGCAACGCTGTCGACCTTGGCCAGGGTGATCAGCGGCTCTGCGACGCGGCGCAGCTCCTTGGCCTTGGGCAGGGTGGTGCGGATCAGCTCGTGCTTGATCAGCGACGCCGCCATGTTGCGGAACATGGCCTGGCGATGCGAGCTGGTGCGATTGAACTTGCGACCGGACTTCTGGTGACGCATGGATAGATCCTCGAGGTTTTCGTTGGCTTTGCTGAAGTCATCCCTGACACAACATTATTGGTATTGTGTGGCCTCGTCCGACCATCCTGGTCGGTACAGGCGGACCGCGGCAATTCGCCGCGGCCCATTAATGGGTTTTAACCCATCATGCCCTGCTGAAGCCCGGCCGGCGGCCAGTTCTCCAGGCGCATACCCAGCGAGAGACCGCGCTGAGCCAGCACTTCCTTGATCTCGGTGAGCGACTTCTTGCCGAGGTTCGGCGTCTTGAGCAGCTCCACTTCGGTGCGCTGTATCAGATCACCGATGTAGTAGATGTTCTCCGCCTTCAGACAGTTGGCCGAACGCACAGTCAGCTCCAGATCGTCGATCGGACGCAGCAAGACCGGGTCGATACCGGTCTGCGACGGCTTGGCCGCGGCACCATCGCGCTTGGTGAAGTCACCAAACACCGACAGCTGATCGGTCAGGATGTCGGCTGCGGTACGCACCGCTTCCTCGGCGTCGATCGTGCCATTGGTCTCGATGTCCAGGACCAGCTTGTCCAGGTCAGTGCGCTGCTCGACGCGTGCGCTTTCTACCTCGTAGGCAACCCGGCGCACCGGACAGAACGACGCGTCCAGCATGAGGCGACCGATGGCACGGGTCTCCTCATCCGGTCGACGGCGCGCCGCTGCCGGCTGGTAGCCGTAGCCGCGCTCGACCTTGACCCGCATGTTGAGGGCGGTGTCCTTGGTCAGGTGGCAGATCACATGCTCGGGATTGATGATCTCGACGTTGTGGTCAACCTTGATGTCGCCAGCGACGACATTACCGGGCCCCTGCTTGACCAGCGCCAGCGTCGTGCTCTCCGCATTGTGCATGCGGATGGCGACGTCCTTGAGGTTCAGCAGCACTTCCAGCACGTCTTCCTGCAACCCTTCCACGGTGGTGTACTCGTGAAGGACGCCGTCAATCTCGACCTCGGTAATCGCAAAGCCGGGGATCGACGACAGCAGGATGCGCCGAAGCGCATTGCCGAGGGTGTGGCCATAGCCACGCTCAAGCGGCTCAAGGATGACCTTGGCGCGATTGGGAGAAACTTTCTCGATGCCGATGCCGCGCGGACGCAACACCTGATTGGCAGAAACGGACATTCGATACGTCTCCGTTGAATTACTTCGAATAGAGCTCGACGATCAACGCTTCGTTGATGTCCGAGGGCAGGTCGGAACGCTCAGGGACCGCCTTGAACACGCCACTGAACTTCTTTGCGTCCACTTCCATCCAGGCCGGCGTCAGGTCCATCTCCTGGGCAAGAGTCAGCGACTCCTGCACACGAAGCTGGCGCTGGGCTTTCTCGGCGAGGCTGACAATGTCACCAGCCTTGACCTGATAGGAAGGCAGATTGACCGGCTTGCCATTGACCTGAACGCCGCAGTGCGACACCAGCTGGCGCGCCTGAGGACGGGTCACCGCGAAGCCCATACGATAGACGACGTTGTCGAGGCGCGACTCGAGCAGCTGGAGCAGCGACTCGCCGGTGTTGCCCTTCTTGGACGAAGCCTTCTTGTAGTAGTTGCGGAACTGACGCTCCAGCAGGCCGTAGATGCGCTTGACCTTCTGCTTCTCGCGCAGCTGGACAGCATAATCCGACAGCTTGCCCTTGCGGGCAGCACCGTGCTGACCCGGCTTCTGCTCGAGCTTGCACTTGGAATCGATCGCCCGCGCGGGCGACTTCAGGCTGAGGTCGGCGCCTTCGCGGCGAGCCAGCTTGCAGGTGGGGCCGATGTAACGTGCCATGACTTGTAGCTCCTCAGACTCGGCGCTTTTTGGGCGGACGGCAGCCGTTATGCGGAATCGGCGTAACGTCAATGATGTTGGTGACCTTGTAGCCGCAGGCGTTCAACGAACGCACCGCCGACTCGCGGCCAGGGCCCGGGCCCTTGATCCGCACTTCCAGGGTCTTCAGTCCATAGTCCAGCGCAACCTTGCCAGCCTTCTCGGCGGCAACCTGGGCGGCGAACGGGGTCGACTTGCGCGAGCCACGGAAACCCGCGCCTCCCGAGGTCGCCCACGACAGCGCATTGCCCTGGCGGTCGGTGATGGTCACGATGGTGTTATTGAATGAGGCATGGACATGCGCGATGCCGTCAGTGACGACGCGCTTGATCTTCTTCTTGCCCTTGGCGGAAGCCGGCTTGCTCATGGGTCAGGTCCTTACTTCTTGATCTGCTTGCGTGGGCCCTTGCGGGTACGCGCGTTGGTACGGGTGCGCTGACCACGCAGCGGCAGGCCGCGACGGTGGCGCAGGCCGCGATAGCAACCCAGATCCATCAGGCGCTTGATGCTGATGCCGACCTCACGACGCAGGTCGCCTTCGACGACGTACTTGCCGACCTCGGCGCGAATACGCTCGATCTCTGGCTCCGACAGGTCGCGGATCTTGGTGGAGGAGGCGACGCCAGCGGCATCACACACCTTCTTCGACCGGGTGCGCCCGATGCCGAAGATACTCTGAAGGCCGACCCAGACATGTTTCTGGACAGGCAGGTTGACACCGGCAATGCGCGCCATGGGTGTTCTCCGAAATGAATTTTTGCGCAGTGAACTGGAAAGGATACAACGGCTTCGTGTTTTATGGAACCCCAAGCCGCAAGCGGTTGAGGACGGCACGGGTGTGTGGTGCCCGTGCTCCGACGTTGCGGTCGATCAGCAACCCTGCCGAGGCAGGGCTGCCGACTACCGCTATCCGCGCGCGAAGCTGCCGCGCGAACCGCCCTTCAAATTGGCCTTCTTCATCAGGCTGTCATACTGATGAGACATCAGATGCGCCTGGATCTGCGCGGTGAAATCCATCACCACGACCACGACGATCAGCAACGAGGTGCCGCCGAAGTAGAACGGAACTGGCCAGCCCAGCCTCAGAAACTCAGGCAGCAGACATACCAGTACCAGGTAGACGGCGCCCGCCCCGGTCAACCGGGTCATCACGCCATCAATGTAATCAGCCGTGGCCTTGCCGGGCCGGATACCCGGGATCAGCGCGCCGGACTTCTTGAGGTTCTCGGCGTTCTCCTGAGAGTTGAAGACCAGCGCCGTGTAGAAGAACGCGAAACCCATGATCATCGCGCCATACAGGAACATGTGCAGCGGCTCACTCGGCGCGAGCGCTGCAGACAGGTTCTGCAGCCAACGCTGGTCACTGCCGGTTCCGAACCAGCTGGAAGCGGTCGCCGGGAACATGATCAGCGATGAGGCAAAGATCGGCGGAATCACACCCGCCATATTGACCTTGAGCGGCAGGTAGCTGCTTTGGTTCATGTACGCCGAGCGCCCGCCCTGGCGACGCGCATAGTTCACCGTAATCCGTCGCTGCCCGCGCTCGACGAATACCACGAATGCGGTCACCAGAAGCACGAGAACCAGCACAAGAATCACAGCCAGCGGGCTGAGATCCCCGTTCCGCGCCAGCTCAAGCGTCCCGACCACAGCGCCCGGAAGGCCCGCAACGATGCCGGCAAAGATGATCAACGAGATACCGTTGCCTACGCCGCGCTCGGTGATCTGCTCGCCCAGCCACATCAGGAACAGTGTGCCGGCGGTGAGCGAGATGATCGCGGTCATCACAAAGCCGGGGCCGGGATTGTAAACGATCGGAATACCTGAGCCCGCTCCAGACTGCTGCAAGGCAACCGCGACGCCGAAGGCCTGGAATGCCGCGAGCAGCACCGTGCCGTAGCGCGTGTACTGGGTGATCTTCCGCCGACCCGACTCGCCTTCCTTGCGGAGTGCCATGAGGCTCGGAAAAATGTGCGAGGACAACTGGACGATGATCGAGGCCGAAATGTACGGCATCACGTTCAACGCAAACAGGCTGAAACGCTCCAGCGCCCCACCGGAGAACATGTTGAACAAGTCAACGATGGTCCCCTGCTGGGTGTCCATGAAACGAACCATGGCCTGCGGGTCGACGCCCGGAACCGGAATGAAGGTTCCGATCCGGTAGACAATCAGCGCCCCGAGGACGAACAGCAAACGCTGACGGAGCTCGGTAAGCTTACCGAGACCCGCCAGCGCATTTCCCGCCTTTGGCGACTGAGCCACGGATTACTCCACCCGGCCGCCGGCAGCCTCAATGGCCGCCTTGGCACCCGCGGTTGCGGCAACGCCCTTGAGCACAACCGCGCGTCCGATCTCGCCCTTTAGGACGACCTTGGCCTGCTTCGCGGTGCTCGGCACCAGCTTGGCATCACGCAACGCTGCGAAGTCAATCTCGGCAACATCGAGAAGTTCGAGCTTGTAAAGCAACACTTCTGCAGTGTCCTTGGCGATCTTCGAGCGGAAACCGACCTTCGGCAGGCGGCGCTGAAGCGGCATCTGGCCGCCCTCGAAGCCCGCCTTCACCTTGCCCTTACCGGTTCGGGCGTACTGGCCCTTGTGGCCACGGCCGCAAGTCTTGCCAAGGCCCGACCCGATCCCGCGACCAACACGGACACGTTCCTTGCGGGCGCCCGGAGCCGGCTTGAGTTCATTCAAATGCATGATGGTTCTCCTTGGGGCCGAACTTACTGTTCGACCTGAACCAGGTAGTTGACCTGGTTGATCAGACCACGAACGCACGGATTGTCCGGCAGTTCACGCACATCGTTGGTCTTGCGCAATCCCAGCGCCTTCACCGACAGGCGGTGACGGGCCTGGGTGCCGCGAAGCCCCTTGACCAGCCGAACCTTGATCGTCTTCTCGTTCTTAGCCATGGCCCAGTTCCTCCACCGACTTGCCGCGCTTGGCGGCGATCTGGGACGGCGAGCTCATCGCCTTGAGTCCCTTCAGCGTGGCGCGCACCAGATTGATCGGATTGCGCGATCCCACGGCCTTGGCCAGGATGTCCTTGACACCCACCGCTTCGAGCACGGCGCGCATCGCGCCACCAGCGATCACGCCGGTACCCTCGGAAGCCGGCTGCATGTACACGCGAGCGGCGCCGTGGTTTGCCTTGATCGGGTACCACAGCGTGCCGTTGTTCAGCTCCACGCTGATCATCGCTCGCCGCGCATGTTCCATGGACTTCTGGATGGCTACCGGCACCTCACGTGCCTTACCGTAGCCGAAGCCGACCTTGCCAGCGCCATCACCGACCACGGTCAGGGCGGTGAAGGTGAACTGGCGACCGCCCTTGACAGTCTTGGAGACGCGGTTGACGGCAATCAGCTTTTCCAGCATGCCGTCGCTATTGTCGCGATCGTTCGTGCTCATTGAATACGTCCTGCTTGCTTACGGCCTGGGCCGCTTATCATTGTGGGAGGGGAAACCCCTTAGAACTGCAGACCCGCCTCGCGGGCTGCGTCAGCCAGCGCCTTGACGCGGCCGTGGTACCGATAACCCGAACGATCGAAGGCAACCGACTCGATGCCAGCAGCCTTGGCGCGCTCGGCAACGAGACGACCGACCTTGGAGGCGGCCTCGACGTTCTTGCAGCTCTTCAATCCGTCGCGAACGTCGACCTGAAGGGTCGAGGCGGCGGCGATGACCTTGGAGCCATCCGCACTGAACACCTGAGCGTACAGATGCTGGCCGGTGCGCAGCACCGAGAGACGCGGCATACCAAGCGTGCGGATGTGCGAGCGGGCCGACTTGGCACGACGCAGACGGGCAGTTTTCTTTTCCATGATTCCAGTCCTCGAAAGCTGAAAGCGCTGGGTCGGTGCGGCCAGGCCGCGCCGGCATTACGCCTTCTTGGCTTCCTTCATGATGATCTTCTCGCCGGCGTACCGAACACCCTTGCCCTTGTAGGGCTCCGGCGGACGGAATGCGCGGATCTTGGCGGCCGCCTGGCCAACGCTCTGCTTGTCCGCGCCCTTGACCAGAATCTCGGTCTGGGTCGGGGTCTCGATGGTCACGCCCTCGGGTGCGGTGAACACCACCGGGTGAGAGAACCCCAGAGACAGGTTCAGGTCCTTGCCCTGGACCGAAGCGCGGTAGCCGACGCCGACCAGCTCGAGCTTGCGCTCGAAGCCGCTGGACACGCCGGTGACCATGTTGGCCAGAATCGCGCGAATGGTACCAGCAATGGCGATGGCGGAATCATCGCTGGGCGCCACGTTGGCGACGCCATCTTCAAGCGCGATTCCCACGTTGGCCGGCTTAACCATGGACAAGGTTCCCTTGGGACCCTTGACGGAAATCGACTCTTCGGAAACGGAAAGCTCAACGCCCTTGGGCATCGGGATCGGCTTCTTGGCTACTCGTGACATCGTTCGGCTCCGCTTAGGCGACCAGGCAAATGACTTCGCCGCCGACGCCTTCGGCGCGGGCGCGGCTATCAGTCATGATGCCCTTGGAGGTGGAAATGATCGCCACACCAAGACCACCGAGGATCTTGGGAAGGGCGTCCTTGCCGCGGTACTGGCGCAGGCCCGAGCGCGACACACGCTCAAGACGCTCAATCACCGGCTTGCCGAGGTAGTACTTGAGAACGATCTCAAGCTCGCTCTTGGCGCCCTTCTGCGTCACGTGGGAGTCGAGGATGTAACCCTCTTCCTTGAGCACGTGAGCCAGCGCGACCTTCACCTTTGATGAAGGCATGCGCACCGTGGGCTTACCGACCGCGGCCGCATTCTTGATGCGGACCAGCATATCGGCGATGGGATCAGTCATGCTCATGAATAGTTCCTTGAGAAAGCATCGATATCCGAAACGGATAAAGCGCGATTTGGTTACCAGCTGGCCTTGCGCAGACCAGGAACATCGCCGCGCATGGTGGCTTCACGCAGCTTGTTGCGGCACAGTCCGAACTTGCGATACACACCGCGAGGGCGACCCGAGAGCACGCAGCGATTGCGCTGCCGGACCGGAGAAGAATCACGCGGGAGCTTCTGCAGCGCGGACTGCGCCTCGAACTTCTCCTCGTAGGAAGCGTTCTGGCTGCTGATGACCTTCTTCAGCGCCTCACGCTTTGCGGCGTACTTCTTGGCCAGCTTCTCGCGCTTGATCTCGCGGTTGACCATGCAAGTCTTCGACATAGCTTTATCTCGTCACTCAGTTGCGGAACGGGAAGCGGAAAGCCTCCAGGAGGGCCTTGGCTTCTTCGTTGGTCTTGGCAGTCGTGGTGATTGCGATGTCCATACCCCGGATCGCATCGACCTGGTCGAAATCAATCTCTGGAAAGATGATCTGTTCCTTGACGCCCATGTTGAAGTTGCCGCGACCGTCAAACGAACGGCCCGACACGCCGCGGAAATCGCGAACGCGCGGCAGCGAGATGCTGACAAGACGATCGAAAAACTCGTACATCTTCGCCCGGCGCAAGGTCACCTTGCAGCCGATCGGCCAGCCGTCGCGGATCTTGAACGAAGCTACGGAAACCCGCGCCTTGGTCACGATCGGCTTCTGCCCCGCGATCTTGGTCATGTCAGCGACCGCGTTCTCGAGAATCTTCTTGTTGCCCACCGCCTCACCGACACCCATGTTCAGGGTGATCTTCTGGATGCGCGGCACTTCCATCACGTTCTTGTAGCCAAAGCGTTCCATCAGCTTCGGCACAACATCATTCTTGTAGATCGTTTCAAGCCGGGTCATGGCTACATTCCTCAGGCGTCAATCGCCTCACCGCTCGAGCGGAACACACGCAGTTTGCGTCCATCCTCGAGCATTTTGATTCCGACCCGGTCGCCCTTGTTGGCGGCGGGATTGAAGATCATCACGTTGGAAACGTGGATCGGCGCCTCTTTCTCGATAATCCCGCCGGCCTGATTGGCCTGGGGATTCGGCTTGGTGTGGCGCTTGACCAAGTTGATGTTCGAGACGACCACCTTGTCGCCGGCCACGCGGACAACTTCGCCCTTCTGGCCCTTGTTCTTCCCGGTGATCACGACAACCTGATCACCCTTGCGAATGCGGTTCATGGCAGCTACCTCAAAGTACTTCAGGTGCGAGCGACACGATCTTCATGAACTTCTCACCGCGCAGTTCGCGGGTGACCGGTCCGAAGATGCGG
The DNA here is from genome assembly GCA_964350895.1 of uncultured Lysobacter sp. Classification (GTDB taxonomy): domain Bacteria; phylum Pseudomonadota; class Gammaproteobacteria; order Xanthomonadales; family Xanthomonadaceae; genus Pseudomarimonas. The sequence continues at coordinate 23,232 of CAYGMG010000038.1, forward strand.
GTGCCGATCGGCTCCTGCTTGTTGTTGAGCAGAACAGCGGCGTTGCCGTCAAAACGGATCAACGAGCCATCCGGACGGCGCACGCCCTTGCGGGTGCGCACGACGACGGCGTCATAGACCTCGCCCTTCTTGACCTTGCCGCGCGGAATGGCGTCCTTGACCGACACCTTGATGATGTCGCCGATGTGGGCATAACGGCGCTTCGAACCACCGAGCACCTTGATGCACATCAGTTCCTTGGCACCGCTGTTATCAGCCGCGGCGAGCGTGGACTGCATCTGGATCATGGCTTACGTCCCCTTACTGCGCGCTGCGCGTGACGATTTCGACGACGCGCCAATTCTTGGTCTTGGACAGCGGCCGGCATTCGGTGACGCGCACCACGTCGCCTTCCTGACAACCCTGCTCGTCGTGAGCGTGTAGCTTGGTCGAGCGCTTGATGTACTTGCCGTACAAGCCGTGCTTGACCTGACGCTCGACGAGGACGGTGACCGTCTTCTGCATCTTGTTGCTGACGACCCGGCCTTCGACCGTGCGCAGCTGATTGTTGTTGTCGCTCATGTCGATCGCCTTTACTTGTTGCCGCCCAGCAGGGTCTTGACCTGGGCGATTTCGCGTCGGACCTTGCGGACCTGATGGGACTGGTTCAGCTGCCCGGTAGCCTTTTGCATGCGCAGACTAAACTGCTCCTTGCGCAGGTCGAGAAGATGGGCCTGCAAGTCGTCTGCCGACTTCTGGCGGAGATCCTTGATTTCCATCAGCGCACCGTCCGGGTAACAAAGGTGGTCTTTACCGAGAGCTTGGCAGCGGCGAGGCGGAAAGCTTCGCGCGCAGTTTCCTCAGGGATACCCTCGATCTCGTAAAGCATCCGGCCCGGCTGGATCGGAGCGACCCAGTACTCCACGTTGCCCTTACCGTTACCCATGCGAACCTCGATCGGCTTCTGGGTAATCGGCTTGTCCGGGAAAACGCGGATCCAGAGCTTCCCGCCGCGCTTCACGTAGCGCGAGATCGTCCGGCGGGCAGCCTCGATCTGGCGAGCAGTTAGCTGGCCCCGGCCGACGGCCTTCAGACCGTACTCGCCGAAGCTGACGGCAGCGCCGTTCCAGGAGAGGCCGTCATTGCGGCCCTTGTGTACCTTCCGGTACTTAGTTCGCTTGGGTTGCAGCATGATCGTGCTTCCTTACTTAGCGCCGCGCTCGCGACGGCCATCGCCATCGCGTCGCTCGTCCTTGGCTTCGGCGCTTGCCGCAGCCAGGTCGAATACTTCGCCCTTGTAGATCCAGGTCTTGATGCCGATGATGCCGTACGTAGTACGCGCCTCGGCAAAGCCGTAATCGATGTCCGCACGCAGGGTGTGGAGCGGTACCCGGCCCTCGCGATACCACTCGGAACGCGCGATCTCCGCGCCGTTCAGTCGTCCCGCGACGTTGACCTTGATGCCCAGCGCGCCCAGGCGCATCGCATTGCCGACAGCGCGCTTCATCGCGCGTCGAAACATGATGCGACGCTCCAGCTGCTGAGCAATGGACTCGGCAACCAGCTGCGCGTCAAGCTCAGGCTTGCGCACCTCGGCCACGTTGATGTGCGCCGGAACGCCCATCATGTCGCTGACTTGCTTGCGCAGCTTCTCGATGTCCTCGCCTTTCTTGCCGATCACCACGCCCGGGCGGGCGGTGTGAATCGTCACGCGGGCGGTCTTCGCTGGACGCTCGATCTGAATCTTGGAGATGCCCGCCTGCGCAAGCTTCTTCCGCAGCATCTCGCGAACCTTGAGGTCAGCTGCCAGATACTCGGCGTACTCACCCTTGTTGGCGAACCATTTTGAGTTCCAATCCTTGGCAATGCCAAGGCGGATACCGGTCGGATGAACTTTGTGACCCATCGTGCCTTCCCGTTACTTGGCGGAGCCCACCACCACAGTAATGTGGCTGGTGCGCTTGAGGATGCGCGCTCCACGACCCTTGGCACGGGCGTGAAAGCGCTTCATGGTGGTGCCTTCATCGACGAAGATCCGGCTGACCTTCAACTCGTCGACATCAGCGCCGTCGTTGTTCTCGGCGTTCGCAGTGGCCGACCAGAGCACCTTGTAGATGATCTGTGCAGCCTTCTTGTCGCTGAACTTCAATAGATTCAGTGCTCGACCAACCGGGAGGCCACGAACCTGGTCTGCAACCAGTCGAGCCTTCTGTGGAGAGATGCGCGCGCCGCGCAGTAGTGCCTGGGCTTCCATCGATCTCTCCTTACTTCGACTTCTTGTCGCCGCTGTGACCCTTGAAGGTCCGGGTCAGCGCGAACTCGCCGAGCTTGTGGCCGACCATGTTCTCGTTCACGAGAACCGGCACGTGCGCCTTGCCGTTGTGCACCGCAATGGTGAAACCCACCATTTCCGGGACAATCATGGAACGACGCGACCAGGTCTTGATCGGCCTCTTGCTGTTGCTCGCCATCGACGACTCGACCTTCTTGATCAGGTGCAGGTCGACGAACGGCCCTTTTTTCAGTGAACGTGCCATGGCCGCTCCGATTACTTACGACGGCGCACGATGAACTGTTCCGTGCGCTTGTTGTTGCGGGTTTTGTAGCCCTTGGTCGGCACGCCCCACGGCGACACCGGATGACGGCCACCCGAAGTGCGGCCTTCACCACCGCCGTGCGGATGGTCGACCGGATTCATTGCCACGCCGCGAACGGTCGGGCGAATGCCCAGCCACCGCTTGGCGCCAGCCTTGCCAATCTTGCGCAAGCTGTGCTCACTGTTGCCGACCTCGCCAATCGTGGCCCGGCAGTCCGCCGGCACCTTGCGCATCTCGCCGGAGCGAAGACGCAGGGTCGCGTATCCCTGCTCACGAGCAATAAGCTGCGCGGACGCACCGGCGGAACGCGCGATCTGAGCCTTCTTGCCCGGCTTCATCTCGATGCAGTGCACCGTGGTGCCGATCGGAATGTTGCGCAGGGGCAGCGTGTTGCCAACCTTGATCGGTGCATCGCGGCCGGCCATCAGCTGCTCGCCGACTTCGACGCCCCTTGGCGCGATGATGTAGCGACGCTCACCGTCGGCGTAGCACAGCAGCGCGATGTGGGCGGTACGGTTGGGGTCGTATTCGATACGCTCAACGCGCGCCGGGATACCTTCCTTGTCGCGCTTGAAATCGACGATGCGGTAATGCTGCTTATGCCCACCACCCTTGTGCCGGGTGGTGATACGACCGTTGTGGTTGCGACCGCCGGTCCGCGACTGCGGCTCTAGCAGAGCGGCATGCGGCGCGCCCTTGTGCAGATCGGAGTTGATGACTCCGACCTTGGCGCGGCGGCCAGGCGAAGTCGGCTTGTACTTGATCAGTGCCATAGTGCTGGTCCTCAGGCCTTGGCCGCCAGGTCGATCGACTGGCCTTCAGCCAGACGAACGTAAGCCTTGCGCCAGTCGCCGCGGCTTCCGCTGCGGAAACGGAAGGTCTTTTGCTTGCCCTTGACGTTGACGACATTGACCGCCGCCACCTTCACGCTGAAAAGCTGCTCGACAGCCGCCTTGACGTCGGCCTTGGTCGCGTCCGACGCGACCTCAAAGACGTACTGGTTGGCTTCCTGCACCCGCGCAGCTTTCTCGGAGATGTGCGGAGCGCGAAGTACATTCAGAATCTTTTCGCTGCTCATGCCAGCCACTCCTCAATCTTCTTCACCGCTTCGGCGGTGATGACCACCTCGCGGGCACCCACCAGGGCCACTGGGTCCATTCCCTGTACATCACGGACCTGGACGAAGGGCAGATTACGAGCCGCCAGATACAAGGCCTCGGTTCCGCTCTCGGTGATGATCAAGGGGCGCGAGACATCGAGCGACTTGAGCTTGGCGACGAGGTCGCGGGTCTTCGGCTGATCGATCTCGAAGCTATCGACAACCTTGAGCCGGCCCTGCCGGTTCAGCTCAGACAGAATCGCAGCGACCGCAGCGCGATACATCTTCCGATTGACCTTTTGGGCGAAGCTCCGAGGACGGGCTGCGAATGCGCGGCCACCGCCGACGAAGATCGGAGCGCGATAGTCGCCGTGACGCGCACCACCGCCCTTCTGCTTCTTGAACTTCTTGGTCGTGCCGGACATGTCCGAGCGCGACAGCTGGGCCTTGGTGCCGGCGCGGCCCGCATTGCGGAAAGCGACTACCACCTGGTGCACCAGATCTTCGTTGAATTCACGGGCAAACACGCTCTCATTCACCTGCAGAGCTTGGCCCGAGCCGATCACGGCGAGTTCCATTGTCCTGACTCCTTAAGCCTTGCTCGCCGGACGCACCACCACGTCACCGCCCGGAGCTCCCGGGACAGCGCCGCGCACGGCAATCAGGCCACGCTCAACGTCGACTTTGACCACCTGCAGGTTCTGCGCAGTGCGCCGAACATCGCCCATGTGGCCCGACATTTTCTTGCCCGGGAAAACACGACCCGGGGTCTGGCGCTGGCCGATCGAACCAGGGGAGCGATGCGACAGCGAGTTTCCGTGCGTCGCGTCACCCATGGTGAAGCCATGCCGCTTGATGGTTCCGGCGAAGCCCTTGCCCTTGGTCACGCCCGCGACATCGACGATCTGTCCTACGGCAAAGACGTCAGCCTTGATTTCGGCGCCAACGCTATAGTTGCCGAGGTCGCCTTCAGCAACGCGGAACTCCCAAAGGCCGCGACCGGCTTCAACTTTCGCCTTGGCGAAATGGCCAGTCAGCGGCTTGTTGATAAGCGCTGCGCGCTTGCCGCCCGTGGTGACCTGGATAGCAGTGTAGCCGTCGTTCTCGACGGTCTTGACCTGCACCACGCGGTTCGGCGCGGCTTCGATCAAGGTAACAGGCACCGACTCACCGGCTTCGGTGAACATCCGGCTCATGCCGCACTTGCGGCCAATCAGTCCGATAGTCATGACGGTCACCTCAGTACAGCTTGATCTGGACGTCGACACCGGCCGCCAGCTCGAGCTTCATGAGCGCGTCGACGGTCTTGTCGTTCGGATCAACGATATCGAGAACGCGCTTGTGGGTGCGGGTCTCGTACTGGTCGCGCGCGTCCTTGTCGACGTGCGGCGACACCAGGATGGTGTAGCGTTCGATCTTGGTCGGGAGCGGGATCGGTCCGCGCACCTGCGCGCCGGTTCGCTTGGCCGTCTCGACGATTTCGCTCGCGGAACGGTCGATCAAACGATGATCGAACGCCTTGAGCCGAATCCGAATCTTTTGGTCCGCCATGGGCCTGTCCTTGAATCGTTAAAGAGCGTCGGGAGCGGCATCAGAGCGCCGGTCCCCAGAAAAGTTAAGCAGGCCAACTTCTGGCCTGCTTAGACGGTCAAGTATAGCGGGTTAACGACACAACCGTCAACACGGTTTTGCCAATTTACCTGCCCGGCCATCCTGGCCTGCGAACACAACCCACGTCCTGCGGGTACTTTCGCGGTATCGGCCGCGCTAAACGCGGCCGAAGTACAGCAGACTTACTTGATGACCTTGGCCACCACGCCGGCGCCGACGGTGCGGCCGCCTTCGCGAATGGCGAAACGCAGACCTTCGTCCATCG
>CAYGMG010000039.1:0-2484 GCA_964350895.1 uncultured Lysobacter sp.
CGGATACGATCCGCTCCCACAGAAAGCCGGCGCAATGGATGGACCTCGACGAACGGCATGGAGCCGCCCTCCGGTTGGAGCGTGCTCGCACGCAGCCACCGCGCCCTGCGGGTGCGCGTTCGGGCTCCGAGGGTTCGCCGACAGCGCATCCTGCGCTGGGCGAACGCGAGCACCTCCGTGTGCTCGCCCCTGCGGGCCTTGTCTCTCCGCCCGCCCGCCGACAGACAGAGCCTGCCCCGGACTTGATCCGGGGGGCGTTGATCGGCCTTCCTGGCCGCACAGCCGGTGAGCCTGCGGCGCTTCGACAACGAAGCCTGGCTTGATGTGGGAGCGGATCGTATCCGCGACCGCGGAGCTTTGAACTAGCCGCAGTCCGTGGCAAGCCTGTAGCGCTGCGGTCGCGGATACGATCCGCTCCCACAACAGCTCGTTGACCTGCTCCGCGAACGGCAAATATGCGACCGATGCTAGCTTTGCGACGCGCACGTTCAGCATCAAGCCTTGGCCTTGAAGCCGTCGGCCGTATCGGGCTGCATTGCTGCCGTTGACGAGAGGTTTGCTGCCGGCAGTGCGCTGTGGTGTGCGAACGAGACGGCTACCGCTTCGCCGATTGCCCGATCCCGTTCACATACCCTCACGCTGGCAAAGGAGTATCCTTCGGATTCGCCGCACCTGAGGAGCGACCATGAATCCGCTCAGCAGCATCTCCGCCTCGACCAATCTCGACAGCCCGCAGCGCCTGGACGGTAGCCGTCCGGCCGACCCTGCCAATGGCAGCGAGCGCAGCCGCGAGCAGCAGGCCGAGCGCAGCACCCAGCCACAGAGTGGTGTCAGCACATCGATCAGCGACGCAGCCCGGGAGCTCGCCAGCTCCGATCTGAATGCCACCCAGGTGGTCGAGGGCAGCAATGCCAGCAGCGCGGCGAATGCCGAAGCGCGCCGCGCCGACACCGATCCGCGCGGTCCGGGCAGCCTGCTCAACCTGACCGCCTGACCCTCGCTCCAGCGTCAATGCAAGAACGGCCCGGTGATTCCGGGCCGTTTTCGTTTCCGCAGTATGCCGGCCAGCTGCACAAGCTCCGGCGCGGCGCACCGGACTTGTTCTCAAGGCGGTCTGGACAGACGCGTCCCCCCGCTCAGGCGAACGGGTCGCGCAGGACGATGTTGGCGTCGCGGTCCGGACCGGTGGAGACCATCGCCAGTGGGCAACCGACCAGCTCTTCCAGCGAGCGCAGGTAGGCGCGCGCGGCCGGCGGCAGCTTGGCGAATTCGGTAACGCCGTGGGTGGATTCCTGCCAGCCAGGGAACTCCAGGTACACCGGCTCGCACTCGTTCCAGCCGGCGGCATCCAGCGGCGAGTACTCGGTCTCCTTGCCGCGGTAGCGGTAGGCGATGCACATCTTTAGGCTGGGCAGCCCGTCCAGCACATCGAGCTTGGTGATGCACAGGCCGGAAATGCCGTTGATCGCCACTGCGCGCTTGAGCGCGACAAGGTCAATCCAGCCGCAGCGCCGCGGGCGTCCGGTGGTGGCGCCGAACTCGGCGCCACGCTTGCGGATGTCCTCGCCCATCTCGTCGTCGAGCTCGGTCGGGAACGGACCGCCGCCAACGCGCGTGGCATAGGCCTTGGCGATGCCCAGCACGTAATCGATCGCATCCGCGCCGACGCCGGTTCCGGCCAGCGCGCCACCCACCGTGGTGTTGCTCGATGTAACGTAGGGATAAGTGCCGTGATCGATGTCCAGCAACGCGCCCTGGGCACCCTCGAACAGCACGCGCTTGCCCTGCCGACGCAGCTCGTGGAGCAGCCCGGCGACATCGGTCTTCATCGGCTCGACGTACTCGCCGAAGGCCAGCGCTTCGTCGAGGGTCTGCTGGTAGTCCACGGCATCGACGCCCAAGTACTTGGTGAGCACGAAGTTGTGGTACTCCATCGTCCCGCGCAGCTTGTCGGCCAGCTCGTTCGGATAGTGCAGGTCGGCGACGCGGATGCCGCGCCGGGCCACCTTGTCCTCGTAGGCCGGACCAATGCCACGACCGGTTGTGCCGATCGCCTTGCCGCCTGCGGCCTTCTCGCGGGCCTGATCGAGAGCGATGTGATAAGGCATGATCAGCGGGGTGGCCGGGCTGATCTTCAGCCGCGAACGCACGTCGAGGCCCTCGCCTTCGAGTTCGCCGATCTCCTTCTTCAGCGCAGCCGGGCTCAGCACCACGCCGTTGCCGATCAGGCACAGCGTGTTCTCGCGCAGGATGCCGGAGGGGATCAGGTGCAGCACGGTCTTCTTGCCGCCGATGACCAGGGTGTGGCCGGCATTGTGGCCACCCTGGAAGCGCGCCACCGCGCCCACCTGCTCGGTCAGCAGGTCGACGATCTTGCCCTTGCCTTCGTCGCCCCACTGCGCACCAATCACAACAACGGACTGACCCATTTCTTTACTCCGATTGAAATTCGATATTCGGGGCGACGTCACCGACTAGGTTCGC
>CAYGMG010000039.1:2584-28386 GCA_964350895.1 uncultured Lysobacter sp.
GCATCCAGCGCTCTCCAAGTCGGCCTGCCCTCGGCTCCTGCCTCGGGCGCTCAGGCCGTCTCGCGCGCCATGACGGCGCGCGAAAGCGACGGCCTTCGCCCCCACTGCGCACCAATCACAACAACTGACTGACCCATTTCATTGACTCCGATTGATGTTCGATTCTGGGGCGACGTCACTGACTAGGATCGCGCATCCAGCGCTCTCCAAGTCGGCCTGCCCTCGGCTCCTGCCTCGGGCGCTCAGGGCGCCTAGCCAGATCGCCAGATCGCCAGATCGCCAGCAAGCTGGCTCCTACATGGAATGCGGGCGCTGTAGGAGCCAGCTTGCTGGCGAAGGGCGATGCGGCAGCGCCCGGCTTTCTCCGAGGTCGTCACAAGGGTTTTTCCCTAGGCAGGCACAGAAAAAGCCAGGACACGGCCCGGCTTTGCGAAATTATCGCTGATTCCGCCAAAGGCTGCAGCGCGCGCCCGGCGCTGATCCGACAGCGGCGGCGCGACGCGGACAAAGTGCCTTGATCAAGGTCAAGCGCCGCCGCTGATGATCTCCGGACAATGCCCTCACCCAGATCCGGGAACCAAGGCATGTCCGCGACTTTGCAAGAAACCTACAACGACAAGGTGGTCCGCCAGTTTGCCGTGATGACCCTGGTATGGGGCATCGTCGGCATGCTGGTCGGGGTGTTGATCGCCGCCCAGCTGTACTGGCCGTCACTGAACTTCGATATCCCCTGGCTGACCTACTCCAGGCTGCGCCCGCTGCACACCAATGCGGTGATCTTCGCATTCGGCGGCTGCGCCCTGTTCGCGGCCAGCCTGTACTGCGTGCAGCGCACCAGCCATGCCAGGCTGTTCTCGGACAAGCTGTCCTCCTTCGTCTTCTGGGGCTGGCAGGCGGTGATCGTGCTGGCGGCGATATCGCTGCCGCTGGGCTGGACCCAGGGCAAGGAGTACGCCGAGCTGGAGTGGCCGATCGACTGGCTGATCACCGTGGTCTGGGTGGCCTATGCGGTGATCTTCTTCGGCACCATCGTCAAGCGCCGGGTCGAGCACATCTACGTCGCCAACTGGTTCTTCGGCGCCTACATCATCACCATCGCCGTCCTGCACATCATCAACAACCTGGCCCTGCCGGTGACGATGTCCAAGAGCTACGGCGTCTACACCGGCGCAGTCGATGCCATGGTGCAGTGGTGGTACGGACACAACGCGGTCGGCTTCTTCCTGACCGCCGGCTTCCTCGGGATGATGTACTACTTCGTGCCCAAGCGGGTCGGCCGGCCGGTGTACTCGTACCGCCTGTCGATCGTCCATTTCTGGGCGCTGATCGCGATCTACATGTGGGCCGGACCGCACCACCTGCAGTACACCTCGCTGCCGGACTGGGCGCAGTCGCTGGGCATGGTGTTCTCGCTGGTCCTGCTGGCGCCCAGCTGGGGCGGCGCGATCAACGGGATCATGACCCTCTCCGGCGTGTGGCACAAACTGCGCACCGACCCGATCATCAAGTTCCTGATCGTCTCCCTGTCGTTCTACATGATGAGCACCTTCGAGGGGCCCATGATGTCGATCAAGACGGTCAACTCGCTCAGCCACTACACCGACTGGACCATCGGCCACGTGCACTCCGGCGCGCTGGGCTGGGTGGCGATGATCTCGATCGGCACCATGTACATGCTCTACCCCAAGGTGCTCGGGCTGAAGGAGATGTACTCGGTCAAGCTTATCGACACCCACTTCTGGGTGCATACCATCGGCGTGGTTTTCTACATCGCCGCGATGTGGGTCGCCGGGATCAACCAGGGCCTCATGTGGCGCGCCACCAATGCCGACGGCACCCTGACCTACAGCTTCGTCGAGTCGGTCGTCGCCACCTATCCGTACTACCTGGTCCGCTTCTTCGGCGGCGTCCTGGTGCTCGCCGGCATGCTGATCATGGCCTGGAACGTCTGGAAGACCTTCCGCATGGCGCGTGAGGAAGCCCCGGAAAACCCGGTGCTTGCACCGGCCCACGCTTGAGCGGAGCACGACCATGAGCCATGAGAAGATCGAAAAGAACATCGGCCTGATGGGCATCCTGATCGCGGTGGCGATCAGCTTCGGCGGCCTCGCCGAGATCGTCCCGCTGATGTACCAGGCCGAAGCAGTCGAGCCGACCCCGGGTATCGAACCTTATCCGCCGCTGCAGCTTGCCGGGCGCGACATCTACGTTCGCGAGGGCTGCTACAACTGCCACTCGCAGATGGTCCGCACCCTGCGTTTCGAAACGGCACGTTATGGGCACTACTCGCTGGCCGGCGAGTCGGTCTATGACCGGCCATTCCAGTGGGGCAGCAAGCGCACCGGTCCGGACCTCGCCCGGGTCGGCGGGCGCTATTCGGACGAGTGGCACCGGGTGCACCTGATCAACCCGCGCGACGTGGTGCCCGAGTCCAACATGCCCGGCTATCCCTGGCTGGAGAAGAACACCCTCGACGCGACCACCGTGGTCAAGCACATGCGTGCCCTGCAGACTCTTGGCGATCCCTACACCGAGGAGCAGATCGCCGCGGCACCGGCGGCCGTCGAGGGCAAGACCGAGATGGACGCGATGATCGCCTACCTGCAGGGCCTTGGCCTGCATGCGCCGCGCCCGAGCGCCGCGAGTGAGCCGCTGGCCACGTCGGCCGGGCAGGACGCAGCTGCGGGAGGCCAGCAATGATCCAGGGAATCATCACCGCGATCCTGCTGATCGCCTTCCTCGGCGGCACCATCTGGCTGTGGAGCAGCAAGCGCAAGGCCTCGCTCGACGCCGCGGCGCGCCTGCCGCTGGATGACGAGCCGGCCGACACGACCCAGAACACTTCTCCGCGAGGCCAACCATGAGCAGCTTCTGGTCGATCTTCATCATCCTGCTGGTGGTCCTGAACCTGGTCGGCTGCGTCTGGCTGCTGTGGTGGACCTCCAAGCGCCGCCCCGGCGAGCCGGAAACCACTGGCCATGTCTGGGACGAGGACATTCGCGAATACAACAAGCCCTTGCCGCGCTGGTGGATCAACATGTTCTACCTGACCATCATCTACAGCGTCGGCTACCTGATCTGGTACCCGGGCGCCGGCAGCTTTGCCGGCACCTCGGGCTGGACCTCGAGCGGCGAGCACGACGCCGACCGCGAGGTCGAGGAGGCCAAGGTGATGGCCGCGCTGGCGCCCTACGAGGGCAAACCGATCGACGTGCTGGCAAGCGACCCGAAGGCCGTCGAGCATGGCCGTGCGGTGTTCGCATCGAACTGCGCGACCTGCCATGGCTCGGACGCCCGCGGCGCCCGCGGCTTCCCCAACCTTGCCGACAGCGACTGGCAGTGGGGCGGCGATCCGCAGACCGTGCTGACCTCGATCCTCGGCGGTCGCCAGGCGGCGATGCCGCCGTTTGCCGCCGTGCTCGGCAGTGACCAGGCGGTGCTGGAGACCGCGGTCTATGTGCAGAGCCTGTCCGGGGCCAAGGTCGACGCCGCGCTGGCAGCCGCCGGCAAGCCGCGCTACATGACCGTCTGCGTCGCCTGTCACGGCCCGGAGGGCAAGGGCAATCCGATGCTCGGCGCGCCCAACCTCACCGATGACATCTGGCTCTACGGCAGCGACTTTGACAGCATCCGCACTGCCATCGTCGAGGGTCGCGCCGGCGCCATGCCGCCTCACGAGCCGCTGATTGGCGAAACCCGTGCCCGGCTCGCCGGTGCCTGGGTGTGGTCGCTCTCCCACGGCCAGGACAGCTCGGCGTCGACCGCGCCATGAGCGGCAGCGGCGAGCGCGAGCTGTTGGACCACCCGCCGCGCCCGATGGCGCAGCGGGTCGGGGCCATCCTCTGGCCAAGCTTCTTCGCCGCCGGCGTGTCGACCATGGTCTTCTTTGCCTTCATCGACCCGCTCGATCTGCGCGACATCAGCTTCGTCGACTGGGAGATCAGCCGCGAGCTGGGCTACACGCTCGGCTTCTTCGTGTTCTGGCTGGCCACCGCGGCCAGCTCGTTGTTCACCTGGATCCTGTTGCGCCCGGCGAGCCGCTTCAATCGGCCGCTGCCGTGAGCGCGCTCGTCCTTCGCGTAAAGCGCATATAGATGACGCGGAGTTCGCATCCGGGGATTGCGTGTCCCGCACAGCGCCGCCTGCATTGAGCTGAAACCATGGCCAAGGAAATCCCCAGCACCCTGGACCCGAGCGACGGCGCGATGTACGTGTCCGAGCGTAAAGTCTATCCGCGCGACGTGCAGGGCCGCTTCACCCGCCTGCGCACGGCCGCGGTGTTCTGGCTGCTCGGCATGTACTACCTGTTTCCCTGGCTTGCCTGGGATGGCCGCCAGGCGGTGCTGTTCGATCTGCCGGCGCGCAAGTTCTACGTATTCGGCCTGTCCTTCTGGCCGCAGGATTTCATCTTCCTCGCCCTGCTGCTGATCATGGCCGGGCTGGCGCTGTTCTTCTTCACCGCTCTGGCCGGGCGACTGTGGTGCGGCTATGCCTGTCCGCAGACCGTGTGGACCGAGGTCTTCCTGTGGATGGAGCGCTGGACCGAGGGCGACCGCAACAAGCGGATCAAGCTCGACGCCGGCCCGTGGAACGCCGAGAAGATCCGCCGCAAGGGCAGCAAGCACTTCCTGTGGCTGGTCTTTGCCCTGTGGACCGGCTTCACCTTCGTCGGCTTCTTCACCCCGATCCGGGACCTTGGCGCGCGCCTGGTCACCCTTGACTGGGGCGGCTGGGAAACCTTCTGGGTGCTGTTCTACTCGCTGGCCACCTGGGGCAATGCCGGCGTGCTGCGCGAGCAGGTGTGCAAGTACATGTGTCCGTACGCGCGCTTCCAGGGCGCGATGTTCGACCGCAATACCCTGATCATCAGCTACGACCCGCTGCGCGGCGAACCGCGTGGACCGCGCAAACGCGGCATCGTGTCCTCGGTGCTGGAGCGGGCCCGCGGCCTGCTTGCCCCGGCCCAGGCCCAGGAAGAACTGATCCGCGCCGCCCAGCATCGCAGCGCTGCTGATCTGCAGGTCGGTGCGCGGCTGACCAGCGGCATGCTCGACTCCGTGGCCCTGCTCCCCGAGCGCGGGCCGCTGCCGCCGGAACAGCTCGGCGACTGCATCGACTGCACCCTGTGCGTGCAGGCCTGCCCGACCGGCATCGATATCCGCAACGGCCTGCAGTACGAATGCATCGCCTGCGGCGCCTGCATCGATGCCTGCGATACGGTGATGGACAAGATCGGCTATCCGCGTGGCTTGGTGCGCTACACCACGCAGAACGCGGTTGATGGCAAACAGGTCAAGGTGCTGCGTCCGCGCGTGCTGGCCTATGGCACCTTGCTGCTGCTGATCTTCTCCGGCTGGCTGTACGGCGTGTTCAACCGCACGCCGCTGATCGTCGACGTGCTGCGCGATCGCAACGCCCTGTACCGGATCGGCGCCGATGGCAGCATCGAGAACGGCTATACACTCAAGCTGGTCAACAAGCAGGGACGCGAGCTGCGCCTGCGCATCGAGGTCGCCAGCGGCGATGCCAGGGTCAGCGGCGGCCCGCTTGAGGTTGTCGTGCCGGCCGAGGAAGTCGCCAATCTGCCGCTCACCCTGCGCGCTGCCGCCGACGGCCCTGGCGGGCGTCGCGACATCCAGCTGCGGATCACCGACATCGACGACGCCGAACTCAGCGTGACCCACGTGGCGCGCTTTTTCGCTCCCACGGACTGAACAGCATGATTGATCAACGCGCAGATACCGAGACCCGCCGCTTCGAGCCGATGGTCCTGCTGGTCTGGGGCCTGCCCGCCGCCGTGGTGGTCGCCGGCTTCATCACTCTGGGCATCGCCATCCGCTCCGGCGAGCTGGCCGGCAGCACCGATGATGTGCGGCGCATGGCCCAGGTCCAGCAGTCCGACCTCGGCGCCGATCAGGCCGCCCAGCGCCGCGGCCTCAGCGCCTCGCTGCGGGTCGATTCGGGCGGCGTGCGCCTGCAACTGCTCGGCGCCAGCGAAGCCGACAACGCACTGACCCTGCGCTTCGAGCATCCGTCCGATGCTGGCATGGATCGCGAGGTAAGCCTGCAGCGCGAAGGTGACCTGTGGTCGGCCAGCATCGCGCTGCCCGAGGCCCGCGGCTGGCGCCTGGTCCTGCTCGCCGCCGACGCCAGCTGGCGCCTCGACGGACAGCTCGACGGCGGCGATGGCGTCGCCGTTCTGACTCCGCGCTTCGGCCGTGGCTGAGGCCGGCGCGCGCTGCTATCACTGCAGCGAGCCCCTGCCGACGCTGGTCGAGCATGCCGAGCTGGATGGCGCCCAGCGCGCGTTCTGCTGCCAGGGCTGCGCGGCCGCCGCCGCCTTCATCCGCGATGCGGGACTGGGCGACTACTACCGGCTGCGTTCGGCGCCGGCCGGGCGCTCGCGACAGGAGTCCCTGGCGCTGTGGGATCGCGAGGACATTCTCGCCGGTCACTGCCGGCAAGTCCGCGAGCAGCCAGCCCTGCGCGAGATCACCGTGGTCAGCGACGACATGCGCTGCGCCGCCTGTGCCTGGCTGATCGACCGCGCGCTGCAGCGCGAAGCCGGCGTCGAACAGATCAATGTCAACGCCGTTACCGGACGCATCCGGCTGCGCTGGGACCCGCGCCGCAGCTTGCTCAGCCGGTTGCTGGAGCGGCTCGCGGAGCTGGGCTACCGGGTTCATCTGGCGCCGGATCCAGCGCGCGAGACGGCCCGCCGCCACGCACAGCGCACCCTGCTGATCCGCCTCGGCGTCGCCGCCCTCGGCGCCATGCAGGCGATGATGCTGGCCGAGGCCCTCTACCTCGACTTTGATCGAAGCATGGACCTCGCCACGCGGGATTTCTTCCGCTGGGTCACCCTGCTGGTCTCGACGCCCGTGGTGTTCTACAGCGGCTGGCCATTCATCGCCGGCATGCTCCGTGAGGCGCGCGCGAAACGTGCCGGCATGGACAGCCTGATCGCCAGCTCGGTCCTGCTGGCCTGGCTTGCCAGCGCCATCGAGACCCTGCGCGGCGGCCCGGATGTCTGGTTCGACGCTGCGGTAATGTTCGTATTCTTCCTGCTCGCCGCCCGCGCACTGGAGCAGTTCGCCCGCCAGCGCGCGCATGCCGTGGTCGAGCGCATGGCCCGCGCGCGACCTGGCAGCGCACTCCGACTGCGCGACGGCGCTGAGCCGGAATGGATACCGCTGGCCGCGCTGCAGGCAGGCGACCGACTGCAGGTGGCCGCCGGCGAGGCCCTGCCGGCAGATGGCGTACTGCTCGACGATGGCGACTTCGACGAGGCCCTGGTCAGCGGCGAGTCGCGTCCGGTGCTGCGCCAGTGCGGAGAGGAAGTGCTGGCCGGCAGCCAGTGCCTGGGCCGACCGGTGCGGATCCAGGTCACCCGTACCGGCGAGGACACCCGGCTCTCGCAGCTTGTGCGCAGCATCGAGGCCGCCCAGGAGCACCGGCCGCCGCTGGCGCAGTGGGCCGACCGGCTGGCCCATCACTTCGTGCTCGCCCTGTTCCTCGCCGCAGCCACCACTGCGCTGATCTGGCTGCAGCTGGCACCGGACCGCGCCTTTGCCATCACCCTTGCGGTACTGGTGGTCAGCTGCCCCTGCGCCCTTTCACTGGCGGTCCCCGCCGGCATTGCCGCGGCGCAGGCCGGGCTTTCCCGGCTCGGCGTGCTCAGCCTGCGCGGCGAGGCGCTGGAACGTCTGGCTAAAGTGGACTGCGTGGTGTTCGACAAGACCGGTACCCTGACCCAGGGCCAGCCGGTGCTGCAGCGGACCACCGCCTGCTCGACGCTCACCGCCACCGACTGCCGGGCGATCGCCGCGGCGTTGGAGCTGTCCAGCAGTCATCCGCTGGCCCGCGCCTTCGAGCCCAGCGCGCGGCCCGGCCTGGTCGCCGACGCGCTGCGCAGCCATCCGGGAAAAGGCATCGAGGGTCGGGTCGACGGCCAACACTATCGGCTTGGTCGGCGCGACTTCGCCTGCCCCGCGCAAACGGCGGGTGAAGGGGACCCGGCGCTGTGGCTGGCCGATGGCGAGGGCACGGCGCTGGCCCGCTTCGAGGTTCGCGATCCGCTGCGTGCCGATGCCGCGCAGGCGGTCACCCTGCTCCAGGCCAAGGGCATCCGGGTGGAGATCCTCAGCGGCGATGCTGCCGAGGCAGTCGCCGAGATTGCCGCCGCTAGCGGAATTGCCCACGTGCGGTCACGCCAATCGCCCGAGGACAAGCTGGCCGCGGTGCGCGACTTGCAGGCGCAGGGTCTGCGCGTGGCGATGGTCGGCGATGGCATCAACGATGCGCCGGTGCTGGCCGGCGCCGACGTGTCGCTGGCGATGGCCGATGGCGCCGCCATCGCCCACCGCGCCGCCGACCTGGTGCTGATGCAGGCCTCCCTGACCCGATTGCCCGAGGCCATCGACCTGGCCCGCCGCAGCCGCCGCGTGCTGCGCCAGAACCTGGCCTGGGCGCTGGCCTACAACCTGATCGCCCTGCCCTTCGCCATGGCCGGCTGGGTAGCGCCATGGCTGGCCGCGCTGGGGATGACCGCCTCGTCGCTGGCGGTCACCGCCAATGCCCTGCGCCTGCAGCGTACGCGGCGGCCCGCGCAGGCATCGCGCACGGCTGACAGCGCTGCGCCGCTCGGCGACGAAGTCACCGGATAGACTGCGACGATGCGCATCCTGGTCATCCTCATCCCGATCAGTCTGATCCTGCTCGGCATCGCCATCTGGGCCTTCATCTGGGCGGTGCGCCGCGGCCAGTTCGACGATCTCGACACCCCGGCGCTGGACGTGCTGGCCGACGAGGAGCATCCGCTGCCGCAGCGCGCCGCCGCCAATCAAGCCAAATCTGCCGAGCCGCGCGAGGGCGAGCCTTCGTGATCGACTGGCTGGTGCTGTCCGGCGCCCTGCTCGCCGGCCTGCTCGGCGGCATCCACTGCGTGGCCATGTGCGGCGGCATCGCTACCGGCGTCGCGGCCGGCTTTCCGCGCAGCGCGGCGCTGGCCGGCGCCGTCCGATTGAACCTCGGTCGCGTGCTCGGCTATGCGCTGGCCGGCGTGATTGCCGGCGGCAGCGGCGCCCTGCTGGTCGGTATCGCCCGCCTTGACGGCCTGCAGCGCGGCCTGCGCATGGCGGTCGGCGTGGTCCTGGTGCTGGCCGCCCTGCGCATCCTGTTCCCGCGCTTGCGCTTTACCGCCGGCGGCATCGGCCAGCGCCTGTGGCAGTGGCTGCAGCCGCTCAAACAGCGTGTATTGCCGGCCGACACCGCGCTGCGCCAGCTGGCGCTCGGCGCGCTCTGGGGCTGGCTGCCCTGCGGCCTGAGCGCCACCCTGCTGGGCGCCGCCTGGCTGACCGTCGACCCGCTGATGGGCGGGCTGCTGATGCTCAGCTTCGGCCTTGGCACCTGGCTGACCATGCTGCCGCTGACCTGGAGCGGCAGCCGCATCGCCGACTGGCTGCGCGCACGGCCGGCGCGATTGGCCGCCGGTCTCGCCTTGCTCAGCGCTGGTCTGCTGACCTTCGCGGCACCGTGGCTGGCCGCGGTGCCGGCCCTGCACGGGCTGCTTGCAGCGCTGGGCTGCCGCACCCTGCCGCCCTGAGGCTGGCAGTGATCCGGCGCTCGACCAATCGAGCGCCGCCTTCCTGACCCACGCTGATCGGCCTCGACCGGGCGCCCTGGCTCATGCGCAGGCGCGCCGGATCAAGCCATGCCGGCTCAGAAGAACGCGCGCACGCCAAACTGCAGGTTGCGGCCCGGCAGCGGCACCAGATCCTTGAGGAAGGAGGTATGCGGGCGCGCTTCCTGATCGCTCAGGTTGCTGCCGTCGACGAACACTTCCCAGCCGACGTTGTCGACATCGAAATGGTAGGACAGGTGGGCGTTGACCAGGGTGTAGCCCTCGCTCGGCCGCTCGAAACCCGCGACCCGGTCCTGATCGTCGTAGCGCATGGCGCCGAGGTGGGCGCGCCAGCCGTCCTTCTCCCAGCGCAGCTGGGCGCCGAGGCGCGCAGCCGGAATGCGCGGCAGATCATCGCCCTGGTCAAGCCGGGCGCGCACCGCGTCGGCGCTCAGGCGCAGGTCCCAGCGCCCGCTGTCCCACTCGCCGAGCGTCTTGTCCATCTCGATCTCGAAGCCATTGAAGCGAGCGTCGCCCTGGCGCCACTCACGCAGTGGCAGCTCGTCCTCCTCAAGGCCGGTGTCGGCAAGGTAGATGAAATTGTCGAAGCGCGTGGTGTAAAGCGCAGCGCGCACGCTGAAGCCCTCGATGTGCCAGTGACTGCCCACTTCCAGACGGTTGGCGACTTCGGTATCGAGGCTGGCATCGCCAACTTCGAAGGCCTGGGTGGCAATGTGCGGGCCGTCCGAAAACAGTTCCTCGGCGGTCGGCGCGCGCTCGGCGCGATCAAGGCCAAAATCGAGGTGGAAGGTCTCGTTAAGATCCCAGCGCATGCTGGCCGAGGCGCTGAACGGATTGAAGTCGGCGGCCGGCGCGGTATCCGGATCGATCCGCACGTCATCCGCACGCAGGCCCAGCTCGAGGCGGAAGTCCTCGTTCAGCTGCTTCTGCTCGAGCAGGAACAGGCCGACATCCCGGGAACGCGAGGGCGGCACGAAGGCCTCTTCGCCAATCGCCTGGAAGTCGCGCCGGCCGTACTGCACGCCCCATGCGCCGCGCCAGCCGTTGAGCGGCGCATGGACTGCCTCGACGCGCGCCTCAAGGCCATCGTTCTCGAACCGGGTGCCGACCTCGTCGCCTTCCAGCTCGACATGCTCGTAGTCCGCGCGGGCCAGTTTGAAACTCAGCGAGTCGTGCAAGGCAAGTGGCTCCAGCAAGGCGCCCTTGGCCTCGTAGCGGCGCTGCTCCATGTCGATGCGCACCACCTCTTCTTCTTCGCCTTCCTCGCCATCCTTGAACGGTGATTCCTCGCCGTCCTCGTGCTCGTGCTCATGGGCGTGGCCGGGAATGCCGTAAAGGGTGTCGAAGCCGCTGACCGCAAAGCCAAGGAAGCCGCGATCGCCGATCAGCGAGGCTCCGATACCGCCGGAGGTGGTACGGGTCGCCGAGTTCTCGAGGATGCCGAAGCCATCCGGATCCGGCGTCTCGCCCTCTTCGGCGAGCAGGGCAGCGCTTTCGGCAAAGCCAGGAATCTCGACATCGTCGGTCTCGCGGTGGGCGGCATCCGCGCTCAGCTGGAAGCGCTCACTCCCGCCGCGAACCTTGAACATGGCGTTGCGCTGGTCGGCGACGGTATCGCCGCGTACCTCCAGCCGCCCCTCGACCAAGCGGTCGCCGCCAAGCGGCGCCTCGGGAATGCGTCCGTCAACCACGTTGACCGCACCGCCGATCGCGCCGCTGCCATAGAGCAGGGTCGCCGGGCCCTTGAGCACCTCGATCTGCTCGGCCAGGAAGGGCTCGATGCTGACCGCGTGGTCGGCGCTCACCGTCGACACGTCCAGCGAGGACAGACCGTCGGTCAGGGTCTGCACGCGGGCGCCATCCAGGCCGCGGATTACCGGCCGGCCAACGCCCGGTCCGAAGCCCGAGGACTGCACGCCTGGAAGCTGGGACACCGTCTCGCCGAGCGTCGCGCCGCGGCGATCATCCAGCTCGCTGCCGGCCAGCACGCTCACCGGTCGGGTCAGCTCTTCGGCCGACTGCTTGAGCGGCGTGGCGGTGACCACGATCTGGTCGAGCTGCTCGGCACGCTCCTGATGGTGCGGCGGCGCTTCCTGGGCCTGGGCGGCAACGGCAACCAGGCCGAGCGCGGCCAAGCTCAGACGTACGGCATGACTCAAGGGATGACGACGCATGCGAGTTCCTCTACTGATTCAATGGGATCGGGCCAGAGACTGGCGCTTCGCGGCAGAATGTTATATTGTTTCATCCACACCGCAACCCCCCATCCGTCACCCATGGACAAGGACAGCGCGATCAACCGGACACCGACTCCTGCCGTGGATGCGTTGGATGCCAGCGATCGCGTCGGCATGTTTGCCGCCTCGCTGTGCGCGGTGCACTGCGCCCTGTTGCCCCTGCTGGCGGCCGTGCTGCCGGCGCTCGGAATATCGATCGGCGGCTATGGCGACCTCGACCAAGCCTTCGTGCTGTTCGCCAGCGTTCTGGGGATCAGCACGGTATCCATCGGCTATCGCCGGCATCGGGTGCTCAAGGCGGCCTGGCCGCTGGGCGCCGGCTTGCTCCTGCTATGGGCCGGCTCGTTCACCGCCCTGCACAACCACAGCTGGGGCCATGCGCTGGTCATGACGATCGGCGGCCTGCTGCTGGCGACAGCCCACTTCTACAACCTGCGCCTCGGGCATCGCACTCAAGCCTGAACGGCATCCCTTACCTACCGGCCACGTCGCTGGTACACTGCGCGGTCTTTACGCCGGCGAGCGCCGGTCACGCATACGGAGATTCAACAGATGGGCAAGGGTGACAAGCGCACGACCCGCGGCAAGACTTTCGCCGGCAGCTACGGCAACTCGCGTCCGCACGGCGCGGGCGCCAAGACCACGACCCTGCCCAAGGCACCGGTCGCGGTGAAGAAGGCCCCGGCCAAGAAGGCGGCTGCCAAGAAGGCCTGAAACCTTCCCTGCAGCGCCGAGAGAACCCCGGCTAGTCCGGGGTTTTTTTCTGCCCGACGCCAGAACTCCCATCCCTCATTGGGGCGGCCTCACGCGTCGCCATGCGGGGCGTGTAGTGGCAGATCTAGGCGCAAAGCGGACGTTCGCCGCGCGTTCGCCAATCCCCATAGGGTGCCAGAAGGGATGACAGGCTCCCCAGCCAGTCAAGCAAGGGCCGACTGGACGACTTTCAGATGCCGGCGAAGAGCTGGCCGGAGGTTCCGGGCCCACTAGGAACACCGATTTGCCAAAAACGATCTGAACAAGCTCTTCAGAACATGGCTCGACGATCCGAGCCCGGATTTCTGATTCCTTGATTAAGCAGACAGAAATCAGCGAAATCGAGAATGCCGCCGCGCGCAGCGGAAGAGC
Source organism: uncultured Lysobacter sp. (assembly GCA_964350895.1). Classification (GTDB taxonomy): domain Bacteria; phylum Pseudomonadota; class Gammaproteobacteria; order Xanthomonadales; family Xanthomonadaceae; genus Pseudomarimonas. The sequence continues at coordinate 15,590 of CAYGMG010000039.1, forward strand.
CTCAAGCCCCCTCGGTAGGGCGCGGTAGAATGTGTCGCCACGCTTGTGGCCACCACGGGAAGCCGCAATGACAGGACTGAAGCCGCCGCTTCGTGTCGCCGTGGTAGAAGACGACGTCACCGTGCTCTCGGGGCTGGTCAGTCGACTCGCCCAATGCGAAGAAATTGAGGTCACCCTGGCCTGCAGCAGCTGTCAAGACTTCCTGCCCGCGCTGCCCGAACTGGTTTGCGATGTTCTTATTGTCGATCTCGGCCTGCCAGACGGTGACGGTCGAGATCTCATTGTGGCTACGAAAAGCAGGCACCCGAAGGTCGACATCATGGTGTTTACCGTCTTCGGCGACGAAAAACGGGTCATCGATGCCATTCGCGCGGGTGCCACAGGGTATTTGCTGAAGGACGATAGCGCGCAGGAATTGACCGAGGCCATCCTGGCTTTGCGTTCCGGTCAGGCCCCAATCAGTCCGGGGATAGCCCGCTATCTGGTGAGCGCGCTGCACGGCGAATCATCGGAAGTGCTGTTGGAATGCTTGACTCCCCGCGAAACCGACGTGCTGCGTCTGGTGGCCAAGGGACTCACCAATCGTGAGGTCGCCAAGCTACTAGGCATCTCACCGAACACCGTGGCCTCGTACACCAAACAGGTCTACGAAAAGCTAGCTGTCAGTTCTCGCAACGAGGCGGTGTTTGAGGCAACCCGCCTGGGAATATTGAAGTAGTCTGCGATGCACCTGACCCGTTCACAAGCAGTCTATCTGCTGCTGATCCTGCCTCTGCCTCTGCTGGTTCTTTTGGCGCTTTTCTCGATCGATCGATCAATACCCAGCGACTCTCCCTACTGGCTCCGACAGGCGAGCCTTGCCGGTCCAACAACCGCTTCACGCGTCACGCTTCCGTGGTTAGGCGCAGGCGGCGCGCCCAATGGAGTCGGCATCAACAAGGCTGTCGCCCTGCTCACGTTCGATGCATCACTCGCAAAGTCGGCTGATCCATCGCAGCCATGGGCCCTTCTGCTGCCTCGACCGCTCAGCGCTTTTTCTATTGAACTCAACGGTACCGCGCTTGCGCAGCGCGGCAGAATGACGGTACCGGCGTCGTGGTTGCGCTGGCCGGTACTGATCGAGATTCCTCCCGACCTTCTGCACGATGGTCGCAACGTGTTGCGAATTACCACCGTACGCCAGACATCCACGGCCCACGTCCCCGCCCTGTTGGTAGGGCCGAGTTCCGTACTACTGCCCATGTTCAAGCAGCTGCGACTGTTTGCCGTCACCGTACCGCTGGTACTCATGATCGCCACGATCGGGCTGGGGCTTCTGGTGCTGGGGCTGTTCTTCCTGCGCCCGGCGGACACCGCCTACGGCTGGTTCGGGCTTTGCCTATTGTTGTGGTCAGCGCACATCGCACACGATCAGATTGAGCACCTTCCGATCGAAAACCGCGACGTCTGGTTTGCACTGAGCTATCTGACGCTTGGCTGGTTTGTCGCCGTGGCCACCGTCTTTGTCCATCGTTTACTTTTGCTTCGACCGGCGGGGCTCGAACGGGCCCTGTGGCTGCTAATGACGGCCGGCAGCGGCCTCCTGCTTGCGCTTGCCCTAGAGTGTGGCAACTGCTTTTTGCTCATGGCGCAGGCTGCGTGGGTGCCCCTGATTCTGGCAAACGGTCTGTACTTGGTCATTCGGCTGCTGCTGCACAGCTTGCGCAACCCACGCACCGAACTGATGTGGCTGCTACCAGCAGCATGGATTGCTAGTGCGGTTGGGGTACGTGACTATCTTTGGGAAATCGACGTCCTGCCCTGGGGCAGCACGTACTACCTTGTTTACGCTTCGGCGATCGTCCTCGGGGTCTTCGCCGTGATCATGCTGAAGCGCTTTGCCAGCGCGCTGCGTGAGACCGAAGAACTCAATGCAGAGCTTGAGCAACGGGTCGCCGCTAAGGCACAGCAGCTTGAGCGCAACTACCAGACGCTGCGCCTAGTCGAGAACCAGCGCGAGCGATTGGCCGAACGCGAATTGATCATGCGTGACATGCACGACAGTCTCGGCGGCAATCTTGTCCAGGCTCTAGCGATCATGGACCGCGATGCTGAAGCCAGCGAAGCGCGCGTAGCGGTCGGCCGCTGTCTCGACGATCTGCGGATGATTCTTGACTCATCCGGTCTTGATGGAGGTGACATTCTTCCTCTGATCGCTGCGTTCCGACATCGCATGGAACGCGGGCTGCGCCGCGTTGGCATCGAGTTGACACTGGTTATCGAGGAGATGACAGCCTGCGCCAGTCTGGATCGTGCCGAGTCAATGCACTTGCTGCGCATTCTTCAGGAGGCCATCAACAACGTGGTCAAACACGCGAAAGCGAGGCGCATCGAGATGAGACTGGGTGTCTGCATGACTCCAGCGCCAACAGTTCAGGTAGATATCCGCGATGACGGGATCGGAATGAAGGCCTCCAGAACCACGTCGGGGCGGGGGCTGAGCAATATGCGATGGCGCGCCTCAGAAATGGGCGCTCAGCTGACGCATCAGGCGGCCGATCCCGGCACGCGAGTAAGGCTGCGAATACCGCTGATTCGGTCTTCCGCTGCGCCTCAGGATCAGGCTTAGCTCGGCCGGCCCAAGACTCGGATAGCGAGACAACTGTTTCGCAGGGAACCAGTGGCCTTTGCCAGCCTCATCGGTAGCACATCGCGCCACTCATCGCCAACCCTGAATCAAGGTGCCACACGTTCGTCCGAAGCGACAGCCTGCCAGCAGGTGTCGTCACGCCTGCACTGCCTGGGCGGGACGGCGATGAGCTGCTCCTGCGAGGTGAACGAAATGCTGGACGTTCTGCACAAGCGCACCCTGTTGATAGTCGCGTCAGCGCTGGCATTGCTCGGATCGGAAGCGTCGATTTCCGGGGGCAATCGCGACGGATTCTTTACCACCCAGACTATTGGCGTGTTCCCGCACGCTCGCGATCTCGCCGCTGCCGATTTCAATGGCGATGGTGACGAGGACGGCGTCATTGTTCACGGTGCTGACCCGCTCACCGGCGGCGCGGTATCGGCGCCGCGCTTGCTTCTGCAGCAGGGCAGTCAGTTGTTGCCGTTGCTTGGCGTTGGTGCCGCGCGGATCGGCAGTCGGGTCGAAGCCGCGGATCTGAATGGCGACGGGTGGCCTGATCTGGTCATCAGCGGTGGAGACCGCAATGCTGCCGACACGGTTTTTCCCTCACAGACGGCGATCTTCTTCAACTCCGGCGTGTGGACCAATGGCCAAGGATTCGACTTCGATGCGCCGCTGATCCTGTCGGCCGCCGAATACGCGCCGCACCTGAGTCTGGGCGATATCGACGGCGACCGCGATACCGATATTGCCGTGGCCTCGGTTACTGGCGGCGCCGGAAGCACCGTCGGCGCAGTCACGCTGTGGATCAATCAAGGCGGTGCGCAGGGCGGCACGGCGGGGAGCTTTCTACCAGTCAGCTATCAAGAGAACGCCGGCCCCTACGGCGAGATCACAGCGCTGCGGCTGAATCGACTGGTGTTGACCGGCCTCGGAACCGACCTGGTCTTTGCGCGTGGCAGTCGCGTGCAAATCGCGGTGCGCGACAGCAGCAGCAGCAACGGCGTGTACTCGACGACGATTCGCGGATTCGACACGGCACCGGCGTTGGTCAACGATCTTCTGGTTCTTTTCGACAACCGCATTGCGCTGGCTTTGCAGGCAAGCGCCAGTGCAATCTACAACGTGACTTTCTCAGGTGGATTTCCAACCGGCTTTGTGTTCGAACAGGTCATCGGCACGGCCACTCAAGATGCCCGTGTGCTGGCGCCTTTGGCCGCCGGCAACGCCAGCGGCGCGGAGGCCGATTTTGCGTTGGGCGCTGACTTCGATGGGGCCACCGACACCAAAACCGCCGGGGTCGGCGTCTACCAGCGCTCTCTGATTGGTCGCTGGGATTCGCGCGATCAGTGCCTGCTTCCCGAAATCACCACACCACTGGCGATTGAAGGCGTTCGTGCGCAATCAGGCGAGCCGTTCGTATTCGCCGATGACCTCATGGTGCTGACCGCCGAATCGATGGGAACGCTGTACCGACTCAGAAACAACGGTACCGTCAGTAGCGCGCGCTGCTGCAAGACGTCGCAACGCTATCTGGCGATCCGCGTGTTCGCTGAGAAGCACCTGTCTGGCTTGGTTCCTGACGGCTTCGGGCTGCCGCAACTGACTACCTGGCTGGACTCGATGAACAATCTTCGCACCATCCGGCGCGACATCCTGCCGCTGACCGCCGGCGGACAGCGCTACATCGGCCACTACCAGCAGCGCGAAGCGCAGTTGCTGTCGCTGTTCACGCAGGACCCGCAGATCGCCGACGCGTGGTTCCAACTGCTGTCGTCCTGGAACGATCCAATTCGCGCGATGGCGCAGGGCACCGACGACCAGTACATCTTGTCCGCCACACAAATGGCCGACCTGACTAGCTACCTGGACCTGCTGCGCACGCGCCCTGGCGTCGGGACCGTAGTGAGCAGCGAACTGGCGCTGATCCAGCCGCTCTCCAGCTATGCGACCGGAACTTTGCGCGCGTTCATGCAAGACACCGTTGGACTAGGCACAGCCTTGGTGTTCACTGACGGGTTTGAGCCATGAGCCGCCGCCAAGGAACGAAGCCCAGGTCTGTGATGCGTTGCGCCACATTGGCGTTAATTGCATTGCTTGTGACAGGCTGTGCGGTTCCCACAAAGATCGTTTTTAGGCCCATCGGCTTCATTGACTGCTTTCGCCTGGATCGCGAACCGCTGTCGGAAACCCAGGAAGCGAACTGCGTTGAGGGCGCCGCGGATCTCGCGGTGGGCAACCTTCACCGCGACCCCGCCAAAACCATCATTGCCAACACGGTGCCCCAGCACCTGAACTCCGAGATGCTCAACCGACTGCCCATGTCCGAATGCCTTTGGACTGGGCAGTCGAACAGCGGCAACGGGGACTCGCTGGAGTTGTACTGGGAGGGCTATCACAATTTCGAGTCTCCCGGGGAAAACAGCGCCGTGACGCTCCATAGTGCTTGCAGGCTTGACCCTCCGTTTGCGCGCATTTCGGCAGCGCTGGCAGCAACCGAGAGATTCCGGGAGCAAGGGCTCAATACGTGCCTGCAGGCCTTCCACGACGGCGGGACGGTCCACCTTGTCGGTTGGGTATCGTTCGAGCAGCTGAAATCGACCTGTGATCTTGACCCCTACCCGGTGCTGCTGGAGGGGCTGGCCATGGCCTCCGGCCCCTATGGCCTCTGCCGACCGGATAAAGTGACCGGCGCTATCGCGCCAATTCCTCCCAATGCACCAATTCCTGCGGGCTTGGGGCTGACCGGAGGCTTCAGACGCGATGCGGGTTCGGCCTGCGCCCCAGCCGACGGCGAAGGACTCATCACCTATCGCCCCAACGGCTCTGACAACGATCCCGACTACCCGCTGGATGTTCGACTTCGGGTGCGCAATCGCAACGCCACTAGCGGCAGCAGCGATGGGGTCAAGCTGTTGCAGCCGGCACTGATGACCGTGCGCGACACTCGCCGCATCGCGCGACCGCTGTCCATGGACGCGACTGGCTATCGCTGGCAAGGAGAAATCTCGATCGCCGGGCCTCCAGGACGTCAGCGCTGGCTTGAGAACTTTACCGACAACGTCCGCGTCGTTTCCATATCAGTGTTCACAGAGTTCAATGACGACCCTGAGCAACGCGAGTATCAGCAACTGAACGGCTCAGAGCTGAGGATCATCGATCCGGATAGCCCGGGCGCGCAGATTATCGCCACGCTAGCGGGCGACCAGGAGCAGTTCGCAATCGCTTCGAGCTCGCTCGACCTCACGCCAACCTATCGCGTTTCCAACTTGACCCGGCCTGGCCTTGATAGCTTGAGCGATCCGCTGATCTGGCAGCTGTCGCTACCCGATGTGCCCGAAAGCGGGCGTCACTACATTGAGTTCGAGCTGATATCCACCTATCGATCGCGGCAAGCGGCCATTCGTCTTGATCGGGCCACGGCCGACTTCGGTCGGGTGGTCACAGGCAGCAAGGCACAGAAACTGATCCAGATCACCAACGTGGGAAGTGGGCACTTCACCATCGATAGCGCCGGGCTTGACCCGTATTACGGAAATCCCTACGCGTTCTCGGTCGAGCGGCTCGACGATCCGGTGATGATGCCTTATCTTTTTTATCTTGAACCGACCGGCGCTCCCGCAGAGTTTCGTGCGGGCATCCAGGCCGGCTGGGCAGATCAACCGCTGATCGACTACCGCGAGTTCGAAACCCACAGCTCGCTTGCCGCAACGGCCCGCGATGGACTGCAGCTGGACATCGAGGGTGTGCCAGTGCTCTTTAGCGGGCAAACCGCGGTGGCGATGGTCGCAAAACCCACATTCAACGGCAGCTCGCAGATTGCCAATCGCATCTACCCATTTCGCTATCCGGTCTATCAGGTCTGGGATCTCCCGTTCATTCTTGCGCCAGGCGAACAGCGCTCCGTCATTGTCACCGTGGCCCCGACGCAGATCGGTATCATCAAGGGACAGCTCAGCATCAGCGGCTACCCAAGCCACGCGCCGAACAGCCGACAGACGGCGAGCTCATTTCTTGAGGCTTCCGGCTCCAGTGGCGCCATTGCGAACGTGATGCCGGCGGTACTGCGCTTTCCTTACGGGGCCGAACAGGCGACGACATTGAACGCTATAGTCGTCAACGCCGGTGATGCCGATCTGCTGCGCGGCGACCTGTCCATCAGACCCTCGGACGATATCGGCCATCCTCAAGAAGATGTTTTCTTCAAGATTGTCGGCAGCCCGCAAGCCAGCGCCACCATCGGCGTTGGCGACTCGGAGCTGGTGAGCATCGAGTACGATCCCGGCTGCTACTTCGCGCTGCCAATCGGTGGTCGCCACCATGCAAGACTGCTGATTGATACCGATGTCGGTCGCTACGAAATCGCATTGCGCGGTGATCCTCAGCGCGCGACCAATGCCAACCCTTCCTGTCATCCTGGCCCGTGAGAGTCTTGGCACGTATAGGTCTTGGGCGAGGCAGGAATCATAGGCGCGTGGTAGCGAAGGCCCGGACGAGCTCAGGTGTCGACCCGCAGATGCGTACTGGTTGCACCCCAGTGGCGCGGAAGACCGTCACCGCCCTCAGACGAGTCGTCGCAGCGCTTCGCGGGCGATGGTCTCGCCCCACTCCTGGACGAAGTGCCCGGCCTCAGCGATCTCGATCGGTGGCGGGCAGCCGCGAATCTGCCGATGCAGGTAACGCATCGCCGGCGGTCCCAGCACCGGGTCCTGCATGCCGATGGCCATCAGCGAGGGATGCTCCCAGCGAGTGTTCCACCACTCGCGCGCCTCGCGTGACAGCGCCGCACCCGGCGCGCCGGGGTGGTCGGGCACCAGTTCCGGAAAGCGCCGCACGCCGGCCTTGTAGCGGGCATCAGGGAAAGGCGCCGCGTAGGCGGCGGCTTCGGCCTCGCTGAGGATCGGCGTACTGCGCCGCATCAGGCCGGCTATATCCAGGTCGTGCTGGCTGCGGTTGTAAGCGCGCCAGGCGGTAAAGCCATCGCCCAGCGGCAAGTCGCCGGTACCCAGCCCGGTGTTCATCACCAGCAAGCCGGCGAAGCGCTCGGGGCTGGCCATCGGCAGGGTCAGCCCGAGCAGGCCGCCCCAGTCCTGGCAGACCAGGCGCACGCCGCGCAGGTCGAGGCGCTCGATCAGGGCGCGCAGCATCTCGCGATGGAAGTCAAAGCTATAGATGGGCTCATCGACCGGCTTGTCCGAGCGGCCGAACCCGAGCAGGTCAGGCGCGATCACCCGGTGCCCTGCTGCGCTGAACACCGGGATCATCTTGCGATACAGATAGCTCCAGGTCGGCTGTCCGTGCAGGCACAGCCAGGTCACCGCAGCGTCGGCCGGGCCTTCGTCGAGGTAGTGCACGCGCAGGCCGGCATAGCCCGGCAGATCATCCAGGTAATGCGGCGCAAAGGCGAAGTCGGGCAGCGCATCGAAACGCGCATCGGGGGTACGCAGACTATCCACGGCGATACTCCTGGTTAAAGGGGTCGGTCAGTGCTCGATGCCGGCAAGCCGCTGCCCGTTGCCGATCACCAGGCGCGGGCCAGCGCCGGCGGTCCAGTAGGCCAGCTCATCCGGCTGCTCGGCCTGCCACAGGGTGAGATCGGCGCGCAGGCCCGGCGCGATCCGTCCGCGATCGCCCAGGCCCAGGGCGCGCGCGGCATGCACGGTGGCGCCGCGCAGCGCTTCTTCGGCGCTCAGCCGGAACAGAACGCAGGCCATGTTCATCGCCGTGCGCAGCGAGCACAGCGGCGAGGTGCCGGGATTGAGATCGGTGGCGACCGCCATCGGCACGCCATGCCGGCGAAAGGCGTCGATCGGTGGCAGCCGGGTCTCGCGCAGGGCATAGAAGGCCCCGGGCAGAAGCACCGCCACGCTGCCGGCCGCGGCCATCGCGGCAACCCCCTGCTCACTGCTGTACTCGACATGGTCGGCCGACAGCCCGCCATGGCGTGCCAGCAGCGCGGCGCCGCCCAGGTCGCTCAGCTGATCGGCGTGCAGCTTGACCGGAAGGCCAAGGCCTCGCGCCGCGGCGAACAAGCGCTCGACCTGGGCCGGGCTGAAGCCGATGCCTTCACAGTAGGCGTCCACCGCATCGGCCAGCCCGGATTCCGCAATGCGCGGCAGCCAGTCGCGGCACAACGTGTCGATGTACTCATCACCGCGACCGGCGAACTCCGGCGGCAGCGCGTGAGCACCCAGAAAACTGCTGCGCACGTCCATGCCGCTGCGCGCCGCAATCTGCCGGGCCACGCGCAGCATGCGTAGCTCGGCCTCCAGCTCCAGCCCGTAACCGGACTTGATCTCCACCGTGGTCACCCCGTCCGCGCGCAGGGCCAGAGCGCGCGGCAGGGAAGCAGACAGCAGGAATGCCTCATCGGCAGCCCGCGTCGCCCTCACAGTCGAGGCGATGCCGCCCCCGGCCGCGGCGATCTCCGCATAGCTCAGGCCCTCCAGTCTTTGCGCAAACTCGACAGCGCGATTGCCGGCGAATACCAAATGGGTGTGGCAGTCGATCAGCCCGGGTGTCAGCAAAGCGCCGCGCGCTTCGAATACCGGCTCGATCGCAGGCGCTGCATCACGCGAGCCCAGATGGACAATGCGTCCGTCGCGCCAGGCCACGCTGCAGTCTTCGCGCAGGCCATAGCCGCGCTCGCTGTCCAAGGTCGCTACCCGGGCGCCGTGGATCACCCCGCTGCCGTGCTCAGACAACGGCCTGCTCCAACGGCGAATTAACACCCATCGTCGAATTCCTTAACTGCTGCCTCATGACTGCTTAAGCCAGCGGCCCCAGCCTTGGCCGCCATGAACTCCCGCCTGATCTCCAGCACCTTTCACAGCGCACGCTGCATCGGTCCCGAGGACCCGCAGCGGGCGCCGGTCGAACACTTCGTCCGCGAAGTCTATCGCGAGCGCTATGGAGCCAGGATTGATGTCCTGTTTCCACAGCTGCTTGCCTTCAGCGATGAGCAGGGACGCTTGCGTGCTGCCGTCGGCCTGCGTTGCGCGCAGCAAGGCGCGCTGTTTGTCGAGCGCTACCTCGGCCAAGCGGTAGAGTCCGCGCTGCGCTGCACGCTCGGGCTGCCGGTTGCGCGATCCAGCGCAGTCGAGCTTGGCAACTTCGCTGCCTGCGACGCCGGTGACTCTCGCACCCTGATCCTGTCGCTGATCCCTCTGCTCCGCGACGCGGGCAAGCGCTGGGTGCTTTTCGTCGCTACACGGCAGCTGCGCAACGCGTTCTCGCGGCTGGGGCTTGGTGTCCGCGAACTGAGCCCGGCCAGCGCCACCGCGCTGGGTGCCGAGGCCGCCTGCTGGGGCAGCTATTACCAGGCCGATCCCGTTCTTTGCGTGGGCGACCTCCATAGCGTGTCCTCGACGCGCTGGTCGCCACTGCCCGTGGCTCAGGCAGCGCCACCGGCATCGCTGCCCTGCCTTGCCTTGGATACGCCATGAGCGCCGGCTTCCATGCCCTGGTGAGCGGATTGGCGGCTGCGCCGCCGAGTCGGCTTGCGCTCGCTGACCTGCATGGTGAGCTCGATGCAGCGAGACTTGGGGCCCTGGTCCTGCGGTTGGCGAAATGGCTGCAGGACAGCGACATCCGGGTTGCCGCCAGCTGCCTCGACAACGGACGTCACGCGCTGATCCTCGATCTTGCTCTGCACTGCGCCGGGCGCGCCCACTTGCCGCTGCCGCCGTACTTCACTCCAGCGCAACGCGACCACGCCCTGGAGGAAGCCGGTGCCGACTGTCTGCTGGCCGATCCACGACTGCCGATGCCTTCGGGCTGGCAACGCTCCCGACCTGCAGATGGCCTGGAGTCGCTCACTCTCTGGCGCCGTCCGACAGCGTCCAGCCGCCTGCCGTCCGGTTGCTCCGTAGTGACCTACACCTCGGGCAGCACCGGGACGCCGCAGGGCGTCTGCCTGGATGCGGACAGCCTGCTGCGCACCGCGGCGGCGCTACAAGCCGCGTTCTCCAGCATTCCGTTGCAGCGCCATCTGTGTGCGCTGCCGCTTTCCACTCTGCTCGAATCGGTGGGTGTCTACGCGGCGCTGGCTCGCGGCTGCAGCGTGCACCTTCCTCCACTTGCCAGCCTGGGCTATAGCGGGGCCAGTGCGCTTGACGGTGGCGCCTTCTATCAGGTGCTGCAAACGATTCGGCCGGATAGCCTGATCCTTGTCCCACAGCTGCTCTCAGCCTGGATCGCGCAGATCGCAGCACACCCGGCGAGCGCCCACCGGGCCAACCTCGTCGCCGTTGGCGGCGCCAAGGTGCCGGCCTGTTTGCTAGAGCAGGCTGACTCGCTTGGTTTACCGGTATTCGAGGGCTATGGATTGAGCGAGGCTGGCTCGGTTGTAGCGCTCAACACACCTGGTGCCAGGCGCGCAGGTAGCGTCGGCCGACCCTTGCCCCACATCCAGCTGCGCATCGAGGATGACGGGGAAATCTGGCTGCGCGGACAGTCGCCATTGCCAAGGGCGGACCACGCTCCACTGATCGACGCAGACGGCTGGTGGCCCAGCGGTGACCTCGGCGAACTGGACGCGGAGGGCTTCCTGCACCTCAACGGACGCAAGCGAAACGTGTTCATCACCGCCTTCGGCCGCAACGTCAGTCCGGAATGGATCGAATCCGCGCTGCAGGGTCTGCCCGGCGTGCAGCAGCTGCTGGTGTATGGCGAGGCGCTCGCCGAGAACCTCGCCATCGTTAGCGGCGACCCGGCCATCTATGCCGGCAACCAAGGCGCGCAGCAGCTGGCACTCATCAACCAGACGCTGCCGGACTACGCCAGGGTGACCCAGCTTGTCTGGACGCCGGAACCCTGGACCGCAGGCAACGGGCTACTGACCGGCAATGGCCGGCCGCGGCGCGAGGTGATCCTCGAACGCTTCGCTCCACGCATCCCGCAGCAGCCGGCCGCGCCGCCGGCTGCATGCACGCCTCATCGCCCTCACTCACTCCCCCAAGGAGCCACTGCATGAACTTCCACGCCCGCCTGCTGGCGGAAACCGAACAAGCTCGCCAGCACCTGCAATCCCTTCCGGTCTTGCAGCGCGCCCTGCGCGGTGCGATCACTCGCCCGCTGTACCGCGACTTCCTCGGCGAGGCCTACCACCACGTTCGCCACACCACGTCCTTGCTGATGGCGTGCGGGGCGCGCCTGCCTGCGCGGCTTGAATGGCTTCGCGAGGCGGTCGCTCACTACATCGAAGAGGAGATCGGGCATCAGGAGTGGATCCTCGACGACCTCGTCGCGCTAGGCGAGTCGCGTCAGCAATGGGCGTCCTCGACTCCTTCGTTCGAGACCGAACTGATGGTGGCCTATGCCTGGGACACCGTGCAGCGTGGCAACCCGGTCGGCTTCTTCGGCATGGTGCTGGTGCTGGAAGGCACCAGTGCGGCGCTAGCCTCGAATGCCGCCGCAGCCATCGAGCGGGGGCTTGGCCTGCCGCGCAATGCTTTCAGCTACCTGCGCTCGCACGGCGAACTGGACCAGGAACACGTCGGCTTCTTCGCCGGCCTGATGGACCGCCTCGATCAGCCCGAGGACCAGCAGGCGGTGATCCATGCCGCACAGTGCTTCTATCGCCTCTACGGCGACCTGTTCCGCGAGCTCGACGCCAGGCACGCGGCGCTCGGAGAGGCCGCCTGATGAACCTCTCAGGGAAACTCGTTGTATTGACAGGCGCGACCGGCGGCATCGGCACCGAACTTGGCGCACTGCTGCAGCAGCGCCACGCCAGGGTGCTCGCCGTGGCGCGCCGGCAAGATGCCCTTGAGGCCCTTGCGCGCAAGCATCCCGGCCCCGGACTCAGCCTGCTCGCGGCCGATATCACCGATGCCGAGGACCGCAGGCGGATCACCGCCGCTGCCAGCCGGCTGGGCGGTGCCGGCGTCCTGGTGCATGCAGCGGGCAGTGGCGGATTTGGCCTGTTCGCCACCCAACCGCCGCTGGCCGCCCGCCTGTTCGACGCCAACGCGCTGGCGCCGATCGAGCTGACCCGGCTCCTGCTGCCGCAGCTCGCAGAGCAGCCGGAGGCCGCCGTGGTGGCCATCGGCTCGACCTTCGGCAGCCTGGCTTTTCCGGGCTTTGCCGACTACAGCGCCAGCAAGTTCGCGCTGCGCGGCTGGATCGAGGCCATGGGTCGCGAGTACGCCGACAGCGCGCTGCGCTTCCAGTGGCTGTCGCCGCG
>CAYGMG010000040.1:0-28338 GCA_964350895.1 uncultured Lysobacter sp.
TGGCCAGCACCTATGCGCGCTTCCGACTGAGCACCCTGACCACGGCCTGCGCCGGGGCCAACGCAGCCGGGCTGGAGCCCGACGGCGAGGTCGAGGACTACGTCGCCGCGATCGGCCTGTTCGATTGGGGCGATCTCCCGGATCCCGCGCTTGGCGTGAGTGGCGCCGACTACCGCACCCTGGCGGCCGACAACGGCGCCGTGCATCCGATCATCGACGGCCTGCGCATCGGCGCCCTGGTAGATGCCGAGGGCGACGGCCAGCCCAACGCCGCGGCCAATGGCGATGACAGCAACGCCTCGGGCCTTGCCGCGGGCGACGACGAGGACGGCGTCAACAGCGCCAACCTCGTGTTCACCGCCGGCATTCCGCAGGCGGTCAGCGTGCTGGTGACCAACACCACGGGTGGTGATGCGCGCCTGTGCGGCTTCGTCGACTTCAACCGCGACGGCAGCTTCGCCGGCGGCGAAGTGCAGTCGATCAGCGTGCCTGACGGCAGCAATGACGCAACCGTGCAGCTGAGCTTCACCCCGCCGCTGGGCACCGGCTTCGGCGAGATCTTCTCGCGCTTCCGCCTGTCCACCGACACGCTGGGCGCCTGTACTGCCGAAGGTCTGGCCAGCAATGGCGAGGTCGAGGACTACGTCGGCTTCGTCGGCAACATCGACCTCGGCGACCTGCCGGACACGGGCCCTGGCACCGGAACCGGCAACTACAACACCTTGCGTTCCGACAACGGCGCGCAGCACTCCATCGTCAGCGGGCTGTTCATGGGCCAGCGCGTCGATCAGGAAGTGGATGGCCAGCCGAGCACCGGCGCCGATGGTGATGACAACGCCGCGCCGCTGGCACCGGTGGCCGATGACGAAGACGGCGTGCAACTCGCCGATCTCACCTTCATCGCCGTCACCCCCGGCATCGTGCCGGTGGTGGTCACCAACACCATCGGCGTGGCCGCGCCGGCCAACCTGTGCGGCTATGTCGACTTCAACGGCGACGGCGACTTCCTGGATGCCGGTGAGACGGCCAGCGCCGTGGTCCCGCACGGCAGCAATGCCACGACGGTCACCCTGAACTTCGGCAACGTGCTGGCCACGTCGGTACGGCGCAGCTACGCGCGCTTCCGCCTGACCACGGCGGCCTGCTCGCCGACCGGTATCGCCCCGGACGGCGAGGTCGAGGACTACCCGGTCGAGGTGCGCGTGTTCGATCTTGGTGACCTGCCTGATCCGTCGGCCGGCATCGGGCTGGACAACTACCGCACCACCCGCGCCGATGGCGGCCCGCGTCACGAGATCGTCGACGGTCTGCGCCTGGGTGCCCTGGTCGATCCGGAAGGCGATGGCCAGCCGACGACCAAGGCCAATGGCGATGACGCCAACGGCGATGACGAGGACGGCGTCACCTTCATGGCCGGCTACGAGCTGGGCAGCCCTGCGCGCGTCGACGTGGTCGCCACCAACACCACCGGCTCGCCGGCGCGTGTGTGCGGCTTCATCGACTGGAATGCGGACGGTGACTTCAACGACACCAGCGAGTCTGCGCAGAGCCTGGTGGCCGATGGCAGCAGCAACCTTGGCCTGACCATGAACTTCGGCCTGGTCCCGCTGGGCGCCGACCTTACCCCGTACGCCCGCTTCCGGATCAGCACCGATCCGACCTGCAGCCCGGATGGCGAGGCCAGCGACGGCGAGGTCGAGGACTACCTGATCGGCACCACCGGCAACGGCGCGCTGGAACTCGGCAACCTGATCTGGGAAGACCGCAACAACAACTGCCTGGTCGACTTCGGTGAGCCCGGCGTGCAGGGCGTCACGGTGGACCTGTTCGCCGACACCAATCTCGACGGCCAGCCCGATGGTCCGGCCATCGACAGCACCACGACCGACGTCAACGGCAACTACCTGTTCGTCGACCTGGTGCCGGATGACTATCTGGTGGTCGTGCAGCGGCCGGTGCGCTACATCGGCTCGACCGGCTCGGGGTTGCCCTTCGCGCCGACCGGCAGCTGCGCCGCGGGCGTTGATCCGGACAACGATCTGGACAACGACGACAACGGCTTCGACGACGGCCCGGTCACCCGCGCTCCGCCGATCACCCTGATCGCCGAGAACGAGCCCGGCCCGCCCAACAGCGACACCAACCCGACCGTCGACTTTGGCCTGCTGTACAACTTCGATCTCGACCTGACCAAGGATCTTGCGCCGGGCCAGCCGGCCCTCGTGCAGATCGGCGCCACGGTCAACTACGTGATCACGGTCAGCAACCAGGGCACGGTGCCGGCGCGCAACATCGAAGTCACCGATCGTTTCCCCGAAGGCTTCAATCTGGTTGATACCGGCTGGACGCTTGCGGTGGACGGACGCTCGGCCACCCGGGTCATTCCGGGGCCGCTCGATCCGGGTCAGAGCGTGGATCTGAGCATCGCGCTGCGCGTCGACGGCAGGGTTTCGGGTACCCGGATCAATCGTGCCGAGATCACCCGCGCCGAGGACGACACCCCGGATCCGCCGACCGATATCGATTCGACGCCCGACAACCGTGAGCCGGACGAAGACGATCAGGACGAGGTGCCGGTGCTGCTGCCGGAAATCCACATTCCGGTGGATGCGCCGTGGGCGCTGTGGCTGATCTTGCTTGGCGTGCTGACGATCGGTGCGCGCGGACTTATGAGACGAGACTGAGTGCGGTTCCGGACGGCGCTGTCCAGCGCCGTCCGGCGTTCGGCCGCTGTGCAGTTGCAAAGCCGCTGTCTGGCCGGATAGGCCAGGCTCCGCACTCGAACTGGCTCGTTCGGGGCTCGCCAAGTCCCCTACAAACCTGCAAGCGTCTAAAGCTTGCAGATGCAAATTTTTTGTGAGCGGCCATGCAAAAAACTCAGGAATTTCCTGAGACGGATTCAGTTGCCGTAAATCTGCAATGCGAACCCGCTAACATTATTGGCCCCGGGTGGTCTCTTGGACCCGTCGAGCGCGCCGCGAGAGTGCGCCCCGGACCTGTCGCGTGCGGACCCGCACCTGCCATTCAGCATTCGTGGTGGTCTGGGTCGCTCGACTCCGCCCTCCGTTCTCCGGCTAAGCAAAGTCCCGATCACTGGGGCATGCGCGCTCGGGACGGCGCCGCCAATTGAACGTCCGGAAACCTCATGAACACCCCAAAACTCTTGATAGTCGCGCTCGCAGCCTTGGTTGCAGGAATACCCGATACCGCGCAGTCAGCGGTCTTCATCAACGAGTTCCACTATGACGACAACGGATCGACGGACTCGGGCGAATCGGTGGAGGTGGTGGCTACGGCGGGCGAGGACCTGTCCGGTTATCGAGTTGTTCTGTACAACGGCAGCAACGGCTCGTCCTATGACGACGATGTGCTTTCGGCGGGAACCACGGTTTCGTGCGGTGCCAGTGTCCAGATTGCTTCGATCAGCTACCCGGCCAATGGCCTGCAGAACGGTGCTCCCGACGGTATTGCTTTGGTGGGACCGGCCGATGCGGTGGTGCAGTTCCTGAGCTACGAGGGCAGTTTCACGGCCACCAACGGTCCCGCGAATGGACTGACCTCGGAGGACATCGGGGTTGCTGAGAGCGCTGCCCCCGTCGGCACGTCGCTTCAACTCATTGGCAATGGCTCGGTCTACGCAGACTTCACCTGGCAGACGGGCCAATCGGCAAGCCTTGGGCAGTGCAATGCTGGGCAAACCTTCAGCTCTGGTGGTGATGACCCGCCGCTTGTGACCTCCACTGCGCCCAACAACAACGCGACCAATGTCGCCATCGACGCCGAGATCACGCTCAACTTCAGCGAGGAAGTCACCGCCAGCACCGCTTCGTTCACGCTGGAATGCGGCAGCGGAGCGCTTCCGTTTGCGCTAAGCGCAAGCCCTGCCGATAGTTTTACGCTTAATCCGGATGCCGATCTGCCCAACAGCGCGGTTTGCACGGTCAACGCCCTGGCGGCGCAGATTGCCGACACCGACGGCACCGCGGACAACCCCGCGGCCGATTTCTCGTTCTCCTTCACCACCATCGCTCCGCCCCCGGCTATCACGCTGATCAGCGCGGTGCAGGGAAGCGCCGCGACCTCCCCGCTGGTAGGGCAGACGGTGCGCGTTCGCGGCATCGTGATCGGGGACTACCAGAACGCCAGCTTCCCCGGCTTCGGCCAGTTCTTCGTGCAGGAAGAAGATTCCGATGCGGACAGCGATGCGGCGACCTCCGAGGGAATCGCGGTCAACTGCAGCGCCTGCACCGCGGTCGACGAGGGCGACCTTGTCGAGGTTACAGGCACGGTCGCCGAACTGTTCGGCACCACCGCGATCAGCCCGGTGGACAGCGTGGTAGTGGTGTCTTCGGCGAATCCCCTCCCATCCGCAGCCAGCATCGACCTGCCGGTGCCTGCGCCGCAGGCGATCAACGATTACTTCGAACCGTTCGAGGCGATGCGCGTTCGCTTTGTCGACGCGCTGGTGATTGGTGGCTTCAACGACCTGTTCGGATTTGGCGAGATTGATCTCTTCGAGGGCAGCCGGCCGCGCCAGTTCACCGAAGACAACCTGCCGGACGCTGCAGGCTATGTCGCGCACCTTGAAAGCCTTGCCCGCCGAGCCATCATTCTGGACGACGTGTCCGATGGCAACCGCACGGTGCTTGGCCTGCCGGACGGTCAGGAAGCGATCTTCCATCCGCAGCCGAATGGCTTCAGCGAAGGGGTCCAGGGGCTGGACTTCTTCCGCGGAGGCGACATCGTCAACGGGCTGACCGGGGTGCTCCAGTTCTCCTTCAGCAACTGGCGCATTCGTCCTACCGGTGCCGATCCGGTGTCCTTCTCGGTGGCCAATAATCGAGACAACCATGCCACGCCGCCGAACGTTGGCGGACTGATCCGCGTTGCCAGCACCAACTTGCTGAACTACTTCGCCACCCTGGATACCGGTGCGAGCGTCTGTGGGCCTTCGGCCAACCAAGGCTGTCGTGGCGCCAATACTTCGCTCGAATTGGATCGCCAGCGGGAGCGGACCTCGCGGATGATCTGCGGCCTGGGCGCCGATGTGGTGGGTCTGGTCGAGATCGAGAACAGCGCGACCGATGCCGCAATCGATGATCTGCTGCCAGCGATCAACGCCCGCTGTGGTGCCGCCAATCCTTACTCGAGCGTTTCGACGCTCGGCGCGATCAACGAGGGCGATGGCGTGCTCGCCACCGAGTCGCTGGGTACCGATGCGATCCGTGTGGGCCTGCTCTACCGCAGCGGGACCATCACCCCGGCCGGTGCCCCCAGAGTATTCGTGAACAGCACTCCGTTTGATCGGCCTCCGTTGGCCCAGACCTTCGAAGTCAACGATCCGGGCAGCGATGCGGATGGTGAGCGTTTCACCGTTGTCGTCAACCACTTCAAGTCGAAGGGGTGCGGAGGCGCCAGTGGCGCCGATGCCGATCAGGGCGACGGCCAGTCCTGCTTTGCGGCTCGTCGCACGGCGCAGGCAACCGCGCTGGCCAGCTGGATCAACGAGACCGTGACTCCCGCTGCCAATGATCCTGATGTGCTGATCGTGGGCGACCTCAATTCGTATGCCCGGGAGACGCCTATTACCGCGCTGGAAGCTGCCGGCTTCTTCGATCTTGAGACGCTCTCGCAGACCAATGACTACTCCTACGTCTTCGACAGCCAGATTGGGCGCCTCGACTATGCGCTAGGCAATCTCGGCATGGCTTCCAAGGTAACTGGTGCCGCTGCCTGGCACATCAATGCGGATGAGTCGCCCCTGTTCGACTACAACGACAGCTTGGTGACTGCGGGCGAAGGGAGTTCAGAGGGTAAGCCCGACGGCACCTTGCGTACGCCGCCACGCACCCTGTTCGATTCGGCCTCGGTGTTCCGCACCGCAGACCACGATCCGGTTCTGGTGGGGCTGTTCTCGCCGGTCAACGACGCGCCCTCGGCGACGATCCTTGGGGACCTCACCCACCCCGGCGGCACCACGGGCCTGCAGACCGTGACTGGCTTCGCGTCGGCCATCAGTCCAGGCCCAATGGACGAGGCCGGCCAGACGGTGACGCTCTTGGTCGACAAGGCCAGCGATACAAACGACGTGTTGTCATCGATTGCCATCACCCAGGGCGGCGAACTGAGCTATACCCTGACCGGGGCGAGTGGTAGCGCGATTGTGCGCTTGACCGTCACCGACGACGGCGGCACTGCTAACGGCGGCCAGGACCGGAGCCTTCAGGAGTTCCGCATCGTGGTCGGCGACAGCTATGACCTTTCGCTGCGTATGACCGTCGGCGGTGACTTCAAGCAGGGTGCGCAGCCAGACAAGGGCTCCCTGCGCACCTACATCGTTTCGGTGACCAACCATGGGCCTGGCAACGCCACCGGCATCCAGCTTTCGGTGCCGGTGCCCGCGGGGTTTGTCGGGATGATGTGGAACTGCACGACGCCGGCCGGCGTTTGCGAGCCGAACATGGGCATTGAAGCGGTCTCCACCCAGCTTGATCTGAATTCGGCGCAGACTGCTTCCATCACCATTTCGGGCAACGCCGACAACTCCCGCGAGTTTCTGGAGTTCATCCCTGTGGTCCAGGTGCCGGGCGTGGCTGTAATCAATCCGGCGGATGATCGGGTAGTGTTCATCACGCCGGTTTCTTCCGACGCGATCTTCCGCAACGGTCTCGAATAGGCAGACCCGCCTTCAAGGCGTGTACCCGGAAGCCGGGCATGGGCCCGGCTTCTGCTTCGGCAGACCCGTTAGGTTTGGTGCCGAGCGCGCCAGTCGGTGCCGGTGCGCTCAAGCATTGCGATGGATGAGGTCCTGCGCTCAACCACCTTAGCTGCTGCGTCGCTGACGTGATGAGCCAAGCTTGCGGGTGAGCGTGTTGCGGCCAAGGCCAAGCCGCTTGGCGGCGAGCTGGCGGTGGCCGCCGGTGGCGTCCAGCGCGGTCTGCATCAGGATCTGTTCGAAGCGCTGATGGGCGGTTTCGTACAGGCCATTGGCGCCGGCGGCCAGTTCGCGGGCGGCCCACTGGCGTAGCCCGCTTTCCCAGTCCTCGCCTTCGGCGCGCGTGCTGCTGGCGGCGTAGCTGGCGCTGGCCTGGCCAAGCGCCTGCTGCAGATCGTTGGCCTGCAGGCTTTCGCCCGGCGACAGCGCGGCCAGGCGCCAGCACAGGTTTTCCAGCTCGCGCACGTTGCCGGGCCAGTCATGGGTTTGCAGCCGGGCCAGGGCCGACTTCTCGAAGCGCTTGACGCTGCTGCCGAGCTGGGTGGTGGCCTGGGCCAGGAAGCGCTGGGCGAGTGCCGGGATATCCTCGCGCCGCTCGCGCAGCGGCGGCAGACGCAGGCGGACCACGTCGAGACGATGCAGCAGATCGGCGCGGAAGCGTCCCTGCGCGACCAGAGCCTCCAGGTCCTGGTGGGTCGCGGCGATCACCCGCACGTCCACCGAGATCAGCTCGCGGCCGGCGATGCGGAAGAACTCGCCCTCAGCCAGCACGCGCAGCAGGCGAGTCTGCAGCGGCAGCGGCATGTCGCCGATCTCGTCCAGGAACAAGGTACCCCCATCGGCCTGCTCGAAGCGCCCGGTATGCCGGCGCTGGGCGCCGGTGAAGGCCCCGGCCTCGTGGCCGAACAGCTCGGACTCCAGCAGCTCGGAAGGAATCGCCGCGGTATTCAGCGCAACGAAGGGTTGTGAGGCGCGCGGCGAGTGCGCGTGCAGGGCGCGGGCGACCAGCTCCTTGCCGGTCCCGGTCTCGCCGGTGATCAGCACGGCGAGCGGGGCCTGGGCCAGTCGACCGATGGCGCGGAACAGCTCGCGCATCGCCGCTGACTCGCCAAGCAGCTCGGGCTCGTTGCCGGGCACGGCGGGCTCGGCCGAGGGCGGTTCCCGGCGCCTTGGCTCCAGCGCCCGGCTGGCCAGTTCGACCGCCTTGTCGAGATCGAACGGCTTGCTGAGAAAGTCGTGGGCGCCGCCCTTGAAGGCGCCGGCGGTGCTGGCGATGTCGGTGTAGGCGCTCATCACCACCACCGGCAGGTCGGCGCGACGCGACTTCAGGGTTTCCAGCAGCTGCAGGCCGTCCATTTCGGGCATGCGGACGTCGGTGAACACCAGTGACGGCGTGCCGCCCGCCAGGGCGGCCAGGGCGCTGCGCGCGCCCTCGAACTCGCGCACGCTGTAGCCCGCCTCGCGCAGCCCCTCGGCCAGCACGAAACGTACCGAACGGTCGTCGTCGATCACCCAGATGTCAGCCATGCTGCGCGCCTTCAGCGCTTGCGTGATTGGTGATTGGTGATTGGTGATTCGCAGGGGCCGGCTGGGCGCAGCGCTTCTGCTGTGCACGGCGCGGCTGAAAGGCATTGAGATGGCTAACAACTTTGGACATGCATTAACCCCGCTCTTGACGAATCACCAATCACCAATCCCGAATCACGCTGCTGTTGCCGGCGAAGCCGCCGGCAGCAGCAAGGTAAACACCGTATGCCCGCGTCGTGAGCGGTAGCTCAGCGAGCCGCCGTGTTCGCGGGCAACCTGCTGTGCCAATGCAAGACCGAGGCCAGTGCCCTCAGCACGGCCGCTGACCAAGGGCAGGAAGATCTGCTCGGCCAAGCCCTCGGGCACGCCGCGGCCGTTGTCGGCGATCTCGATGCGGATGGCCAGGCGGTGCACCACGTCGCCGATCACCACGCCGGAGTCGGCCCGGGTACGCAATCGGACCTCGCTGGCATCCGCCTGCAAGGCGTTGCGGGTCAGATTGAGCACGGCCTGGGTCAGGCGGTCGGCGTCGGCCGGAATCTCCGGCAGCGAGGGATCGTAGTCGCGCACGATGCGCACCGCCCAGCCGGCCTCGGCCTCGGCCAGCAGGCGCACGCGCTCCAGCACCGTGTGCACATTGGTCGATGCCAGCGGGCTGGGCGGCGCCGGCTCCAGCAGACGCTGGACCAGGGCCGACAGGCGCTCGGTCTCGGCCACGATGACCTCTAGATAGCGCTCGGAATCGCTGTCCTGGAGCCGTCTGCGCAGCAGTTGCGCGGCGCCCTTGAGTCCGGCCAGCGGATTCTTGACCTCGTGGGCGAGGCCCTTGAGGGCGATGTTGAGCGCGGTCGGCAGCAGCACCGCGGGGTCGTCGCCGGGGAACTCGTCGACCGGGTGGAACTCGCAGCGCACGCTGCCCGCCGGCTCATCCAGCGCATTGACCAGCACATGGGCGAAGCGCGGCTCCATGCCTTCGGGTTGTAGGCGCAGCCGCTGCACCCGAAGCCCCGAGGGCGTGGCCCGCGCCCGCGCCACCAGGGCATCCAGATCCTGGTCGGGGGAGGCGATCCGCGATAGCGGCTGCCCCAGCAGGCGGCGCAGCCCCAGACCCAGCCAACTCGCAGCGGCCGGATTCACTGAACTGATCCGCGATTGCCCGTCGACGGTCAGCACCGGCGTGGACAATGCATCAAACGGGTGCTTTTCAGTGCGCATAGTGCACCAGTATAGTGCATGAGTTGGGGGCGTGGGCGCCAGCCAGCGCGCTTGCTATGGTGCCGCCATGAAGCGCTCTGCAATAAGGCTGCCACGCTGGCAGTCGCTCTGGCTGGCCGGCTGGCTGCGCCACCGCGAGGGCCCCGAACCGCAGCCCGATCCGCCGGCTGAGCTGGCTCGATGGCGCGTGGCGGGCAGCACTCCGGAGCAGCGGGTGCTGCAGCGCGCTGCCGATCTGCTCGGCGAGTCTGCCGAGCGTCTGCCGCCGGCGCTGCGCCGCGCCGGCTGGGCGCTGGCCGCGCTGTGCCTGCTGATCGGCCTGCTTGGCGCGGCCGGCGTGTTCACCCTGCTTGGTCGCGGCGACCAGCCGGTCAACGTGGTCTGGGCCTGGCTGGCCCTGCTCGGCCCAAACCTGCTGATGTTCATGCTCTGGATGATCGGGCTGTTCGCTGGCGCCGCTCCGCCGTGGTCGGGGCGCAGCCTGCTTGCCCTCGGCGAGCGGGTGCCGGGGCTGTTTCCGGACCGCGACCTGCTCAAGGCGGCCTGGGACGGTCTGGCCCAGGCAGGACTGGGGCGCTGGCTGCTCTCGGCGCTTTCCCATCTGCTGTGGATAGCGGCGCTGGGCGGTGCTCTGATTGGACTGCTGCTGGCCCTCTCGCTGCGCCGCTACGGCTTCACCTGGGAAACCACCATCCTCCCCGCGGCCTGGTTCGAAAGCCTGGTCGGCGCTCTGGCCTGGCTGCCCGGGCAGCTGGGGTTCCCCCAGCCGGGTACCGACCTGGTCGCCGCCAGCGGCGAGTCGCCAGTGGCCTCGGACGTGGCCCGCCGCGCCTGGTCGTTCTGGCTGGTCGGCGGCCTGCTGGTCTATGGCCTGCTGCCGCGGGCGCTCGCCCTGCTGCTCTGTCGCTGGCGCATGGGCCGCGCCCTGCGCGCCCTGCAGCTGCCCTGGCAACAGCCGTACTACGCGCTGCTGGCCCGGCGCCTTGCGCCGCGCAGCACGCGGCTGGGTATAGTCGACGCCGACGCCGGCAGCGAGGCGCCGGTGCACTGGGTGCTCGGCGGCGTTGGCGAAGGCGCGGCCGCGGTCGGGCTCGACCTGCCAGCCGAATGGCCCTGGCCGCCTGAGGTCAACGGATTGCTCGACCTGGGTCGCTGCGAGACCCGCGAGCAGCGGGCCCGTGCGCTGCACCGGCTCTGCGACCATCCCGCAGCGAAACTGCTGGTGGTGGTTGAGGCGGCGCAATCGCCGGATCGCGGCGCGCTCGGCTGGATTGGCGAACTGGCCGCCCATTGCCGGTCGCTGGCGGTGCTGGCCGCAGGCCCTGACCGCGACGGTCGCGGCGCGCTGTGGCGCGACGCGCTGCGCGCCCGCGGCCTCGCCGACAGCTGTTTGCCGGCAGATGCCGGCGCTGCGGCGCGCTGGCTTGCCGAGGCGCAGACATGAGCCGGCCGGTGCGCATCGCCGTGGTCGGGCATACCAATGTCGGCAAGACTTCCCTGCTGCGCACCCTGCTGCGCGATGCCGGCTTCGGCACGGTGTCGCGCCAGCCCAGCACCACACGGCATGTCGAAGGCGCGGTGATGCAGGTCGACGGCGAGCCGGTGCTGGAGCTGTTCGATACGCCGGGGCTGGAAGAGCCGATCGCCCTGCTCGAGCACCTCGAGGGCTACGTCGAAGACGCCCGTCTCGAACCCGCCGCGCGGGTCGAGCGCTTCCTCGCCGATGGGCCGGCCGTGGCGCGCTTCGAGCAAGAGGCCAAGGTGCTGCGTCAGCTGCGCCAATGCGATGCCGGCTTGCTGGTGATCGACGTCCGCGACCGCGTGCTGGCCAAGCATCGCGACGAGCTGCAGCTGCTCTCTGCCTGCGCGGTGCCCCTGCTGCCGGTTTTCAACTTCGTCAGCGAATCGGCAGCGCACGAGGCCGACTGGCGCGAGGTGCTGGCGCGCAGTGGTCTGCATGCGCTGGTGCGTTTTGACAGCGTTGCGCCAGAGCAGGACGCCGAGTCGCGGCTGTACACCGCGCTGGGCACCGTGGTCGAGCGTGCGCGACGTGGCCTGCAGGGCCTGCTCGCCGCACGCGAGGCCGAACGCGAAGGTCGCCGCGAAGGCGCTTGCGCCCTGCTGGCCGAATGCCTGATCGAGGTTGCCGCAGCGCGCATCACGGTGGACGCTGCGGTCGCTGAAAACGCGGCCGTGGACACCCTGGGTGATGCGGTACGCTCGCTGGAACGCGATGTGGTGAGCGCCCTGCTCAGTCTTTACCAGTTCGACGCCGCCGCGGTCGATGCGCCGCCGCTGCCCCTGGTCGCCGGGCGCTGGAAACACGATCTATTCTCCAGCGAAGCGCTGCGTGATGCCGGCGTGCGAGTGGGCACTGGCGCCGCGGCTGGCGCCGCTGCCGGGCTGGGCATCGACCTTGCGGTCGGCGGGATCAGCCTTGGCGCTGCCGCCTTGCTTGGCGCTGCTGCGGGCGGCGGCCTGCAGGCAGTGCGCCGCTTCGGCCGTCGCGCTGCCGGCCGTCTGAGAGGCCAGCGCGAGCTGAGCGTCGACGAGGGCGTGCTGCGCCTGCTTGGACTGCGCCTGCTCACCCTGGTCCAGGCACTGGAGCGTCGCGGTCATGCCGCCCAGTCGGCGCTGGCCCTGCCCGACCAGATAGCCGGCGCCTGGCGCGAGCGCCCGCTGCCCGCGGTGCTTCGCCGCGCCCGCGCGCATCCGGAATGGTCGCGGCTCAGCGTTTCCCGCCCCGATCGCGACAGTCGCGACCCCGCGGTGGCGGAACTGGCCACCCTGCTGCGCGAACAGCTGGATGCGGGAACGGCGGATTGAGCAGCCGACATCGGACACCTGTAGTCCGAACAATCAAACCCTATGTTCAGTCAGCCCGGCGGATCGTCGAAGTCGGCCAGCGCCGCCGGCCGGCCGGGTGGTGCGCGATCACCGTCGACGCCCAGGAAGTCGAGCAGGGCACGCCAGCTCAACGGCCGGCTGAGCAGGAAGCCCTGCAGGTATTCGCAGCCCATGCCGGCCAGAGCACTGCGCTGGGCGCGGGTTTCCACGCCCTCGGCGATCACCGCCTTGCCCAGGCCATGGGCAAGACCAATGATGCCGCTGACCAGGAACTCGCCCTTGGGATGATCCATGTCGCGGACGAAGCTCTGGTCGATCTTTAGCGTGTCGACGGGCAGGTCGCGCAGCCGGGCCAATGAGGAGTGGCCTATGCCGAAGTCGTCGATGGTCAGCCCGAGGCCCAGCGAGCGCAGTCGGACCAGGCTGTCGATGACGACCTGTTCACCTTCGGCCAGTGCGGCCTCGGTCACTTCCACTTCGATCCGCGATGGATCGACCCCGCTGTCGAGCACGCAGCGTTCGACATCGTCGAGAAAGCGCGGGTCGACCAGGTTCAGCGGGGAGCAGTTCAGCGCGACGCGAATCTGCGGGCAGCCGGCGGCATCCAGCCACTTGCTGGTCGCCAGCGCCTCGCGCAGCAGCCAGCGGTCGAACTCGGCGATAGCGCCGCTGCCTTCGGCAACCAGGATGAACTGCCGCGGCGAAATCGAACCAAGCTGGGGATGGTTCCATCTGGCCAGCAGTTCCACCATGCGCACCTCGCCGCTCAGCGAGTCGATGATCGGCTGAAGAACCAGCCCGATCTCGCCAGCGCCCAGCGCCTGGATCAGCGAATGCTCGACCTGCAGCTGCTGTTCGTTCTCGACCCGCTGGGCGGTGTGGAACAGCTGCAGGCCGCCGGGCGGGCAGCGCTCCAGGGCGACCAGGGCGTCGGCCAGCAGGCGCGGGAAGTCGTCGGCATGGGTCGGCCACAGGCTGATCCCGACGCTGGGGCGCAGGCGCACGCGCTCCTCGCCGTCACCCAGTGGCGCATCGAACATGGCGATCAGGCTACGCACCCGGGCCAGTGCGTCGTCGGCATCGGCCACCCGCAGCACCAGCAGAAAGCGCTGCTCGCCCATGGCGCCGATCAGTTCCTCGTCGCGACGTGCACTGCGCAGGCGCCAGGCCGCCGTTGCGTAGAGCCGGTCGCGGGCCGCCTTGCCCTGGGTCGAGAGAATCCGGTCTAGGGCGCTGAACTGCAGAACTACCACCGCGCAAAGGCTCCGGCTGGCAATAGCAAGGCGCAGCACGCGGACGAAGCTCTCGGCCACAACCTCGGGCAGTGGCAACCCGGAAATCGGATCGGCGCGGCTGCTGCGACGCAGGCCCCCGGCACCCTCGCGCTCGGCGCGCCAGCGGCGTCCCGCGATGCCCAGGGCAAGCAGCGCAAACAGACCGAGCAGGAGCAGGCGGAGCACGGCCTCCAGTTCGCTGACGACAGGCCTTGTCGGCTGCCCGCGGTCGAGCATCAGGTGCAGACAGAGCAGCCCGCCGGCCAGCAACAGCGCGGCGGCAAGCGCCAGCGGCAAGGGCCCGCCGCTGCGCCGGCGCCGGAAGTGTCCGATCACAACGAAAGCCGTACCTGCGGCCACCGCCAGATACAGCGCGCCGATGCCGAGGGCAGTCAGCGCCGCAGGGGAGGCGTCAGGCGAAACGGTCAGCGCAAGCAGGCCCAGCGCGCAGGCCACCGGAAGGGCGAAGCCCATCGCGCCCGCAGCGTAAAAACGCTTGCTGCGCTGCCGATGATCGAGCACCAGGGCGGCCGCCACGCAGGCGCCCACGAGCAGCAAGGCGGCGACCAAGCGCGTGCCAGATGCCTGGTTGAGCTGCCAAGGGGTCGAGACCAGCGTAGCCAGGCCGACAAGCAGGATGCCCGCACTGCCCAGACGCCGTATCCAGCGCTGCGCGCGCAGTGCTGGCGGTGCCGGATCGACAAGCGAGATCGCCACGAACATCGCCAGTGCAGCGATTGCGATCGAAAGGAACTCGAGGAAGTGTCCCGAAAGCTCACTCATGGGGCTGCTTGCTGTCCCGGTGCGCCGCCACGCCCGCCTGCGCGACCGTCGAAGGCTAGCACAGCGTGGGCCGCGAATCGGCGACGAAACAGGCTATCCGGACCATGACTCCGGCTTTTTGCCCGGCTGATCAACCGCCTCAGTTGCGGATCCGCAGACCACCGCTGGATCACGCGATCATTACTTACATGAATCAACAGGCCCAACGCGAATGCTCAGCCCGAAGCGGGTGCGGCGCAGAGGCAAAGGCGGGCGAGAAGCAGATCCGCACTACGCGAACGTCTTGCTCTGGTGACTCAGCAGCGCTCAGCCAGGGCTGGTCTGCCGGCCTCTTCCAAGCCCAGGCGCCCCCCAGGGCGCCCCGATTCTCCATCCTCCGGATTCCGGATCGGCTTCCTATCCCGACTGCAACCAGAATCCGGACACGCAGAAAAAACCCCGGGAAAGCAGGCTTCCCCGGGGTTCTCGATCGCTGCGAGCCGGGCGTCCCGGCAGGCTGATTACTTACAGGCTGTAGTACATCTGGTACTCAAGCGGGTGGGTGGCCGCGCGGAACTTGGTCACCTCCTGCATCTTCAGCGCGATGTAGCCGTCGATGAAGTCGTCGCTCATCACGCCACCGGCCTTGAGGAAGTCGCGGTCCTTGTCCAGCGCTTCCAGCGCCTGGTCCAGCGAATGGCAGACGGTCGGGATGCCCTTTTCCTCTTCCGGCGGCAGGTCGTAGAGATCCTTGTCCATCGGCGCGCCCGGGTCGATCTTGTTGAGGATGCCGTCGAGGCCGGCCATCATCAGCGCCGTGAAGGTCAGGTAGCCGGAGTTCATCGGATCCGGGAAGCGGAACTCGATGCGCCGGGCCTTCGGATTGGTGACGAACGGAATGCGGCAGGAGGCCGAGCGGTTGCGCGCCGAGTAGGCCAGCATCACCGGCGCCTCGAAGCCCGGCACCAGGCGCTTGTAGCTGTTGGTGGTCGAGTTGCTGAACGCATTGATTGCGCGAGCATGCTTGAACACGCCACCGATGTACCACAGCGCCATCTGCGACAGGCCGCCGTAGCTGTCACCTGAGAAAAGGTTGCTGCCGCCCTTGGCCAGCGATTGGTGCACGTGCATGCCGGAGCCGTTGTCGCCGACGATCGGCTTGGGCATGAAGGTGGCGGTCTTGCCGTTGCGGTGGGCGACGTTCTTGACGATGTACTTGAGCATCAGCAGCTCGTCGGCCTTGCGCACCAGGGTGTTGAACTTGGCGCCGATCTCGCACTGGCCGGGGCCGGCAACCTCGTGATGGTGCACCTCGACCTCGATGCCGACCTGCTCGAGGATCTTGCACATCTCGGCACGCAGGTCATTCAGCGAGTCGACCGGGCCGACCGGGAAGTAGCCGCCCTTGACGGTAGGACGGTGGCCGGAGTTTACCCCGTCGAATTTCTTGTTCGAGGACCACGGCGCTTCCTCGCTCTCGACCTCGAAGCTGGCGCCGGACATGTCGTTCTTGTGGCGCACCGAGTCGAACACGAAGAACTCAGGCTCCGGACCGAAGAACGCGGTGTCGGCAAGGCCGGTCGACTTGAGGAAGGACTCGGCGCGCTTGGCGATACCGCGCGGATCACGCTCGTAGCTCTGCATGGTGTTCGGGTCAAGAATGTCGCAGACCATCACCAGGGTGGGGTCGGCGGTGAACGGATCGATGAAAGCGGTCGCCGGGTCCGGCATCAGGACCATGTCCGATTCGTTGATGCCCTTCCAGCCGGAGATCGACGAGCCGTCGAACATCTTGCCCTCTTCGAACAATTCGGCCTCAAGGATGCGCGCCGGGTAGGTGACGTGATGCTGCAGGCCGCGCACGTCGGCAAAGCGCAGGTCGACGAACTCGACGCTGTTGTCCTGGGCCAGTTTGAGGACGGATTCAATCGACATTGCACTCTCCAATGGATGGGGAAGGGGGCAGTCAGGCTGCGGGTGCCGCTATGCAGCAAAGTACGTGCCAAGTGCAAGGCGACGTAAGTCTCTGTTTGTTAACGGCCATGGTGCACCAAGACGAAGCATGTGACCGTTATTAGAACTCGAATGGTGCATCAGCACCGATGCGGTGCAAATGGATGGGCCGCAAGCCTGGGTCCGGTCGGGCAT
Source organism: uncultured Lysobacter sp. (assembly GCA_964350895.1). Classification (GTDB taxonomy): domain Bacteria; phylum Pseudomonadota; class Gammaproteobacteria; order Xanthomonadales; family Xanthomonadaceae; genus Pseudomarimonas. The sequence continues at coordinate 16,489 of CAYGMG010000040.1, forward strand.
TGGTCCCGTGCGCGGCGTGGCGGCAGCATTGTCTGCGCGCGCCGACTCCGTTCTTCCGTGCGGACTTGTTCAGGGCCCGCTAGAGCGCGCGCAGGCGCGCAGCCAATGCGCCGCTGTCGGCCGACAGCGCCTCGGCGTGCGACGGCCGGCGAAGGATCTCGGCCAGCGCGGGCGGCGCCTGGACGGCGTGTCCGACACAGGGCTCGACCACGCTGTCGAACTTGGCCGGGTGGGCGGTGGCGACCGCAATCCACGGACGACGGTCGCCGGCGTCGCGGCGGCGCTCGACCAGAGCCAGGGCGGCGGCGGTGTGCGGGCAGATGACGTGGCCGTAGCGCGACTCGGAGGTCGACATCACCCGGCGCAGCTCCTCGTCCTCGACGCTGCCGGCGCTGACCTGGCCGCGCAGCTCGACGATGTCCGGATGCAGGGCGCGCAGGCGCTCCAGATTGCTCGGTGCGCCAACATCCATGGCATTGGCCAGGGTGGCGATCGAGGGCAGGGCGCGGAACTCGCCGCTGTCGAGGAAGTCGGGCAGGACCCGGTTGGCATTGGTGGCCAGCATGATGTCGCCGATCGGCAGGCCCAGGCGCCGGGCCAGAACGCAGGCCAGGCCGTTGCCGAGATTGCCGGTCGGGATGGCGAAGTTGGCCGGTGCCGCATGCACGACCTGCCAGCGCAGCGCGGCGGCGGCGTAATAGCTCATCTGCGGCAGCAGGCGCCCAAGGCTGATCGAGTTGGCCGAGGACAGCGGCACCTCCGAACGCAGGGTTTCATCGGCGAATGCCGCCTTGACCATGGTCTGGCAGTCATCGAAGCTGCCGTCGACCTTGAACGCGTACACGTTGCCGCCAAAGGCGCCGAGCTGGTGCGCTTGGCGTGGTGAGACCTTGCCGTCCGGGTAGAGCACGACGACGCGGAATCCCGGCCGCTGGTGGAAGGCCGCGGCCACGGCGCCGCCGGTATCGCCGCTGGTGGCTACCAGAATGGTCAGCAGCGGGTCCTGCGGCCCTCGCAGTCGGGCAAAGCACGCGGCAAGAAAGCGCGCGGCGAAGTCCTTGAAGGCCGCAGTCGGGCCGTGAAAAAGTTCGAGCAGGAACAGGTTGGGGTCGCTGGTGGGCACCAGGGGCGCGGGCAGATCGAGCGCCTCCCGGCAGATCGCCGGCAGCGCGTCTTGCAGGCGATCGCCGGCAAAGAACGGCTGCAGCAGCCGAGTAGCTGCCTCAGGAATGGGCAGCGGCTCGTCCCATTCCCGCGCCGCCGGCCAGGCTTCCGGCAGATACAGGCCGCCGTCGGGAGCCAGTCCCTGGGTCAGCGCATCCGAGAGTGAAACGGCGGGTGCAGCGCCGCGGGTGCTGATGAACTTCATCGTGCGATCACCAAAGTGGGAATCCATCAACCCTCCGCACGGCGCGGCTGGCCGTAGGGTGCGCCTTGGCGCACCGTTGCGGCGCAAGCCGCGCGTCACCCATGCCTTGCGGCAAGCGCACCATTGCAGCCCGATCCCCGCGCCGGCCATGCGCTGTGCCAAGGCGCACCCTACGCGACATGCAACACCCGGGCGCCCGGCGCGTCGACCGGGCCGACGAGGCGGTCGCTGTCGAGACCGGCGTCCTTGAATGCGGCTTGCATGGCGTCGGCAGCGGCCTGCGCATCGGCCTCACCCCAGCACCAGGCAAACACCGAGGGTCCGGCGCCGGAGATCGATGCGCCGAGCGCGCCGGCATCCAGCGCTGCCTGCTTGACCGCGGCAAAGCCGGGGATCAGCGAAGCGCGGCGTGGCTCAACCAGCACATCGGCAAGGCCGGCGGCGATCAGATCGCGCTGGCCCCGGAAAAGGCCGGTGAGAAACAGGGCAAGGTGCCCGCTTTGGGCAATGAACTCGCCGAGCTGATAATGCCCGGCCAGCGCGGCGCGCGCCTCGCGGGTTTCGATCGCGCAGTGCGGATGGACATGGGCGCAGTACAGCTGCGTCGGAACATCGAGTTTCAGCGGCGCGCGCTCGCCGACCGCCAGGGCTACGCCACCCAGCAGCATCGGCGCGACGTTGTCGCCATGCCGGCTTCCGCTGGCCACGGCCTCGCCCTCCAGTGCGTGCAGGTAGAGCCGCTCGATCGGCAGCGGAGTCGCCAGCAGGGCATTGGCAGCGACCACCGATGCGACCGCCGACGCCGCCGAGCCGCCCATGCCGGAGCCGAACGGGATGCCCTTGTGGATGCGCAGCGCAAACCCCTCGTCGCAGCCTAGAGCGGCGCGCAGCGAGAGCAGGGCAGCGCCCGCGGTATTGCTGGCAGCGTCAAGCGGCAGGGGGCGGTCGGCGCCCTCAATACCGAGAATGCGCACTGCGGGCTCGTCGATCAGGCTGACCTCGACGCGGTCCCCGGCACCGGCCAGGGCGTGGCCGAGCAGGTCGAAGCCAACGCCGATGTTGCCGACGCTGGCCGGGGCGAAGGCCTCGGCGCTGCGGGCGGCGAACACGCTCATGTGCCGCGGCGCCAGGCGAACGCGACCACGCCGGCAGGCCGCTGGCCCGCGACGACCTGCTGTGATCTGCGCGGCCGTGACCCAAGCCGCTGATTCAAAACTTTGCTCCCAGCGCTTGGGCGATGCGCAGCAGGTCGGCAAACACGCCGGCGGCGGTCACCGCGGTGCCGGCGCCAGGGCCCTGTACCACCAGAGGGTTGTCGCGGTAGCGATGGGTGGTGAACTGGACGATGTTGTCGGTCGGCTTGAGATGGGCGAAGGCGTGGTCGAGCGGTAGTTCGGCAAGGCCGACCTTGGCGGTCTGCGCATCGATGCGCGCGACGAAGCGCAATACGCATTGATTCTGCTTGGCGGCATTGGCCCGTGCGGTCAGGTCGGCATCCATCTCGCCGGCACGCTCGAGGAACTCCTCGCGGCTAAGCGAAGCAAGATGTTCAGGAACCAGGCCAGCGAGGTCGACATCGCCCAGCTCGATTTCCTTGCCCCACTCCCGGGCCAGAATCACCAGCTTGCGCGCCACGTCCATGCCCGAGAGGTCGTCCCGCGGGTCGGGCTCGGTAAAGCCCTTGGCGCGTGCATCGAGGACCAGCTCGGAGAACGGCTTGCTGCCGTCGAAGCTGTTGAACAGATAGCTCAGCGTGCCGCTGAAGATGCCCTCGATGGCGATGATCTCGTCGCCGGTGTCGATCAGGTCGCGCAGGGTGCCGATGATCGGCAGGCCGGCGCCGACCGTGGCCTCGTAGCGCCAGTGAGCGCGCTGGGCGGCGGCCCGCGCGGCGCGGTACTGGCCAAGCGGGGCGCTGCCGGCCTGCTTGTTCGGAGTGACCACGTGGATGCCCTCGGCCAGCCAGCCGGCGTAGCGCGCGGCAACCTCGGCGCTGGCCGAACAGTCGATGATCATTGCGTGCGGCAGGTGCGGGGCCTTGATGTGGGCGCTGAAGGCATCGAGGTCCAGTGGCAGTCCGGACTCGATGTACTGGGCGCGCCAGTGCGGCCAGTCGACACAGCGCTCGGACAGGTGCATGCGGGTGCTGCCGGCGATGCCGCGCAGGCGCAGGTCCAGCTGGTGCGCCTCGCGCAGCCGGCCGGCGGCGGCAGCCAGCTGATCGAGAAACTCGCTGCCGACCTGACCGGGGCCGATCACGCCGATGCTGATGGTCTGCGGCGACAGCCAGAAGCCCGAGTGCACGGCACGCAATGCGCGCGCCGCGTCGGCCTCGCGGATGGCCACCGAGATATTGCGCTCCGAGCCGCCCTGGGCGATCGCCCGGACGTTCACCTCGGCATGCGCCAGGCCGGCGAACAGGCGCGCTGCCACGCCGGGATGCCCGGCCATGCCGTCGCCGACCGCGGCCAGCACGGCGATGCCGCTCTCGGCCTCGATCGACTGGATCAGGCCGGCGGCCAGCTCCTGGGCAAAGGCGCGGCGCAGCACTTCAACTGCGCGTGCCGAATCGGCTGCGCGTACTGCGCAGCAGATCGAGTGCTCGGAGCTGGCCTGGGCGATCATCACGACCGAGACCGACTCCGCGCGCAGCGCGCCGAACACCCGCTCGGCGGTGCCCGGCACGCCGATCATGCCGGTGCCTTCGACTTCGACCAGGGCCAGCTGCGGGGCGATGGTCAGGCCCTTGACCGGGCCGTTGTCGGCCTGCTGCTCGGGGCCAATGCGGGTGCCCTCCAGCTCCGGCTTGAAGGTATTGCGGACGTAGACCGGGATGCCGGCCTGCAGCACCGGGCTCATGGTTCCGGGATGGACCACCTTGGCACCGAAGTAGGCGAGTTCGAAGGCCTCGTCGTAGCTCATCCGCGGCAACAGGACGGCGTCCGGCACCATGCGCGGATCGGCGCTCAGCACGCCATCGACATCGGTCCAGATATGCAGTGCGCTGCTGGCGAACAGGCGGGCGAAGATTGCCCCGGAGTAGTCGCTGCCGTTGCGGCCGAGGGTGGTCGGTCGGCCGTCTGCGCTGCGCGCGACGAAGCCGGTCACTACCAGACGTTTGGGTGTGGGGCGCTTGCTGCGCCAGTCGACAAGGCGCGCCTCGCTGCGCGGCCAGTCGACCCCGATGCCGAGCTGGCCGGCTTCCACCACCAGTACTTCCCGCGCGTCGAGCCAGCCGGCATCCTCGCCGCGGGCGCCGAGCAGGGCGGCCAGCAGCTGCGCCGACCAGACCTCGCCCAGTCCCTGCACATAGTCGAGCAGGTCGGCCGACGGATGGCTGAGCAGATGCGCGGCACGGAGCAGGGCGGTGAGGTCGTTCCAGTCGCGCTCGAGCGCGCCAAGCAGCGGCGCATCGCCATCGCCAAGCAAGGCGTGGGCGGTCTTGCGGTGGCGCTCGATCAGCGCCTGCAGCTGCGCCTGCGCGGTTTCCGGATCCTGGCTGGCGGCGTGCACCAGGGCGATCAGGGCGTCGGTGACGCCTTGCATCGCGGAGACGACGATGACCTGGCGGGAGTCGTCGCGGGCGGTAAGCACGTCGGCGACGTGGGCGATGCGTTGCGCATCGGCAAGGCTGGAGCCGCCGAACTTGTGCGCGACCGGAACGGTTGCAACGGACACGGATGCCTCACGGCTGTGAAGGGTCCCCGAGTGTGCAACAAATGACGCAGCGCAGCACAGGGGTGGGGGAATCTGCTTATGGCCGGCGGAGGGTCAAGGCGCACTCTGGGCGCCAACCGCCCAGTCGCTTCGCCGCACGTTGGCGAACCCTCGTAGGGTGCGCCTTGGGCGCACCGATACGGGCATTCGGACGGTACGCGCGGTGCGGCCGTACCGCGTCCGGCGCAGCGATACGGATTTTCGGGCGGTACGCGCGGTGCGGCCGTACCGCGTCCGGCGCAGCGATACGGGTTTTCGGGCGGTACGCGCGGTGCGCCCGAGGCGCACCCTACGAATCTCCGGTCGGCGCTCTGAAGCGCCACGTTACCTCGACCGTTGCTGGCCTACTGCCGGCGCGGCAGCTGCACGATCATCCGCGCGCGCAGCGATACGGGGTCATCGCCCTGCGGTGGCGCGAGCGTCTCAAGGTCTATGCCGAGCGCGGCTGCGTCGTCCTCGTCGAGGCCCTCGACGGCGCGGAACTCGGCGTCCAGCAGGGCGTTGCGGGCGCTGTCCTCGGAGTCGTAGGGCAGGGTGCGGCCGTCGCAGTCGAAGACGCTGGCCGTGCCGGCCTCGTGCAGGTCCAGCCGCGCCCAGACCAGAGCGGTGCCGAGGCTGGCTATCCACCACTCGCTGCGGATCATGCTCATCGCAGCACCAGGGGCAGCAGGACCACGGCCGAGGAGATCGCGCCGATGATGAAGCACCAGCACAGGATCTGCGCCGGCGTGGCCAGTCCGGTGATCGCGCGATCACCGGTTGCGCGAAAGCCGCCGAACACGATCCAGTGCAGGAAGCCAGGCGCGAAGGCGTGCGCGCCGGGGCGCAGCCCGCGGTCGCGCGCCTGCACGTAGCTGAGCGGACCGAAGATGATGTAGCCGGCGATCCCGGTGATGCCAAGGCCGGTGGTGAACAGGAGCACGAACATCAAGGAGGTGGACATGGCGGTCTTCCAGCAGTGATCGCCAGCGAGCTGGCTCCTAGACGGGCCCGCATTGTAGGGGCAGGCCAGCTGGCGATCCGGTGAACGGGGTTCAGAACTCCGCGCTGCCCGGGGCCCGCGGATAGGCGATCGCGTCGCGGATGTTTGCCAGCCCGCAGACATAGACCACCAAGCGCTCGAAACCCAGGCCAAAGCCCGCGTGCGGCACCGTGCCGTAGCGGCGGAAGTCGCGGTACCAGCCGTAATGGGCCGGGTCGAGTCCGAACTGCGCCATACGCTTGTCGAGCACGTCGAGGCGCTCCTCGCGCTGCGAGCCGCCGATGATCTCGCCGATGCCCGGGGCCAGCACGTCCATTGCGGCAACCGTCTTGCCGTCGTCGTTCAGACGCATGTAGAAGGCCTTGATGTGCTCGGGGTAGTTCATCACCACCACCGGCCGCCCAACATGATGTTCCGTCAGCCAGCGCTCGTGCTCGGTCTGCAGGTCGAGGCCCCACTCCACCGGGAAATCGAACTTGTGCCCGGAGTCGCGCAGCAGGCGCACCGCCTCGCTGTAGTCGATGCGCTCGAACGGCGCCTCGATGAAGGCTTCAAGGCGCGAGATCGCATCCTTCTGCACGCGCTCGGCGATGAAGGCCATATCGTCGCCGCGCTCGTCCAGCACCGCGCGGAACAGGTACTTCAGGAAGGCCTCGGCGACGTTGGCATTCTCGGTCAGATCGGCGAAGGCGATCTCCGGCTCGACCATCCAGAACTCGGCCAGATGCCGGGTGGTGTGGCTGTTCTCGGCACGGAAGGTTGGACCGAAGGTGTAGACCTTGGACAGCGACAGGCAGTAGGCCTCGACATTCAGCTGGCCGGAGACGGTAAGAAAGGTTTCCTTGCCGAAGAAGTCGCGGGAGAAGTCGATGCCGCCCTTCTCGTCGCGCGGCAGGTTGGCAAGGTCGAGGGTGGAGACACGGAACATCTGCCCGGCGCCCTCGGCGTCCGAGGCGGTGATGATCGGCGTGCTGATCCAGTAGTAGCCGCGCTCGTGGAAGAAACGATGCACCGCCTGCGACAGGCAGTGGCGGATCCGGGTCACCGCGCCGAACAGGTTGGTCCGCGGGCGCAGGTGGGCGACCTCGCGCAGGAACTCCAGCGAATGCGGCTTGGGCTGGATCGGGTAGGTTTCCGGATCCTCGACCCAGCCGACCACCTCGATCGCGCTGGCCTGGATCTCGAATGCCTGACCCTGACCCTGCGAGCGGACCAGGGTGCCGGTGGCGATCACCGAACAGCCGGCGCTCAGCCGCTTGATCGCCGATTCGTAGTTGTCGAGCGCGGCCGGCGCGACGACCTGGATCGGGTCGAAACAGGAGCCATCGCTGACATTCACGAAGGACAGGCCGGCCTTGGAATCGCGCCGGGTCCGTACCCAGCCGCGCACCGTGACTGACTGTCCTTCGCGATCCGACCCGGCAAGGGCCTCGCGCACCGAAAGCACCGACATGGTTGAAACTCCGGGCCGCGGGGCCCATTTGCAAACAAGGGCCGCGATGATAACGGCCCCTAGGCCGCTAGAATAGGCGCAGGCCTTGCCACGGGCCGCGCCCGACCGGCCGCTGGCCGGCAAGCAGCGCGCCCCCGGCAAGGACTTTCTTCACGCAGCACACGGAGCCGACCATGGCCATCACCCTGACTCCCGCCGCCCACCAGCGCGCCAGCCTGTTCCTGGCCAGCGAGCCCGGAGCCGAAGGACTGCGCTTCGGCGTCAAGCGTACCGGCTGCTCCGGCTGGGGCTACGAAATCGACGTAGCGCGCAGCATCACAGGCGATGACAGCGTGTTCGAGGCCGACGGCCTGCGCGTGGTGGTGAATGCGCAAAGCCTGCCCCTGGTCGATGGCACCCGGATCGACTTCGTTCGCCAAGGCCTGAACCAGGTGTTCGTGTTCGAGAACCCCAACTCCAAGGCCGCCTGCGGCTGCGGCGAGAGCTTTACCACCGAGGCCGACGCCCTGTCGATCTGAGCCAAGGGCGGGGCGGCCACTGCGCGCTGGCGTCGAATCCTGCGGTAGCAGTCGCGCTCGGCGGCCGACGCGCGGCAGCCTGGCCGGCGCCGGCGGGCACTTTTCCCCGCGCGATATTGTTATGACTGCGTTAAGATATGCGGAGCTTGGCTAAGATACCTTGCCAAGAGAACGAACTTAGCGCGGCAAGGCCCTGATTTCCCGTGGATCCCTCCCTGCTCCTGTATGTCACCTGCGCTGCGGCCCTGGCCGCGGTGCTCAGCGGCCTGCGGATCATTCCCGAGGACGTGGTGATGCCTCTGCATCGCTTCGGGCGCTTTCACCGCGTGCTGGCACCGGGCTGGCATCTGGTCATTCCCTTCCTTGATCGCCTGGGCCTGCCGGTCTCCCTGATCGGCCATCGGGTTGTCGTCGATGCAGACGGCACGCGTCGCGTCGGCGCCGAAGTGCTGTTCCAGATCCTGGATCCGCTGCTGGCCGGCCGCGAGATCGAGCAGGTCGACCGCCTGGTTCGGCAGACCACCACGGAGCGGCTGGAGCAAATGCTTCCCGCCGCCGCTGGCCCGGAGCAGGTCAACTGGCTCAAGTCCCAGCTCAACGGGGCGCTGCAGCCACTCGGCGTCCGCGTTACCCGCTGCCAGCTGCGCTGAGCCCTGCTGGTGCATTCCGATCCGGAGCCGTTGCCAAGCTCGAGCCAGAACCTGCTCGACGCCGGACTCGACCAGCTCGGCCTGCCCGCCAGCCTGGCCGGGCCGCTGGCCGACTACATGCGGCTGCTGCTGCTTTGGAATGGCACCTACAACCTGACCGCGATCCGCGAGCCCGACGAGATCGTCGCCAAGCACCTGCTCGATTGCCTGGCCATGGTCCCGTTCGTCGATGGCGACAGCCTGGTCGATGTCGGCAGCGGCGCCGGCTTTCCCGGCATTCCGCTGGCTCTCGCCGTGCCGGGCCTGCAGGTCGCCCTGGTCGAAACTGCCGGCAAGAAAGCGCGCTTCCTGCGCGAGGCGGTGCGTCGGCTGGGCCTTGGAGAGCGCGCGGTGGTCCACGCAGCGCGCGCCGAACAGGTTCCTGACCAGCGCAAGTTCGCCCTGCTTACCGCGCGCGCCTTCGGGACACTGGCGCAGATCCTTCACGTTGGCGGCCATCTGCTGGCCGCCGATGGGCGCCTGATGGCGATGAAGGGACGCCGCGAGGAAGTGCTCGCCGAGCCGGTTCCGCCCGGTTTCCGGCTGCAGCACTGCCATCCGCTGAAGGTGCCGGGGCTCGACGCCGAGCGCCACCTGGCAGTCGTCGTCCGCGACTGAGCGGGCCGCGTCGGCCGGCCCTGCAGCAGCGCCGGTTGCCGCGCTGGCCAGCCGTGGGATAATCGCGGCCCGCCGCGAAGCAGCTTCCTGCTTCCAAGGCATACCAGCGAGGACACCATGGGGCGGATCATCGCCATAGCCAACCAGAAAGGCGGGGTCGGCAAGACCACCACCGCGGTGAATCTGGCGGCGGCGCTGACCGAGGCCCGGCGCAAGGTGCTCCTGGTGGATCTCGATCCGCAGGGCAATGCGACCATGGCCTCGGGCGTCGACAAGCGTGAGCTCGAGCGTTCCGGATGCGAGGTGTTGCTGGAGGAATGTGCGGCCGAAGCGGCCATCGTGCGCACCCATGGCGGCTTCGACCTGCTGCCTGGCAATGGCGACCTGACCGCGGCCGAGCTCAAGCTGATGGAGGCCCTGGCCCGCGAGCACCGGCTGCGCGAGCAGCTGGCGCCGCTGCGAGAGCGCTATCACTACATCCTGATCGACTGTCCGCCGTCGCTGCACCTGCTGACCATCAATGCGTTGACCGCGGCCGACGGCGTGATCGTGCCTATGCAGTGCGAGTACTTCGCCCTCGAAGGGCTGTCGGCGCTGACCGAGACGATCCGTGCGGTCAAGACGCGGCTCAATCCGCAGCTCGAGATAGAAGGTGTCCTGAGGACCATGTACGACGTGCGCAACAACCTGTCCAACGAAGTGTCATCGCAGCTGCAGCAGCACTTCGGCGAGCGCCTGTACCGCACCGTCGTGCCGCGCAACGTGCGGCTTGCCGAAGCGCCCAGCCATGGGCAGAGCATCGTCGAATACGACCGCGCCTCGCGCGGCGGCATCGCCTACCTCGGGCTTGCCGGGGAAGTGCTGCGCCGCGAGCGCGGCGCGGCCGGGGCCGCCGCGCGGCCGGCAGCGGAGAGCGTCTGATGGCGGCCAAGAAGCGTGGCCTCGGTCGCGGGCTGACCGAGCTGCTCGGCGGTGGCGGCGCGGAGCCGCAGGGCGCCTCCAGTGAGGACCGCCAGCGCAATCTGCCGATCGAGCAGCTGCAGCCCGGCAAGTACCAGCCGCGCACGCAGATGGATCCGGCCCGGCTGCAGGAGCTGGCCGACTCGATCCGCGCCCAGGGCCTGATCCAGCCGATCGTGGTCCGCGCGGTGGGTCGTGATCGCTACGAGATCATCGCAGGCGAGCGCCGCTGGCGCGCGGCGCAGCTGGCCGAGCTGCGCGATGTACCGGTGGTGCTGCGCGACATCGACGATCACGCCGCGCTGGCCATGGCCCTGATCGAGAACATCCAGCGCGAGGATCTCAATCCGCTGGAGGAGGCGGTCGCCTTGCAGCGGCTGATTGACGAGTTCGCGCTGACCCACCAGCAGGCCGCCGAAGCGGTCGGCCGCTCGCGTGCGGCGGTCAGCAACCTGCTGCGCCTGCTGGAGCTGCCCGACGGCGTGCGTCGTCTGGTCGAGCAGGGTCGGATCGAGATGGGCCACGCGCGCGCCCTGCTCACCCTGCCCGAGAGCATGGCCGAGACGCTCGCTCGCCAGGCCGCAGAGGAGAGTTGGTCGGTGCGCGAGATCGAGCGTCGCGTGCAGCAGGCCCAGCGCTCACCGCAGGCCGGCAAGCAAGACGCCGCCGCGCGGCCGGGAAGCAATCCGGATGTGGCAGCGCTGGAGCGCGAGCTGTCCGATCAGCTAGGCGCCGCGGTCAGCCTGCAGGGCGGGCGCGGCCAGGGCGGCAAGCTGGTGATCCGCTACCATGACCTTGACCAGCTGGATGGCCTGCTGGAGCGTCTGCGGCGCTGAGCGCAGCGTTCAAGACGGCCCCTGCTTGCTACGGATCACGGCTTGGGACACAATACGCGGCTTGCTTGCGGCTATACGCCGTGCGCCGATCCCGCAGCCGCGGCGCTCCAAGCACGTTCCCCGCTACGGGCGCCGCAAGGCGCGGGGCCGACCTCCGGCTGGCCAAGCTGGATCCAACCATCGAATCGAGGTGCGATATGGCACGCGTGTGTCAAGTAACCGGTAAGGCGGTGCAGACGGGTAACAACGTCTCCCACGCCAACAACAAGACCCGCCGCCGCTGGCTGCCGAACCTGCACGAGCGCAAGTTCTGGGTGCCGAGCGAGAACCGCTGGGTGAAACTGCGTGTGTCGGCCAAGGCGCTGCGCACCATCGACAAGAATGGCATCGAGTCGGTCCTGGCCGACCTGCGTGCCCGCGGCGAAAAGATCTGAGGAGGACTGAGCCATGGCATCCAAGCGCGACAAGATCCGCCTGATCTCTTCTGCCGGCACCGGTCATTTCTACACGACCGACAAGAACAAGAAGAACACGCCGAACAAGATGGAAATCAAGAAGTACGACCCGGTCGTACGCAAGCACGTGATGTACAAGGAAGGCAAGATCAAGTGACCCATCGACGCATTCGCGCGCAGCGCGGATGCCTTGGTCGGTGGGTCATCCCCGCGCAGGCGGGGATCCAGCCTTGACGGAAAGCCCGCCACCCGG
>CAYGMG010000041.1:0-27711 GCA_964350895.1 uncultured Lysobacter sp.
GTCACCCACGGCCTCGGTCTCAACGTGACCCTGCTCAGCTATGCGGATTCGATGGAAGTCGGTGTAGTGAGCGCGCCGGAGTGCCTGGCCCGGCCGGATACCCTATGCAACGGACTTGCCCGTGCACTGCAGCGGCTGCAGAAGGCCGCTGGCCAATGAGCGCACCGATCAAGCGGGCTCCCCGAAAGCCGCGCAGCAGCTTGCTTCGCGAGCGACCGACCGAGCGCATCGATGGCCCGCCAAAGCGCCGTCGCGCCCGCCCGCTGCCGACCCCGCCGCCGCTGCCGCCCGCTGCGATCGATGCGTCGTCGCCGCCGTGGTGGCTGCTGGCGCTGGAGGGGAGGGCGGTGTTCGAATGGGGGGCGTGGTGGCTGTCGCGACCGTTGTTCCAGCACGCTCCGCGCGGCCGTGCGCATCCGGTGCTGGCCCTGCCGGGACTGATCGCCGGCGATCGCAGCACCTGGCCGCTGCGACGCTTTCTCGGTGAGCTTGGCTATCACGCCCGGCCTTGGGAAGAGGGCATCAATCGCGGCCCCCAGCCGGGCCTGCAGGAGCGCCTGATCGAGCGGGTCGCCAGGCTGGCCGACGAGCACGGCGAACAGGTCAGCCTGGTCGGCTGGTCGCTTGGAGGGCTGATGGCGAGGTCCCTGGCCTGGCATCGGCCGGACCTGGTGCGCAGCGTGATCACCCTTGGCTCGCCGCTATCCGCGGTGCCAAGGCAAACCAATGCCGCAGCGGTGTTCCGCCTGGCCAGTGGCCTCGATCCGGAAGACCCGGCCCTGCACAGCCTGCTCGGCGGTCATCCCGAGGTGCCGCTCACCTCGATACTCAGCCGCAGCGATGGCGTCGTTCACTGGCGCGCCAGCCTTGCGCCCAAGGGTGAGCGTTGCGAAAGCATCGAGGTTCCGGCCAGTCATCTGGGGCTGGGAGTCAATCCGCTCGCCCTGTATGCGATAGCCGATCGGCTGGCACAGTCGCCCGATGCCTGGCAGCCCTTCGAGCACAGCGGTTGGCGGCGTCTGCTGTTCCGTGACCCGCATCTGGACCGGCTGTTCGGCGGCTGATCCGCTCAGCCGCTTTGCGTGACCCGGGTTGCTTCAATCAGGGCACGGTACCGGGTGCTCAGAGCCGGGTCGCCGCAAACGTATCGCAGCGCTCCGCTTCACCCTTCTCGAAACCGATCCGGAACCAGCGCACCCGCTGGGCGGAGCTGCCGTGGGTGAACGAGTCGGGCACCACGCTGCCGCGCGCCTGTCGCTGCAGGTGGTCATCGCCGATCGCGCTCGCCGTGTTCAGGGCCTCCTCCATGTCGCCGGGCTCCATCCACGCATGCCGTGACTGTGCGGCGTGCGCCCAGACGCCGGCGTAGCAGTCGGCCTGCAACTCCTGGCGGACCAGCAGCCCGCCATCTCCTTCGACGTTCTGACCGCGCTGCCGGGCCTCGTGAATCTTCTGGCTGACGCCAGTGAGGGTCTGGATGTGGTGTCCGACCTCGTGGGCGATGACATAGGCCTCAGCGAAGTCGCCGCCGCCGCCCAGTCGGCGGCGCATCTGCTCGAAGAAGCTGGTGTCCAGATACACCTGCCGGTCGGCTGGGCAGTAGAACGGACCGACAGCTGAACTCGCCGTGCCGCAGGCCGAGCGCACCGAGCCGCTGAAGATGACCAGCTTCGGCGGCTGGTACCGCGTGCCGCGTCGGGCGAACTCCGCGCTCCACACGTCTTCGGTCTCGCCGAGGATGGCGGCGATGAACTGGCTGGTTTCGTCATTCGCAGGCGGCGCGGTTTGCGGGCCCTGTCGCGCACCGGGGACGCTCTGCTGCGCTTCGCCGAGCAGGCCGAGGATCTCCAGCGGGCTCTTGCCCATGACCAGGCCGATCACCACGACGATGGCGATGCCGCCAAGCCCCAGCCCGCCCGCGGCGCGCGCAGCGCCCGGCCGGCCGCGGCGATCCTCCACGTTTCCACTGCGTCGTGCTGATCGCCACTTCATAACGTTCTTTCTCCAAGCAAGCCGCCCGGCATTATGCGTCCTTGCGCCCTGCGGCCGCGCTGCCCGCCCAAACCTGCCCGGCAATTGACACCGAACGGCCCCGCACTTACGATGCGCGGCTCGTTTCGGGCGGTTAGCTCAGCGGTAGAGCATTGCCTTCACACGGCAAGGGTCACAGGTTCGATCCCTGTACCGCCCACCAAACGACTCAACGAACTGGGCTCGCTACGGCGGGCCTTTTTCGTTTTCGGCGGGCGCCTGGTGATGGGCCGTTGCGAACCCGGCGTGGAATCCGCGTACTTTGCTTCGCGTCCCGCATGCAGCATGCTTTGGCGCGCGAACCGGGTGTTCAGGTGGAAGACGAGTCGATGGTGCAAGGCAAGAAGACAGCGCGAGCTTTCCTTTGTCGTACCGGCATGGCGGCGATACTGGTCGCCGGTTCGAGTCTGTCCCTGGCGGCCGACACCGGGCAGATCGCCTGTCACGATGCCAATGGGCTCAGTGGCAACGTGGCTCCTGGCAGCCCGGATCCTGAACTGGCCGGTTTCAATCGCCAGGATTGCACCATGGGTGCGTCGGCGGCTCAGGCGCTGGGACTGGGCTTCGCTCAGGACATCGCCGCCCGCGGCGGCGACTGGAGCAAGCTCGACACGGCCGGCGCACAGCTCGACGCGTCCGCCGCCAGCTGGGCCTGCCTGCGCGACAACCACACCGGGCTGGTCTGGGAGATCAAGACCGACGACGGTGGCTTGCGCGACAAGGATCACAGCTACACCTGGCGCAACACCGACGGGTCGGTCAATGGCGGCAACGCGGGGTCCGCTGGCGGCGACAGCTGCGGGGGGAGTCTCCCATCGGGTCTATGCAACACTCAGGCGCTGATCGCGGCAGTGAATGCGATCGGGCTGTGCGGTGCCAACGACTGGCGCCTGCCGACGATTGCCGAGCTGGAAACGATCGTCGACCTCGGCACCAATCCGCGTCCGGCGATCAATCCGCAACTATTCCCACGGACCCTCTCCAGCTTCTACTGGAGCGCCACGAGTCGGGCCAGCGATGCCAATGGCGCCTGGGGCATCCTGTTCGACGGCGGACGCCGGGAAACCGCGTCCAAAGGCAGTTCGGCCAGGGTCCGATTGGTCCGGAGTTTGCCGTGAACCGGCTTGCCCTGGCATCAATGTTTGTTCTCGGCCTCGCCTTGAGCGGCCCTGCCTGGTCAAACTGTCCCCTGGTTGCCAACAATCCTGAGTCGACGCCCGACTCACGGTTCCTGCGTATCCAGCCGGTGGCGGCGCAGCCGGTGGTCGAGGACTTGGTGACCGGCCTTGTCTGGCAGGGCTGCGAGGCCGGCGTGAGCGGCGCCGATTGCGATTCCGGCAGTGCCTTGCTGGTCGACTGGAGCGCCGCCCTGCAATTGGCCGATTCATCGAGCTACGGCGGGTTCGACGATTGGCGCCTGCCGAGCGCCCGCGAGTTGCAGTCGCTGATCGAAACCGGCTGTTCGGGGCCGACCCTGAACACGACGGTTTTTCCGATCGACCTGGGCGCCGAAGTCTGGAGCAGCAGCGGTCTGGCGCAGGCCGAACTCGGCTTCTATCCGAGAGCCTGGTGGGTCAGCTTTGCCAGCGGCGAGCGCCGCGCTGGTCTGAAGTCGGAGCCGCGACGGGTTCGGCTGGTACGGTCTGGCAAGGGGTTGGCCGAGTTCGACAGCGGCGCTGACTTCACCCCAGACCCGCTCTCGCTTGCCGTACAGCGGGGTGTAGCGCTGACCCAAGCGGTCGAGTTCGGTCCCTTGCTGGTGAGTGGCATCGATACACCCGTCGGCGTGGCTGTCGATGGCGATGGCGAGCCGCAGTTCGCGATCAACGGTGGTGCCTATGGCAGCGCGCCGGGAATAGTCCGCGCAGGCGATCTGCTGCGCGTGCGCCATACCAGTGCCAGCCAGTCGTTCGCCCAGACCATTTCCCGGCTCAGGGTCGGCAGCCTGCAGCTGGAGGCCGAGTCGGTGACGGCCAACAATGACGCCACTCTGGCGGCGCTGACCCTGAGCGCCGGCTCGCTGCAGCCCGCTTTTTCCCCCGCGATCCTCGAGTACGCCCTGGTCGTCGATAATTCGGTGGACTCCACCCGGCTGACCGCGACCCTGGGCGATCCGGCTGCCACGCTGCGCATTGCTGGCAACGTGGCAGCGTCGGGCGTGGCCAGCGACGCGCTGCCGCTCGCGCCTGGAAGCAACCTGATCGAGGTCGAAGTGCTGGCCGAGGATGGCGTGACCCGCGGCGACTACAGCGTGCTCGTCGAGCGCGCACGGGCGGCCAGCAGCACTGCGCTGGTGTCCAGCGCGGACAGCGTGTTGCCGGGTGAGTCAGTCACCTTCACTGCAACCGTCGAGGGCGATGCGCCCGGCGCCACGGTCGCCTTCCTGGCCGACGGCGTGTCGCTGGCGGGCTGCGCAGCGCAGCCGTTGACCAGCAGCGACCCGCGGCGCGCAACCTGCGCGACCTCGGCCTTGGCCGCGGGCCAGACAACCATTCGCGCGGAGTACTCGGGAGACCCGGCCAATCTGCCGAGCAGCGCGGAAATCACCCAGACGGTCAATTCGCCGCCGTCCCTGAGCGTACCCGAGGAGTTCGAGCTGTTAGAGGATGCTCAGTCCCTGCTGGCGTTCAGCGTATCCGATGCGGAAAGCGCCGCCGGCGATCTGGACATCGAACTCAGTGTCTCGGCAGATGCCCTGTTTGAACGCGATGCACTGCAGGCGAGTCTTGCGGGCACGGGCGCCAATCGCACCCTCTTGCTGGCGCCTCGTGCCGATGCATTTGGCAGCGCCGTGCTCACGCTGCGGGTGAGCGATCCGCTGGGAGGCGCTACCGAGGCCGAGGTGAGCATTGAAGTGCTCGCCGTGAATGATCCGCCCTCGCTCACTCTGCCGAAGCGGCTGGTGCACACCGCAGCAGCCGCGGGGCCACGTCAGGTCATTGGCTTTGCCAGCGACCTTTCAACCGGCCCGGCAAACGAAGCATCGCAGCGCCTGAGCTTCTCCGTACGCACGCTGGCTGATCCTGCCGGGGTAGTGGAAGCACTGTCGATCTCGGAGTCGGGTGATCTCGACTACCGCTTGAGCGGCCAGGGTGGCGTGGCGCGGTTCGAGGTGCAGGCCACGGACAACGGTGGCCGTGCGCAGGGCGGCGAGGATGCCGCCGAGCCGGCAAGGCTGCGCGTGTTCGTGGGCCCCGGTAGCGACATCGAAACCGAAATCCAGCGGCTGCTTCCGGTTGGTGCTGACCTTTCGACCCTGGTGTCGTCCGGCGCAGCCAGTGGCGAGTTCCTGCTGCGGGTACGCAATCACGGTCCGGATGATGTGCCGGCCCTCAGCCTGCGCGTGGATGCGCAGCGCGGGCTGGGCAGCGTGCTTTGGCAGTGCAATCCGCCAGTTGGCTGCTTGCCCGCGCAGGGCAGTGGCAGGGTGCTGACCGGCTTCAGCCTGGCCGCGGACAGCGAACTGCAGATGACCCTGAGCGGCGACTGGCGCCCGGAGCAGTTCCATCTGGTGCTGGACGCCTGGGCACAGGCAGCGGCCGGCGCTCTGGTTGGGTTGGAGGATGATCGACAGGTGCTGGTGGAAGCACTGCACCCTGAGGCGATCTTCTACAGCGGTCTCGAATAGGCGGCTCGATCAGGCTCCAAGGACCTGATCGATCGTGCTGGACGGCTCCCGGAGCATAGACTTGCCATTGCACGGCGCCACGCCGCAGACAGGGCGATTCACGGCGACATCTTGAAGTGTCCGGGACAGGACCCTAGTGTCCTGTCCCGGAAGTACATCGCCGAATTCGCTCGGTCTGCGCCGCCGATGCTGCGTTGCTCGTCGTCACCATAGCGCTGCTATGCCTCCTTCTCGCGCCTTGCCTCGACGACGCATCCGCGTCGCGACTTCAACAACATACTTCCGGGACAGGACACTAGTAGGGTCGCCGATTTGCGAGGTCGGCATCCTGCGTTCCGTCTTGCATATCGCTTGCATCCCGCATGTAGCATCGCGCCGGATCGGATCGGATCGGATCGGGTCGGGTCGGGTCGGGTCGGCCAATCCAGATTCCGGGCAGGGCTTGCGAAGCGTCCCGGTGGCTGGTCTAATGTAACAACGTATTAGTACACCAATTGAATGAAACGACGCGCATTACCCACCGAGAGTGAGCGGCGTCCGGCCGAGAGCGCGCTGGCCGATGCCCTGGCGAGCCTGGCCGAGCCCGGCGCCGTGCAGGCCTTCCTGCACGACCTGTGCACGCCGGCCGAGATCGAAGCCATGGCGGATCGCTGGGCGGTGGTGCCCTTGCTCCTCCGCGGTCAGTCCTATCGCGACATCCACGAGGCGACCGGGGTCAGCGTGACGACCATCGGCCGGGTGGCGCGCTGTCTTGCCGAAGGGCAGGGCTATCGGCAGGCCGCACGGCAGATGGGCTGGGACTGCGAGCGGCTGCATGAGGACGCCGCCGGTCGTTAGCCGATCAAGCTCATGCCCGTGTCCCGCCTGAGCGCACAAACCGAACCAGATACATCCCCGGCAAGTCATCGCCACCACAGTCTCGCGAAGGCTCGTAGCCGATGGTCGGCGAGCCGGCGCCAAGCCATTCCGCCATGCGGCCAGCGCATCGAAAGGCGCTCACCGAACGAACGCAACACCGACAAGGATGCTTATGAAACCGCGTGACCGATTGCGCATCGCAGCGCAGAAATCCGGCCGACTCTCGGACGCCGGCCGCGACCTGCTCGCCCGCAGCGGACTGCGTTTCCGCGAAAGCCGCGACCGCCTGTTCTGCTATGGCGAAAGCGAGCCGGTGGATCTGCTGCTGGTGCGCGACGACGACATCCCGGGGCTGATTGCCGAGGGCGTCTGCGACCTCGGCATCGTCGGCCGCAACGTGCTGACCGAGCAGTCGCTCGAATACGCGCAGCGCGGCGAGCCGGCGCCGTTCGTCGAGCTGCGCACGCTCGGATTCGGGCGCTGCCGGCTGTCGCTTGCGGTACCGCAGGACTTTGTCTACGACGGTCCCTCCTCGCTCGCCGGCCTGCGTCTTGCCACCAGCTACCCGGCCTTGCTCGCCGACTGGTTCGCCAAGCAGGGCGTCGAAGCAGAAGTGGTGACCCTGTCCGGCTCGGTCGAGATCGCGCCCAAGCTGGGCAAGGCGGATGCCATCTGTGACCTGGTCTCGACCGGCGCCACCCTGGTCGCCAACCAGTTGCGCGAGGTGGTTTCGATCCTCGACAGCGAGGCGGTGCTCGCAGGTCCGGCGGAAGCCCTGCAGGACGAGCGTGGCGATATCGCCGCGCAGCTGCTGCGCCGGCTGGACGGCGTGCTTGAAGTACGCGACAGCAAGCTGGTCATGCTGCAGGTGGATCGCGGCGCGCTGGATGCGGTGCTCAAGCTGCTGCCGGCAGCCAATTCGCCGACCCTGATGGCGCTCGACGGCAATCCTGATTCGCTCGCCCTGCAGGCGCTGTGCCGCGGCACGTTCTCCTGGCAGCAGCTGGAGGACATCAAGCGCGCCGGTGCCCGCAGCCTGATGATCCTGCCCGTGGAGCAGATGCTGACATGAAGCTTGAACCCATCGTTTGGAGCGCGCTGGACGCCAGGCAGCGCGCCACATTGCTAGACCGGCCGACGCTGGCCGACGACGCCGAAGTACGCCGCGCCGCCGCCCGGGTCATCGAGCAGGTGCGCGCCGACGGTGACGGCGCCCTGCGTGCGCTGACCAGGCGTTTCGATGGCTGCGCGCTGGACGCGCTGTCGGTGAGTGAAGAAGAGTTCGCGGCGGCCGAGCAGCAGGTCGGCGCCGAGCTCAAGCAGGCCATCCGCAACGCCGCCGGCCGCATCGCTGTCTTCCACCGCGCCGGCATGCCTGCTCCCTACGCGCTGGACACTGCCGACGGCGTGCGCTGCGAGCGCATGCTGAGGCCGCTCGATCGGGTCGGTCTTTACGTGCCGGCTGGCAGCGCGCCCTTGCCCTCGACCGCGCTGATGCTCGGCGTGCCGGCGCAGCTCGCGGCCTGTCCCGAAGTCGTACTGTGCTCGCCGCCGTCGGCCGAAGGACGGGTCGATGCGGCCGTGCTGTTCGCCGCCCGTCACTGCGGCATAAACGATGTGTTCAAGCTCGGTGGCGCACAGGCGATCGCCGCCATGGCCTTTGGCACCGATTCGGTGCCGGCCTGCGACAAGCTGTTCGGACCCGGCAACGCCTTCGTTACCGAAGCCAAGAAACAGGTCTCGGCGGCGATGGGCGGCCCCGCCATCGACATGCCGGCAGGGCCGTCGGAAGTGCTGGTAATTGCCGACGCCGAGGCCGATCCGGTGTTTCTCGCTGCTGATCTGCTGTCGCAGGCCGAGCATGGTCCGGACTCGCAGGCGATCCTGCTGACCGACTCGCTGTCCCAGGCGCAGCGGGTCGCCGAGGAGATCGCGCGCCAGGTGGCCGAGCTGCCGCGCAGCGAGATCACCGGTCGCGCACTCACCCACGCCCGGCTGGTGGTCATGCCCGACCTCGACAGCGCATTCGCGCTGTCCAACCGCTATGCGCCCGAGCACCTGATCCTGAATCTCGCCGATGCGCGTCGATGGCTGGATGCGGTGCGCGCGGCAGGGTCGGTCTTCCTCGGGCCGTGGTCGCCCGAGGCCCTGGGTGACTACTGCAGTGGAACCAATCACGTGCTGCCGACCTACGGCGCAGCGCGTGCCTACAGCGGGGTGTCGGTGCAGAGCTTTCTGCGCCAGATCACCGTGCAGGAAGTTTCACCGAGCGGGCTGCGCGCGATCGGTCAGGATGCCGCGATCATGGCCCGCGCCGAGCAGCTGGTCGCCCACGAGCGTGCAGTCACCCTCCGTCTGGCCGCACTGGAGGCACAGGCATGAACGTGCTTGACTTGGTCCGCGAGGATCTGCGCGGATTCGGCGGCTATTCCTCGGCGCGCAAGGAGGCGGCCGGCGGTCGCGTGCTGCTCAACGCCAACGAGTCGCCGTGGCCGGCAGCCGGCGACAGCCTGGGCCTGAACCGCTACCCCGAGCCGCAGCCGGCGGCCCTGCTGGCACGTCTTTCAGAGCTCTACGGCGTTGAGCCGGAGCGACTGCTGGTCGGCCGCGGCAGCGACGAGGCTATCGACCTGATGGTGCGTGCGCTGTGCCACGCTGACGAGCATGCGGTGATGATTTCGCCGCCGACCTTTGGCATGTACCAGGTCTGCGCCAGCGTGCAGGGCGCTGCCGTGCAGCGCGTGCCGCTGCGCGCTGAGGACGACTTCGTGCTCGATGTCGAGGCGCTGATCGCCGCGCTTACCCCGGCCACCCGCATTGTTTTCGTCTGCAGCCCGAACAACCCCACCGGCCAGTCGGTGCCCCGCGCCTCGCTGGAACGCCTGGTGGAGGCGCTGCGCGGCCGCGCCCTGATGGTCATCGACGAGGCCTACGCCGAGTTTGCCGAAACCGCACCGGGCATCGCGCTGGCAAAACAACACACGCATGTCGCCGTGCTGCGCACCTTGTCCAAGGCCTACGCGCTGGCCGGCGCCCGGATCGGCGCGCTGATCGCCGACCCGGCCCTGATCCGCGTCCTGCGCGCGATCATGGCGCCGTACCCGCTGCCGACTCCCAGCGTTGACGCCGCCCTGCGCGCCATGTCGCCGAGCGCCCTGGCCCTGGCGCAGAGCCGGATCAGTCTGCTCCGCGAGGAACGCCGGCGGATGGCCGAGGCCTTGAGCGCCATGCCGGGCGTACGTCGCGTGCTGCCCTCGGACGCGAACTTCCTTGCCGTCGAGTTCGATGATCCGCAGGCGGTCTACCGCGCGGCGCTGGCCGCCGGCATCGTCCTGCGCCTGCCCGCGGCTGGCGTCGGCCTCGATAGCCATCTGCGCCTGTCGATCGGCACCCCGAGCGAGAACGACGCCGTGCTCGCCCTGTTGCGCAGCCGCCAGGAGGCCGCATGAGACGTATTGCCTTTGTCGATCGCGACGGCACCCTGATTGCCGAGCCGCCTGATTTCCAGATCGATGCCTACCACAAGATGTGCTTCGTGCCGGGCATGCTGTCCGGGCTGCTGGCGCTGCAGAAGGCCGGCTACGAACTGGTGATGGTGTCGAATCAGGACGGACTCGGCACCGACTCCTTCCCGCAGGCGCAGTTCGACGGGCCGCAGGACCTGCTCATGCAGCTGCTGGCATCGCAGGGCGTGGATTTCCGTGAGGTGCTGATCGACCCTTCGCTGCCGGAGGACAAGTCGCCGAACCGTAAACCCGGCGTCGGCATGCTGATGCACTACCTGCGCGACCGCAGCGTCGATCTCGCCAATTCGGTGGTCATCGGTGACCGCGATACCGACCTCGAGCTGGCCCGCAACCTGGGCGCCCGCGGCTACAAGCTGGGCGAGGGGCAGTGGGACTGGCCGCGCATGGTCGCCGACATCCTCGGCTGCCCGCGGCAGGCGCTGGTCGAGCGCAACACCCGTGAGACGCGGATTCGCGTCGAGGTCGATCTTGACCGCATCGGCGAGCCGCACGCCGCGACCGGGCTGGGCTTCTTCGACCACATGCTCGAGCAGCTCGGCAAGCACGGCGGCTTCGCGCTCAGCCTGACTTGCGCCGGCGATACCCACATCGATGAGCATCACACTATCGAGGACAGCGCGCTGGCTCTCGGCCAGGCACTGCGCCAGGCGATTGGCGACAAGCGCGGCATCGGTCGCTACGGCAGCGCGCTCGAGGGCGACAGCGAGACCAGTGGGCAGGGCATCGACCTGATCCTGCCGATGGACGAAACCCTGGTCCGCGCCGCGCTGGATTTTTCCGGCCGCCCGTACTTCGTGTTCGACGGCGACTTCCCGCGCGAGCGGGTCGGCGAACTGCCGACCGAGCTGGTGCCGCACTTCTTCCGCTCGCTGTGCGAGACCGCCGGGCTCAACCTGCATCTGCAGGTGCGCGGCGACAATGCGCATCACATGGTCGAGGCCTGCTTCAAGGCCACCGCGCGCGCCCTGCGCCAGGCCATTGCGCGCAGCGGTTCCGACCTGCCCTCGACCAAGGGCGCGCTATGAGCCGAGTGGTGATGATCGACGCCGGCGGTTCGAATATCGGCTCGGTGCAGTACGCCCTGCAGCGGATCGGGGTCGAAGCGCCATTGACCCGCGATGCCGAGCTCATCCGCGCTGCCGAACGCGTCATCCTGCCCGGCGTCGGCGCGGCGGCGCCGGCCATGGCCCGGCTGCGCGAGGCAGGCCTGGTCGAGCTGGTGCGCTCGCTCAGCCAGCCCCTGCTTGGCGTCTGCGTCGGCATGCAGATCCTCTTCGCGCACAGCGAAGAGGGCGATGTCGATTGCCTGGGTTTGCTCGACGGCGAAGTGCGCAAGCTTGCGGCGGGACCCGGCGTGCGCATCCCGCACATGGGCTGGAACCAGCTGGAGCACGACGGCGATGAGCCGCTGCTGGCCGGGATCGAGGCCGGCGCGCATGCCTACTTCGTGCACAGCTACGGCGTCCCCGAATCACCCGACGCGGTGGCCGTGTGCCGGCATGGGGCGCCCTTCGTCGCCGTCGCCCGGCGCGGCAATGTCGCCGGCGCCCAGTTCCATCCCGAACGCTCGGCCGCGGTCGGCGCCCGCCTGCTGGAGAACTTCATCCAATGAGCTTCATCCTTTATCCGGCTATCGACGTCCGCGACGGCCGCGTGGTGCGCCTCAAGCAGGGCGATTACGCCCAGGAAACCCGCTACGACTTCGACCCCGAAATGCTGGCCCGCAGCTATGCCGCACAGGGCGCGCGCTGGCTGCACCTGGTCGATCTCGATGCGGCGCGCGCTGGCGGCTACACCCTGGCCCCGCTGTTGCGCGCGCTTGGTGATAGCGGCCTGTCGCTGCAGACCGGGGGTGGCGTGCGCAGTGAGTCCGATGTCGAGGCCATTCTCGATGCCGGTGCCGCCCGGGTAGTGATCGGCTCGCTGTCGGTGCGCGATCCGGGCACGGTGATCAGCTGGATCGAGCGCTTCGGCGCCGAGCGCATCACCGTTGCCCTCGATGCGCGCTGGGATGGCCAGACTTGGACACTGCCCGTGCACGGCTGGACCGAGGGCAGCGGCACCGCGCTGGAAGCGCTGATCGCGCGCTACCTGGATAGCGGACTGCGCCACGTGTTGAGCACCGACATCGGCCGCGACGGCATGCTCTCCGGACCCAATCTCGATCTGTACAGCGTGTTCCAGCGACTGGCGCCGAGCTGGCAGGTGCAGGCCTCCGGAGGCGTTCGTGATGCCGATGACGTGCGTGAGCTGGCGGCAAGACGGCTGTCCGGCGTCGTGCTCGGCAAGTCTCTGCTGGAAGGCAGGCTGAAGCTGGAAGAGGTGCTGTGAGCGCCGTGGCTTTTCCGGCGCAGCTCGCCACCGGCGCGGCGCCGTGCACGATCATCAACTGCGGGGAGGCTTGCTCATGCTGAGCCGCCGACTGATTCCCTGCCTCGATGTGCGCGAAGGCCGGGTGGTGAAAGGCGTGCGCTTCCGCGACCACGTCGACATGGGCAGCATCGAGGAGCTGGCGATGCGCTATCGCGACCAGGGCGCCGATGAGCTGGTCTTCTACGACATCACTGCCAGCCCCGACGGCCGCGATGTCGATGTCGCCTGGGTCGAGCGCGTGGCAAGGCTGATCGACATCCCGTTCTGCGTCGCCGGCGGCATCCGCTCGGTCGAGACGGCACGGCGGGTGCTCTATGCCGGCGCCGACAAGGTCTCGGTGAATTCGCCTGCCTTGGAACGCCCGGCCTTGATCGACGAGCTGGCCGCCGCCTTTGGCGTGCAGTGCGTCGTGGTTGGCATCGACAGCCTGCGCGACGAGGACGGCGACTGGCGGGTGCGCCAGTACACCGGTAGCCCGGACAAGACCCTCGCGCTGCCGCATCGCACCCTCGACTGGGTGGTCGAGGCCCAGCGGCGCGGCGCCGGCGAGATCGTGCTCAACTGCATGGGCTCGGACGGCGTGCGCACCGGCTACGACATCGAGCAGCTGAGTTCCGTGCGCGAACGCTGCGCCGTGCCTCTTGTTGCTTCGGGCGGGGCAGGGGAGATGGCCCATTTCGAGGCGGTGTTCCGCGAGGCCGATGTCGACGCCGCGCTGGCGGCCAGCGTGTTCCACAGCGGCCAGGTGCCGATTCCCCAACTGAAGGATTACCTCGCCGAGCGTGGGGTGGAGATGCGTCGTGACTCCTGAACAGATCGATCAACTGGATTTTGCCAAGCAGGATGGACTGCTGCCGGCCTTGGTGCAGGACGCACGTAGCCTGCGCGTGCTGATGCTCGGCTACATGAATCGCGAGGCGCTCGCCCATACCTTGGCCACATCCAGGGTCACCTTCTTCAGCCGCAGCAAGCAGCGCCTGTGGACCAAGGGCGAGAGCTCGGGGCACTTCCTGCAGCTGGTCAGTATCGAGACCGATTGCGATAACGACAGTCTGTTGGTCCAGGCGCTGCCGCAAGGTCCCACCTGCCATCTCGGCCGTGACAGCTGTTTTCCCAGCGCGCCATCAAACTTCCTCGGCGAGCTGGATGCGCTGATCGCGGCGCGCGAGGCGAGCCGGCCCGAGGGCAGCTACACCACTCGTTTGTTCGAGTCTGGCATCCGCAGGATCGCCCAGAAGGTCGGCGAGGAAGGGGTCGAGACCGCACTGGCCGCCGTCGCCGAGGGCGACGACGCCCTGCTCGGCGAATCCGCTGACCTGCTCTACCACCTGCTGGTCCTGCTGCGCGCAAAGGGTCTGGGGCTTGCTGAAGTCCAGGCGCTGCTGGCCAGGCGTCACGCCGGCTGAGCCGGCTGGCCTGCGCTCGGCGCAGCGCGTCGCAGGTCACGATTCGACACCAAGGCAGTCCCGGCCGGCAACGCCCTGTGCTAGCGTTTCCGGCTGGATAGGGGGGCAGGGAGCGTCATTCGCGATGAGTCGGTCGGAGGGCCGCAGGCGGGCCAGCCTTGCTCATGCCATGGTGATGCGATGAGCCGCCCATGAGCCCGGAGTCGGTCCCTGCGCTGCTTGCGCTCAGCCTCGCCTTTGCCCTGGCGATCGGCTTTCATCGCTATCGGGCAGCGCAATTCAGCCTGCTGCTGGGTTTGATGGCCTTGGCACTTGCTGTGGGTGATCCGCGCGATGCCCTCGCCGCGCAGCGTTTCGGGCCCTTGCTGTTGTTGCTCTGCGCCGCCGTCGGCGAACCGCGCCTGGTCTCGCGCCGCCATGCAGCCTTGCTGGCTGCCATCCTGCTGATCATTGGTCCGGTGATGCTCGCGCCACCGCGCTTGTTCGAAGCGCTGGGCGAAGCCGCGGCGTTTCCGCTCGGCGGCCAGGCGCCGCGGGTTTCCGGCTTCATCTTCTGCTTTGTCGCCAGCATGGTCTGTCTGGGCCGCTGGGTCTGGCGCGGCCAGCCCATCGACCTCGGTCTCAGCTTGGCCCTGCTTCCCGCCGCGGCAGCAGTCGGCCGTGGCGATGCGGCGGGCGCGCTGTACTTCGCCGCGGGCCTGCTGGTCATCCTCGCCATCCTCTACGCCAGCTACCGGATGGCCTTTATCGACACCCTGACCGGCCTGCCCAACCGGCGCGCTCTCGATGAAACCCTGTCGCGCCTGTCCGGCCCGTTCAGCCTGGCGATGATCGATATCGACCACTTCAAGGGCTTCAACGACAGCTATGGTCACGACGCCGGCGACGAGGTGCTGCGCGAGGTGGCCGGGGTGCTCAAGCGCAACGCCGGCGGGCAGGTGTTCCGCTACGGCGGCGAGGAGTTCTGCGCCGTGTATGCTCGGGCCGACCTGCGCCAGGCCGTGGGTGCACTGGAAAACGCACGAGTCGCCGTCGAGGCCGCCAAGGTGGCGGTGCCCGCACCGCGCAAGCGACGCAGCGAACAGGCAGCGCCGGCCATGAAGCAGGTCAGCGTGACCATCAGCGCCGGCTGTGCCGACCGCGGCGAGCCGCGCCGCGCCGTGGGCGAGGTGCTCAAGCTTGCCGACCAGGCGCTCTACAAGGCCAAGGAAAAAGGCCGCAACCGGGTGGAGAAAAAGTGAGCCTTCGATTTGCCGTGCT
Organism: uncultured Lysobacter sp.; assembly: GCA_964350895.1. Lineage (GTDB taxonomy): Bacteria > Pseudomonadota > Gammaproteobacteria > Xanthomonadales > Xanthomonadaceae > Pseudomarimonas. Next base: position 15,084 of record CAYGMG010000041.1, read on the forward strand.
GGTGCTGATCGCGCTCTGCGCGCCGGGCCCGACTGCCGCCGCCAGCGAGCGCTGGATCAACGGCCGCGTCCAGGCCGACCGCGATGGCGATGGCCGCGCGGATCGCGGCGCCTCAGGCATCGAAGGCGTCAAGCTCAGCAACGGTCGCGAGGTGGTGCGCACGGGCAGCGATGGCCGCTACCGGATCGCGCTGCGCGACGGCGACACCCTGTTGCTGATCAAGCCACCGCAGTGGCGCGCGCGGGTTCGCGACGACGGCCTGCCGGATACCTGGCAACACGAGCTGCGCACGCCCAGTCGCGACCTGCGTTTCGGTGGGCGGTCGCGAGCGCGGGCCGATGGCCGCTTCGTCCTGCAACCGGCGCCAGCACGCGCGCCTGATGACGCCTGGCGGATCCGCGTGTTCGGTGACCCGCAGCCGCGCAACGCGGAGCAGGTCGGCTTCTTTCGCGACGACATCGTCGCGCCTCTGGTCGGCGAGCCGGCCGATCTCGGCATCAGCCTGGGCGACATCGTCGATGACGACCTCGCCCTGTATCCGCAGATGAAGTCGGTGATGGCGTCCCTGGGCACGCCATGGATCCACGTGCCGGGCAACCACGACCTCGACTTCGACGCTGCCGACGACCGCGGCTCGCTGGACACCTTCCGCCAGCATTACGGCGCCGACAGCGTGGCCTGGGAAGAACCGGGGCTGAGCGTCATCGGTCTGGACAACGTGCTCTACGACCCGGCGCAGCGCGCCTATCGCGGTGGCCTGCGGGCGGACCAGTTCGACTTTCTCGCTGCCTATCTTGAAACCTTGCCGAACGCTCAGCGCGTTGTTCTGGCGATACACATTCCCTTGTTCGACAAGTTTGATCCCGAGCATCGCGCTCGCCTGTTCGCCTTGCTCTCCCGATTTGCCGGGCCCCTGGTGCTCAGTGGGCATAGCCACATCCAGCAGCATGTGTTTCATGGTCCGGACAGCGGCTGGAGCGGTGCCGAACCGCTGCACGAGTACAACGTCGGTGCCAGCTGCGGTGGCTACTGGGGCGGGCCGGCGGATGCCGCGGGCATTCCCGACGCGCGCATGGCCGACGGCACGCCCAACGGCCACGCCCTGCTCAGCATCCAGCCCGATGGCGCGCTGCGCCTGAGCTGGCACGCGGCGCGCGATCCCGAGAACCCTGCCATGCACCTGCACGCACCCAAGGTGCTGCGTCGCGGCGCTTACCCCGGCGTGCCGGTCATCGCCAACGTCTATATGGCGGACGCCGATAGCGTGGTCGAGCTGCGCATCGATGCTGGCCCGTGGCAGCCCATGGAGCGCATCGAGGGCAAGGACCCCTGGCTTGTTGCCCAGAACCTCGCTGCCGACGCCAGTTTGCAGCTGCGCAGCTTCAATCGACTGGTCCAGGCTGGCGACTCGCCGCACCTGTTCGGCTTCAACCTGCCCACCGACCTGGCCTTGGGCGAGCACGAAATCGAAGTACGCACCATCGATCGCTGGCGCGGCGAGCTGCGCGCCAGCACCGCCTACCAACTGGTCGACTGGCCCTGATGCGCTGGGCCACGCTCAACGGCCGCGCACCGCAGATCATCGCCCATCGCGGTGCCAGCGGACGCTTCCCCGAGCATGTGCTGCCCGGCTACCAGGCGGCCCTTGAAGAGGGCGCCGACATCCTCGAGCCGGACCTGGTGATGAGCCGCGACGGCCAGCTCGTTTGCCGCCACGATCTCGGCCTCAGCCGCAGCACGGATATCGCCACACGCAGCGAATTCAGCGCCCGCCAACACGATGGTGACTGGTGGTGCTGGGATTTCGATGCCGCTGAGATTGCCAGCCTCGGCGCCGTGCAGCCCTTTCCGGGCCGCGACTCCGCGATGAATGGGCGTTACGCGCCGCCGAGCTTCGCCGAGGCAATCGACTGGGCTGCCGGTCAGGCCCGCGCACGCGGCAGCAAGCTGGTCCTCTACCCCGAGCTCAAGCACCCCGCCGAACTGGCGGCAAGAAACCTCGATCCGGTTCCCGCCTTCCTCGCCCATTGCGCCGCGCTGCCGAAAGAAGTGGAACTGCTGGTGCAGTGCTTCGAAGTTGCCCCCCTGCGTCGGGTCATCGAGTCCAGCGGCCTGCCCGGAATGCTGCTGGTCGACTCCCGCGGTGTTCCGCACGCTGCGATCCGCGAGCACAACAGCTGGCTCTCCGGCATCGCGTTGTCCAAGCGCTGGCTGCTTGGCAGCGACGGCGACGCCCTGGTCACGCAGGCGCATCAGGCCGGGCTAAGCGTTGATGCCTGGACCCTGCGCGACGATCAGGCCGCCGAAGGATTCCCCAACGTACAGCGCGAGCTGCAGCACCTGATGCAGCTCGGCGTGGACCGCCTGTTCTGCGACTTCCCGGCCACTGCGGTGGCGGAACGGCGTGTTGTGCAAGGTGGTCGCAGGTCCGGTTGAACACATAGTCAGATTGCGACACGGTTGCGTTCGAGTCGATCTGCGGACGCACCGCAAAGCCGAATACACGTATTCAACCGAACCGACTTGCCGGGGTTGAAGCAAAAGCGTCAGCAGGAAGAGAAGAAAGCCGAAAGCTGAAACAGCCAAGTGTCAGTGGTTGACGGAGGAGTCCAGACACGCATAGTTAGGCGTCTCGGCCGCTGCTCTGATACATATACGCAAGCATGTTCAAAAGCGCCAAAATCAGCAAACATGGCGGTAGCCAGTACGCTACCGGAGATTGAGTGAACGCTACACCATCGCTCCATGTCTGCACGTATGTACCAAAGCCAAAAAGGGCGTGAATGCCGATTGATGCAGCGATGACCCAAAGTAGACTGCGCTGACGAGTAGCCACGTAAAGCAGGGCAACAAGAATCACCAGAAGGGCGACTGCATTTGAGATGCTGAAGAACAGTGCGTACACAGCTGGCAAAACGTTAGATTCGGCAGTCACGCTGCCCATGACGGAGCCATGAAATCGCGATGCAGCGGACCAGATGAATGGAGCGTAGAGGGCACAGCTCAGGACAGCGACGACAACCTGAGGAGCCTGGGCGAACGAACGACGCATAGTGAAAGACGCCTAACGCCGTGTTAACCGGCCTGCGGCCGAAAGCAATCGGTTCATTCGAACTACCTCCCCGCAGGTCCGGTTGAACACACAGTTGGACGACTCACCCTGGAAGCCTCCGAGATGAGGGCCTCTTCAGGACACGCCGGCCGCTGAGCCTTGTGCATGCACCATCAATCAGTCGGACGAACTCCCGCGCGTCTGTGAAGTAGTTTCTGAAAGCAAGTCGAACGTCCTCGCTTGTATCCGCGCGCACCAGAACGATGTCTTGGTCTGGCATTGATTTCTCTAACTCGAACAGAGCCCGAAGGGCGTCAGTCGCGTCACGAAAATTGCGCGCCTCAAGGCTGCCCTCTTTGCTAAAGATCAGGATGGTATTCCGCTTGTCAGTCAGGTCGCTCTTTGCGCTATTCAATCCACGCAGTGTTTGCAGCAAATGAAGCTCGTTGTCCAGTGCAAGAAACCGGTCGAGCACTTCTTGGTCAGAAAGTTCAGGGTAGGGGCCCTGGAGCTGCTCATGGGCCCTTGCCAACAGCTCGCTCGCGAGGGCCATGGCCTCTTCGTACCGACTGTCGCCACGCTGAAACTTTGGCTGGCTTTGCGTGATGAATCCTACTACTTCGACAGCGGTCGCCCACGCATGTTGCACCAAGGTACGGTACTGAATCTCGATGTAGAGCCCTTGAAGCGCCCTTCCCGCTTCAGAGTTGACGTTGTACTCGTAAACGTCATGTATGCCTCGGTAGCCCGTCGGCTTCGGCTGCTTGATGTAGTCGTATTTGTCGGGCTCATTGCGCAGCGTGTGATTGAAGCGTGCCCCGTGAAACTTCGCTCGAAACGCATTGAGCTCCTTGACCGAGCGAAAGATCAGCCGACATCCTGCCACGTCATCCATTCGCGCAAGCTTCATCTTCGGCAAACGCTTGAGCTTGTCAAAGATGGTCAGCTTGCGCTTGTGCCGCTGGGCGACGGTAACCTTCGTTCCTCGAGTCCGGTTCCGGAGAATGGCTTGGAATGTGTTCAGGACTCCGCGGTGCGCAGCGCGCCACTCCTCTACTACTGCTAGGTCCTCAACTGTTGCGCAGTCATCCCGTATGCGTTGCCCCGCGTTTGTTACGCGGGATTTCGACCCGCCGGGAAAAGTGACATCGTTCACCTGCGCTTCCTCAGAGTTGTCCAACGCCGTGTTAACCGGCCTGCGGCCGACCGTGATCGGTTGATTCGAACTACTTCCCCGCAGGTCCGGTTGCACACATAGTTATGCATCAGCAACGCAAACGCACAATGCTGGCCGATTCAACCGCGGCCCACTGACCGTCCGCCTGCTGCTCCATGATCTCGGAGGTGCACAATTCTCTCTGCCAGCTCACCTCAATTCTGTACGTTCTCCACTCTTCCGGAACAAACCGGATGTTGTACGTGCAACCGATCTGGTTCAGGACGTTCGCCGGAACCATCACCGCTTGGAGAGTAGTTTGACTTCCTGCAGAGATTGGAATCCTCCCAGGGTTATTTGTGCTGAGGAACGGGTTCTTCTCTGAGATGACCGCCATTCGGGTTCCGCGAGCGAAACACGAGTCGTTTCGAGGGTCGTTCTGCATCCACAGAAACGCCGCATATCCCAACGCAGGTTCTCCCTTGACTGAAAAGGAAACAGCGGCGTTGCCCGATGATGTTGATGGGGCTACATACTTGGCGGCGCACCCGCCCATCGCTATCGAAATGACCGCGACACTGAACAAGACCAGACGACTCATTCAACCTCCACTGGGGCATAACGCCGTGTTAACCGGCCTGCGGCCGACAGCAATCGGTTCATTCGAACTGCCTCCCCGCAGGTCCGGTTGAACGCATAGTTGGACGGCGGCACGTGACGACAACCCGCTCGATCTCATGCTGCCGAGCAGCCTGGGTCATGCCAAGTGCTCGAACCCAAGCATGATGATAGCGCTCCGAACGGCGAGACTCGACCTCAGCTTGCTCCTTGACGAAGGCACTGCCCCACAAATCTCCCCAGACTTCCGCGAGAACAACCGATAGGGCCTCGTGCACATCTCGGAAGCAGCCCGGGGCGGGAGCTACCTCGATCATGTAGCGATGCGCTAGCTCATGCACCAAGGTCGCCTGCTTCACCTCAGCGGCATAGCTCGCGCGCAGATACATTGGTTTGCCGGGAGCGCCGGACCTGCTCACGCCCTCGAAGACGACAACATTGATAGCTTCGTACGGCAGTGAGATACGAAAGGCCTGCTCAAGCGCGCGGACAATGCGCTGGCCGTCCTCCCTCCAGATTGACCGGTACGTGTTGGTCGCTTCTTCAAGAGCTGGCTCAGCCGCCGAAAACGACATCCTGAGATCGCCTGCCGAAGCCTGAGGCATCATTGCGACCATGAGTGCGACGAGCACGCGCAAGGTCTACTCCGCCGTCCAACGCCGCGTTAAGCGGCCGCGGGTCGATGCGATATCAGGAAACATAGAGTCCTCTCCCCGCGGTCCGCTTGAATGTTGGAATGGACTCCCCCCGAGCCACTCGGCTTCGTTGAGCCACACTGAGGTTTCGGCCATCAGTCACGATCACGGGAGGAGTCCGATATGAATGCTACTACTGTCGCCATTGATCTTGCCAAGGATGTGTTTTAGCTGGCTTTCGCCGACTCGGATGCGCGAATCGTTCAGCGCAAGCGCCTGTCGCGGGCAAGGCTCGCTGCGGAGTTCCACAACCGGCCACCGATGACCGTGGTCATGGAGGCCTGCAGCAGCTCGCACTACTGGGCAAGGCGCCTCGCCGCCATGGGGCATCGGCCGTTGCTGCTGCCTGCCCAGCACGCCAAGCCCTTCGTCCGTGGCAACAAGACCGACCGCTCTGACGTCGCCGGCCTGCTGACCGCCTTCACCGTGGGCGACATTCGGCCCGTTCCGATCAAGTCCGCTGAACAACAGGGCATCCAGGGCCTGCACCGCATCCGCGAGCACCACAAGCACCAGCGCACAGCCTCAATCAATCTGCTGCGCGGTCTGCTGCGCGAGTTCGGCATCGTCATCCCGGCCGGTTCGCACAAGGTGCGACTGGCCGCTCTCGACGCACTGGCCGACGCCGAGAACGACCTCAGCATGGCCCTGCGCCATCGTCTCCACACGCTGCTTGAGGAAATCTCCGCGCACTCCCGTGCCATGGCCGACATCGAATCGGACCTGGCCGAGTTTGCCGCTCGCGATGTGCGCAGTCAGCGCTACATGGTCGCGACCGGCATCGGCCTGATCACCGCCACCGCGCTGAGTGCGGGACAGGGAGAGTTGGATCGTTTCCCCAGCGGCCGCCACTTCTCATCGAGCCTGGGCATCACGCCCAAGGAGTTCTCCAGTGGGAACACTCGGCGCCTGGGCAAGCTGACCCGGCGCGGCGACATCTATCTCAGGCAACTGCTGATCCACGGCGCCCGATCGCTGCTGCAGAGCGCGGCCATCAAGCGCAGGCAGGGAAAAGACCTGGACCGGCTCTCAGAGTGGGCCATCCAACTCAGCGACCGCGTCGGCCACAACAAGGCCGCCTGCGCCGTGGCCAACAAGCTGGCCCGGCGACTCTGGGCCGCCGAACACCACCGCGCGTCTTTTGACCCCAACCACGTCAGCCAGCCGCCTGTGGCGCACTGACCCCACCGATCATCCATCACGCAGAAACACGTTTCGTTTCACCGGTTGCACCGAGCTTCGAGTTCATGGCAGCGGTTCGGTACCCGGGGCGGTAAGGCCGGTAACTATGCTGAGCAGCACACCGCTCGATTGAACGTTTGGCCCCGCCCCGCGTACTCCATGATGGCCAGGATCAACAAGATCCACCCAAAGGCCGAATACACGATTGCAGCCGATCCGGTCTGCTATTGAACTACGAGCGCTTGGGGCTAGTTGACGGGGGAATCCATACACACATAGTTAGCCTCTAGCACGACTCGCTGCGCTTCTGCCTTGCAAAAGCATCCGCTTGGAGAACGCATCAAACGCCCGAACAATGTTCGCGATACGATCGGTAACGGATACATCAGTCGCGCCGAAGGACACGAGCCGTATCGGGAACTCACCTCGCAGATTCTGAACCATTAGGCGACCAAGAGCACGCGCGAAACGTTCCTCGTCGGCGAACCGACCGCGCAAAAGTCTCCCGATAGAAGATGCAACAAGATCGACAGCTTGGATCCCAGGCTCTGACAGTGAATCGGGGAATCCCATATCGGTTCGAAGTAGCTTGCCAATGTTCAGACCGCCAACGGGGTCGATTTGAAGTCCGTAGGTGTCTCTCAAGTATGTTGGCGCGTTCTCTTCGGTGTAGACGAACTCGTTCATTGCGCTGTAGTCGAAGTCAGTGCAAGCGTAGGAGGGCTCGCTGAGCGCCATTGACTGCAGCAATGAAGGAGCGATCTTCTCAAATGAAACCTCGAACAAGGACTTTGATGTGTTCTTCTGGTCGATGCGCCACCTGAAACGGCGGAGGCACTTTGGAGTGCGTTGAACGTGGTAAAGAATTCCACGATCGATTACTTCCTTGACCAGGATCGCCTGACACACGAGTTGCATGTATAGCTGCGGGGAAAGCTGACTCACTTCATCTGCGAGCTTTTGAAGGCCTGCCCGGCCCTCTGCATACTTCATCTTGTCGATGTGCTGAGTGATCTTCGCTACCTGCTCCGCTTGGTGACGGTGTGCCTGCTCCTCGGTAACCAGGGACATCTCGCTTGCAACGCAATAGACCGTGCAGTCGAATTCGCTCAGCTTGCCAAGGAAGGACATGATCTGATTGCCTGTCAGCTCTCCCAGCTTCACTTCTTCGTCGTACAGCTTTCCGCAGGCGAGCTTGTAGGGGATAAGCAATTGCGCGATGCGCCGCGCGACGGGTTCGGGGACTACAAGGGCAGCGACGACACACCACGCGTTGTCATGCTCTGCGACTCGAAAGACTCCAGATTCATCAATGTAGATGTGCATGGAACGCGCTCACCTAGAGGCTAACGCCGTGCTAACCGGCCGAGGGCCGAGATGGATTGGATTGAACGTAACATGTCCCCGACGGTCCGGTTGAGCACATAGTTAGCCTTCACTAGCAGGAAGGACTCCAGCTTTGAAACGCTCATACTCATCCCAGCCGGGCTCAACCGAAAGCTGAATGTCAATTGGGAATGGATCCTCAGCCTGCAAAGCCCTATTGAGCCTGAACATAAATTCTTCAGATGATCTGGCGTAGTACACCCAGGCCCTTAGGTCCTCTCCAGTCGAAACGATAGCAAGAACTGAGAGTTCACCCGCTTCGACCTCTGGGGCCAATAAGTCCTCGAAGCGATCCATGCGCTCGCGTTCGCTCGTGGTCGGCATACCTCTGCTACCGGAATAAGGCCACTCGATACCGATCTTGGCGGTATAGGGCGCGCGATCAAAATCTGGCGTGAACCGACTCGCATAGCGGAAAACGATGGCTCGATCTTCCGTCTTATGCTTAGAAGTGGCTGTCGACCACTCGATCACGGTACTAGACGATGCAGACATTGCCACTGCCGTGAGAAATCCCGTGATGTACATAGTGAAGGCTAACGCCGCGGTAAGCTGCGGCTATGGAGTTGATTGTGTTGTGGCAGCGTAGCGATCGCCACATAAACAAGCGACGGAATAGACGTCAGCTTGACCGCATTGTTAGCTTTGCACCAAAACACTATTCGTGACCACTAGCTGTAAGTGAATTGGCACTTTTTCGGTAATCAATAACAGACAAAACAGCTAATAGTGCTAGTACAACTACGGCTATTGTAACTCTTGGGTCTGAAAATACTACGGCAACTAAAACCATATAAAATGCAGTTAAGATATTTGACAGCAAGCTAAATAACTTCGTTAACCTATGGCTTGTTTTGACACGGACAAAATTAAAAAATGATAAAAAAATGAAAGCTAACCCAGCTCCTACGTACATTAATGCATTCAAATCAAATGGCCTTTGATTTAGCAGAGTTAAAGTAGTATGCACAGTGCCGAGGAAGAAAAAGATACTATTTGCTGTATGTTCCAGAATGATCCTCATAAATTTTCCTTGGGAAGCTAACTATCGAGCTAAGTTGCCGCGCGCCGAAAGGCAACGTGCGGAGCCGAGCAGGTCCGCGCGGTCAACTTCAGCGAGGAGTTCTACGGCGTCGGCAGCGAGCTTCTGGGCAATACAGGCGGAGCCTTGCGCATCACCGAAGCGGACCGAAACGACACGGGCGGCGCATACCTCAGCCAATGCAGGGATACGAGCCGGCGGATCAACTTCGTTATCCGCCGGCTCGTATCCCTGCATTGATTCTGCGTGTCTGCGATGGTCTGTCAATCGGATTCTCCCGCTTCGTTGTGTAAGAAGTTTCCTAACGAAGCCTCTGCTCGATGCCGATGACCGAAGAACGCCGTGGTAAGCGGCAGCGGCACGATGAAACATCAGGAAACATCGAAGCCTCTCCCCGCTGTCCGCTTGACCACATAGTTAGATGGCATTTGCGGTGGACTCTATTGCGCCATATGTGAAGTAGTGGCCCCCAAAACAAACTGCCGCCAAGGCCGGGCCTTTGGGCAGCCAACGCACCCACGAACCGTCAGGGCGTGAGCCTGCGAGATAGAACGGCATGGCTAGAAGACCAAAGACTACCAAGCAAACGATCATGCTTGTGGACAGCTGCGCCTGGCGCCGAAGAGCATCTGAGGAGGACCACCAGTACAGCAAGAACGCAATAAGCACCCAATGGATGGTGCCCAGAACATGACCAGCCGCCTCGCTAGTTGCCGTGGCGCCATTCAGTGCGCCGAAGAGCAGGAAGGAGGCGACGATGAGAACGGGACTTGCGACGCGCGGACCCATGACATCTAACGCCGTGTTAACCGGCCTGCGGCCGACAGTGCTCGGTTCATTCGAACTACCTCCCCGCAGGTCCGGTTGAACACATAGTTAGCCTACAACTCGATCAACAAGGAAGAGCTTCCCGAACCTGACCGCAACTGCCAAAGCAAGAGCAAGAACCGCAGCCAAGACGATCGAATACTTTGGTTCTGGAACGAAGAATACCAGTGGATACGCCGCCCACAAACTACCGTAGGCACTCCCGAGAGTTACCAGGGCTCTTGTGCGGCCGATGCGGGGACGCCAGAAGAAAAGAACACGGTCAACAAGCGCTGCAACAAGTGCGAGCGGAACCGAAAGAAGCGGAGCCGCGAAGACAATGAATGGCCCCATGTTGCTGGGTCGCTCTGAGTAGCCCTCGCGTAGACTCACGTATAGGCCGAGCCAAAGAACAGCGCTGACAAGCACGCCGAGGTATAGCCACAGCACGCTCATGAACCAACTCTGCGCGACAACTTCGGCCTGCGACGGGGCAACCATTGGAGGCTAACGCCGTGTTAACCGGCCTGCGGCCGACAGCAATCGGTTCATTCGAACTACCTCCCCGCAGGTCCGGTTGAACACATAGTTGTGCTAGCGCCCTCTGCGGGGCGACCAGCTGCCGAACTGGCTGAATGAGAAACGAAGCCGCCCGAGCGCCTGTGCGAAGCATAGCGGCACGACCGGCAGATGGCGACACTCGTAGCTACGGAGCCGAGCGCCTGTGCCCGCGCGCGGAAGCATGGCGGGCGCCGAGGCGGTGGCAGCGGCCTGGAGCACGTGAGCTGGCGAGCGCAGCCCCGAGCGCGGCCTTGGAGACCACTGAGCACAACACGGGGCAAGCCGAACCCGCCGCGACAACCTTGGGCGCCCTGCCTCAGTGCCCAGCGCGGGCGATCCAAGACCGACCTACTGCGGCTCTGGAGCCGGACCGAAGCGATGCCGATGCGCGCCTGCAACGGTTAGCCCAACTCAAGAACTAAACCCGGGGGCACAACGCCGCGTTAAGCGGCTGCGGGCCGACCAAACATCAGGAAACATCGAGTCCTGTCCCCGCAGTCCGCTTGAACGCATAGTTGGACAGAACCCTACCGCAGCCGCTTGTTAGGGCCCAGCAAGCGCTCAAGCTTGACTTGCCATGCTGTAGCCTCTGGTAAGCGCCGAGAGAGAAACTGACCCGGAGCTAAGTATTTGACCCGATAGGCTGGGAGCCTAGCGAAAGGAATGAAGAGGAAGCATGACCACTTGGTGAGAACGACACTTCGACAGGCTGGACACAACGAGCGCCGCCCCAAGAACCGCTCCCCGGAGCCGGCGGCAGTCCACATGTTGCCGCCAGAAATGTCGGTCGATGCCGCAAGACAGCCATTGCAGAACCCAGGGTGGAAGAAGTGGTCGCGGCACTCGATTGAACAGTAACTGCTCCCGGATTCCCATCGGGCTCCGAAGATGATCTTGCGTCGGCAGGATCGGCAGCTCTGCATTGCGAGAAACTCCCCGTTCTGTCTAACGCCGCGTTGAGCGGTCTGCGGCCGACAGTGATCGGTTCATTCGAAGTATCTCCCGCAGGTCCGCTCTAACGCACAGTTAGCCGCCTAGCGCCGCAACCACTGCCGGCCAACGAGGCAAAAGGTATCTGGTGAGCACAACTGAAGCAACTGACAGCACTATGGGCGCTGCAATCCAGCCGTAGGAAAGGATGAACTCTCCTGCAAGTACCACCGGCTCGCCTACTGACTCGCCCATAGCCTGCAGTTGGGGAGCTACGTGAACCAGGTAGAGCTCCAATGGCACCCCGACTACGGCCGCAACCAGCAGCGAAGCCCCATAGGTGAGTGAGCCAACCACGCCGACAAATCTGATCCGCCAGGGTAGCCGAGGCTTCGAACGAAGAGTCATGAACAAGGGATACAGCAGGGGGAGCCACGCCACCAGAACTATGCCTACCCCGAGCCCCAGCACAAGTGCAGCTTCGCTCGGGCTGAAGAGTGCCAAGAAGGGCCATACATAAACTGCGACTGAGCCAACGATGGCCGCTACCAGCAGAACTACAGGAACGCTTGATCGATTCATTGCGATCTCGACGGCACTCGAGAGGACTCGTGACAGGTGGCTAACGCCGTGTTAACCGGCCTGCGGCCGAAAGCAATCGGTTCATTCGAACTATCTCCCCGCAGGTCCGGTTCAACACACAGTTAGAGGCCGTCGCCATAGGTCAAACGCTTGTTCGCTCGGGACCAGCGAATGCGCGCCACCGCACGAGCAAGAACAGTGTAGTGGCAACCACAAGTACCGGGAGGAGAATTGCATCGTACCCGAGCTTGGGATTCTTAGCGTAGAAGCCAAGAGCGCCAAGCGGACCTCCATTCACGAACAATTGAAACCATCCCCAATCTATCGTTACAAGGTAGGCCGTTGCGCTCGCCATGGCGAAAAGGAAGCCAAGGCGCGCATTTCTCGGACCCGCCAACCCACTCAGTGTGCCGACGAAGAACACGACACCTAGGAACGCCGGCCAAGCTCCGACAGCTTCCGAAAGGCCGAGATCAATGGCGACGCGCCCGACCGACCAGAGCAGTGAGAGAAGCGCAAGCCCCCATATGGCAAGAACTACGCGCCAGATCACCATAAGGCCTCTAACGCCGTGTTAACCGGCCTGCGGCCGACAGTGATTGGTTCATTCGAAGAAT